>JAFGFZ010000131.1 GCA_016930815.1 Pirellulales bacterium | reverse complement strand
GACGAGGAGATATCCTCGTCGCCCGATTCCGTTTCATCGCTGTCGTTGGGGCCAAAATAAGTGCGCTTGCCGAATCCATTTTCGCAAGCTGTGAGCAGGGTCGCGGTCGGATCGGCGACAACCATGCCAACCAAAACATCCGTTTCTCGAAGTGATATTCCTCGAACACCAGATGTATTGCGTCCCATGGGCCGGGCATCCGATTCCTTGAATCGGATTGCCTTGCCATGGGCGGTCGCGAGGACCACTTCATCACCCGGCTTCGTGACGACGACATCGACTAGTTCGTCTTCCTTTTTCAGTTTGATGGCAATGATTCCACTCTTGAGAGGCCTGCTGAATGCGCTTAGGGGTGTTTTCTTTATGAGACCATATCGAGTTGCCATCATCAGAAAATGGTCCGGTTGGTCAAAGTCGCGAATGGGACGGCAGTCTGCGATCTTCTCGTCATCGGCCAGGTTGAGCAAATTGACAATAGCCCGGCCCTTACTTTCCCGGGAGAGTTGCGGCAAATTGTAGACTTTTTGCCAGTACACTTTCCCCTTCGTCGTGAAGATAAGCAGATAATCGTGCGTACTCGTAACGAAGAGGTGCTCAACCGGATCGTCTTCGTCGGTTGTGGCACCTTTGATTCCTTTCCCACCCCGGCGTTGGGCACGGTAGGTGCTCGATGGGGTCCGCTTGATATAGCCATTGTGGCTTAGTGAAACGACCATCTGCTCTTCGGAGATGAGATCTTCCACATCGACATCGGCGACCTCTTCGCCACTGATTTGAGTCCGGCGCGGTTCGGCATATTTTTTGACAATCTGCTCAAGGTCTTCCCGGATGATAGCCAATATCTTGGCTTCATCCGCCAAGATGCCCAGAAAATCACGGATATTACTCAGCAATTCACGGTGTTCTTCGCTTAGTTTTTCCTGTTCCAGGTTGACGAGTTGTCCGAGTGTCATTCGGAGAATCGCGTCGGCCTGAACTGGAGTCAGCGCGTAGTATTCAGCCACTCCCCGTTCGTTCTGGAAAAAGTTGAATCCTTCATCTCCCAGTGCCCGCCGGAGCATGGCGGCGGGCGTTTGAATCTGCATAATCCGCTTTTTCGCCTCGGCCTGTGTCTTCGAATCACGAATGACACGGATCATTTCGTCGATATTTGCGTGGGCAAGGAGGAGTCCTTCAACCGTGTGTTTTCGCTGCCGGGCCTTGCTGAGTAAAAACTGCGTGCGACGGCGGATGACGGTCACTCGGTGCCGCAGGTACTCTTCGAGCATTTCCTTGAGTGTCAGCACACGCGGCTTGCCGTCGACCAGGGCAAGCAGGATGATGGAGAACGTATCTTGGAGCGGCGAGAATTTATGAAGTTGGTTCAATACAATATTCGGGTCGGCATCGCGTTTCAGATCGATAATTAGCCGTACCGGCTCCTTCAAATCGCATTCGTTCCGGATCGCGGACGCACCCGGAATTCTGCCTTCGGCAATGAGGCTGGCGATGATCTTTTCAACCCGGTCCCGGGCCTGCTGATATGGAATTTCATGGACCACGATCCGTGTCCGGTTTCCCTTCTCTTCGATACTCGTTCGAGCACGGACGGTGATGGTGCTTCGACCCGTTTGGTATCCGCGCCAGATTCCATTCCGTCCGCAGATGATCCCGCCGGTCGGAAAATCCGGACCTGGGATGATTTCCATAAGATCATGAATCGACAGGTCGGGATTGTCGATGAGGGCAATCACGGCACGGCAAACCTCACCCAAATTGTGCGGAGGTACGGATGTGGCCATACCCACCGCGATCCCGCCGGAACCGTTCACCAGCAGATTCGGGAACTTGCTCGGCAGGACTGTTGGCTCCATCAACCGATCGTCGTACGTTGGGACGAAGTCCACTGTATTCAGCTTGAGGTCCTCGAGCATCAGCATGGCGAATGGCGAGAGGCGGGCTTCCGTATATCGCATGGCTGCTGGAGGTAGCCCGGCGATCGAGCCAAAGTTTCCCTGCTTGTCGATCAGGACATGGCGGATATTCCAATCCTGGGCCATGCGAACGAGTGTTGGGTAAATGACACCTTCTCCGTGGGGGTGGTAGTTGCCACTCGTGTCGCCACAGATTTTCGCGCACTTGATACGCGCCGATGCGGGCGTAAGATTCAGGTCGTTCATCGCGGATAGAATCCGCCGTTGGGATGGTTTCAAACCATCACGAACGTCCGGTAAGGCTCGGCTGACAATAACGCTCATCGCGTACGTCAGGTAACTGTCTTTTAATTCCTCTTCAATAGGTAGATCGATGAGCCGTGCGGCGATGTCCAGGTGCTGAGGTTTGACGTCGCCCGAGGGATCCGGGGGGTTGGGTTCGTCAGTTGCCAAGGGAGAGTCCTTTCGATGAAAATCGGCAAGGATGCCGGCATGGGCATGATCCTCGAAACCCTTAATTTACCATGTTCCCAAGCATCTCACAACGGCCACCTGGAGGCGTTTCCCCCTAAAAAAACAGTGGTTTTCTTCAAGAGAGGCCTCTGTGGCCTGGCATGGATTCGAACCGCCACCGGGCCAAGATCGAGTCAGCTTGCGGCGAATAACAGGGGGCGGCCATCCTGCCACTGCAGGAAATTCATCCTTGGCCTTGCCCTCACGGTGAAACACCGGCTCCTGGATCCCTGCAGGAGCACTCCTGGACGCTATCAACCGAGGTTGGCCCTATTCGTGATCCGCACCAGGCTGCATAATGTGGAATGACAAATGAAGGAACTCGCCTGTTGTTTCCTAGCGACTGGGCATCCCACGGAGCAAGATTCCGCCATGGTTCGATCCCGCCAATCCAATCCGATACCAGCCAAGAAATCGTATCGTTCCCATCGGGTCATTATCCCTGAAGCCGGAATCGATGTCGAACTGAAAGATCCGTGGCTGGCTGCCTTTCTTGCCTGGCTTGTTCCGGGCCTGGGCCATTTGTACCAGCGCCGGACCGGAAAGGGTGTGCTCTTTTTCATTTGTATCCTGGGCACGTTTTTTTTTGGGCTTTATTTAGGGAACGGCCATGTTGTTTATGCCTCCTTGCCGCACCAGCAACCCTACCGCTGGCAATATTGGTGTCAGGTTGGTGTTGGCCTATCGGCCCTTCCGGCGCTCGTTCAAAAGGAACGCGTGGCAAGCGAGGACAACTTCAAAGAACCGATTGGAGGATGGGGGGGAATCATGGCGCCACCACGCGACCCATACATCTGTAATAAGTTCAGAATTTCTGACCGGTTTGAATCAACGGATGCTTCCGGAAATGTCGTCGTCCATCCCACGGAATTGGCGATGTGGAATCACAACCTGCCGAGCCGATTCGAGTTGGGAACGGTCTACACCATGATTGCGGGATTACTGAATATCCTGGTGATTTACGATGCGGCAGCCGGGCCCTTGGCGATTTTGCCGGAAACCAAAAAGAAAAAGAATCAAGGCCACAGCGATCTTCCGGAAAATGCATCGGAAGTCCCCCCTGCCACTGAGAATCAAGCGAAGGAGGCGAATCCATGATCGATGCGATTCTGGTAGCCGTTGGAATTGCTCGGCTCTGGTATGCCGTCCCACTCTTGGTGTCGATCAGCCTTGTCTATGCAGCCACACGCCACGAATTGACCTGGCCGATCCTCGAACATGCGGTTCGTTTCGCCTTTGGTGTGCTGATCTTTATGTTGATCATTATGGGCATTTTAATTCTCCTCTCCTGGTCGGTGTGATGGCTCGCCCGTATTTTTTCCAAGCCCTCTGATACCGCGGTTTTGTCTCTAAGAAATGGACAATTCATGCACGCTCCGCGGGGAAAGTGAGTACTTCATCAATCGATTCCGCTCCGGAAGCGATCATGGCAAGTCGGTCGAATCCAAGGGCAACGCCCGAGCAGGCGGGTAATCCGGCTTCCATGGCCGATAGAAGCCACGCCGGTTCCTGGAGGGGATCCTTGCCAGCAGCCATCCGGTTGGTGGATGCCTGGTTCAATCGCTGGCGGAGTTCCCTGGGATCGGTCAACTCATGGTAGCCGTTCGCCAATTCGATGCCATGCCAATAGAGTTCAAACCGCTCGGCAACCGGTGGCCTGCCGGCTTGGTGACGGATCGAAGCCAAACCGGCCTGGCTGGCTGGGTAATGATAGACGATCTCAGGCCCCCAGCGGCCGAGATTCTGTTCCACGAGACGCAGATGGAGGAAGTCCAGCCATTCGTTGCGATCCCGCGGATGGATGCCTATCGGCAGATCGAGGCCTCGATCCCGCGCTGCAGTTGCCAATTCACGGACCGTCGCTGTGTGCGGACAGATACCCACGTCGCGGAGAAAGGCGTCGGCAAAAGCAGTGCGTGTCGCGGGAGGCGCATCGAGCACCACCCGGCAGAACTGATCCAAAAACTCCATTCCGGCCTCCATAGCGTCCCCAATGCGATACCACTCTACGATCGTGAACTCTGGATTGTGAAGGCGGCCCCGCTCATCTGCCCGAAACGATCGAGTCACCTGATAGATGGCCGATATTCCGCTCGATCGGAACGCGGCGAGCAGCCGCTTCATATGCGCCTCGGGTGATGTTTGAAGCCAGCCAAAAACGGCGGGAAATGGATCGTTATATGATTCGGCAATGATCTCGTGCGATACAAGCGGCGTTTCAACTTCCACGAAATCTTGCTCTTGGAAAAACGACCGAAGCCGGCGCATTAGGCTGGCTCGCAAACAGAGTGTTTCCCAGGTGGCTGAGGGGCGAAACAGGTCGCTGATTCTATCGGGAAAAGTGGGCATGGCGCCATTGTAACCACGATCAGGCCAAAGCATACCAGTCCACATCGCGGTCGAATTCCCCGGTGTGCGCAACCTGGGCTAACAACGGAGGTACGGAGCGGGCTTCCAACTCGGCACCGTTGGATTCGGCACTTGCGTCCGGCGTTGGGGAAATATCGTTCAAAACAACGCCCGCAACATGGAGGCCTTCCCGGAACGTCACGGCCGTGATGAGTGTCTGAAGTGTTTGGTTGATGGTACCGAGCACATTCGGTGCGACAACAATCAGTGGATAACCGAATTCGATCGCCAGATCGGCGTTGTAATCGATTTCACTCATCGGGGACATCAGTCCGCCGACCCCTTCGACCAAAACGATATCCGACCGCTCGCGCCAATAGTCGATACCGAGTCGAAGCAGTTCCCTATCGATTGTCTGGCCCTCGGCACGCGCCGCTTGGTGGGGCGCCAGGGCCGCTTGAAAACGCTGCGGCGCGACACGATCCAATTCTCCGGGTCGGCCTGCTGCTTCCCACAAAGCCAGCGCATCCTGGGAAATCACCCTGGTTCCCTCGGCGAGGCACCCGCTGGCGACCGGTTTGTAGATACCTACGCGGTGCCCTTGCGAGACCAGGACGCGGCTGATCAACCGACCAACATAGGTTTTCCCGACGCCTGTACCTGTTCCGGTGATGAAGAGACCATGCATCGTTGCGTCCTTGGACCATTCGATCAAATGCTCAAGAATTCTTCAACCGCTTCCCGCATCACCAGTGCGTCCGGAGAGATGCCCGTCCAGCGTTGGAATGCAAGGATGCCTTGATTGACGAGCATATCCAGGCCACTAATGGTCCGGCAGCCGTGCTTGACCGCGGTCTCTAAGAATGCCGAAGGAAGAGGGCTGGGTACCACGTCGGCGACCACACATTCTGGCTGAAGGGATTCCAAATCGACCGGAACCGGGATATCAGGATTATCCCGGCCGATCGACGTTGCATGGATCAGTACTGCCGTCGCGGCGTTGACCCGATAGTTCCCTTCCCAAAGGTCGTACACCACTTCAGCCTGGGTATTCTGCTGGAGAAGATCCACCAGTTCCCGGCCATGGGGCTCGGTACGATTGACCACCGTAATGGGACCAGCACCGGCCAGGGCCAGTTCCATTCCAATGGCTCTCGCGACGCTCCCGGCACCCAAGAGAACAATCCGTTTTGAAACCGGATCGGTCATATCACGAAGTGACTGCATGAAGCTACGGCCGATGGTATTGTCGCCTTCGAGTCGGTCCTCGACACGCGTGACGCAGTTGATAGCCCCGCAGTGCCGAGCCGCATCGGTCAACTCATCGACATATTCGACTGCAGTCCGGTTATGCGGAATGGTGATATTGCCACCCCGGAATTCAAAAGCCCGAAAGCCCCGCATCGCATCTTCAAGGCAATTGGGTGGTACTTCGAAGGTCAGATAGCACCAATCGAGATCGGCTCGCTGGAATGCCTTCTGCATCATGTACTGGGTGGGATTCCCGGCGACCGGCTGGCCCATGCAACAACAGACTTCTTGGAGCGATTGGTCGGACATGACGAAGGCCATTTTGCACCGGGTTGGCTCGGTACGCAATGCCTTCTGACGAGGGAGCCGGCCCTCTTGATTCGGCAAATTAGTCAATTTGGAGAATTTCTATTGATTAAAGGGAGAATTCCGAAAGTTCCGATTGTAAGGCCGCCGATAATGGCCATGCGGACTGAGTCTAGTTCCTGGCCCGCCTTCGATTGCTTCTGTCCTACCTTAACCGGTTTAGGCCGGTGGTTCGCCATTCGTTTCGGGGATTCGACCATGACACGCACCCGGTTTTGGCAAGTTGCCCGGCAAATCCCTTCCCTTGCGATCGCTCTGTTTGTTGTTGGCAATTCGGCCGCATTCGCCGAGGGAACTGGCCATTCGAGGGATCCTTTTTCGGCCATTTTTGGTGGTGTCCTACCCGCCAGTACCGGGACATCGTATGCCGGCCAAGTTTTCAATCCATTGACCTCGCGCGGACGAGCTGGCAGTGTGATGCCGGCCATCCGTGAAGCTCGACTTCATCGAACAAGCGAAATCGCCTATGGACCGGAGATGGCAAATCAAGATGAACCGGGGCCAACCCACGAAACAGTGATCACTCCGATCCCTGACGGATCGGTGGAATATGAATCGGATCCCATTTTCTCAGGTCCAGATTGCGATTGCGACGGAGGATTAGAGCCATGCGACGAATGCGGTCTGGATCCATGTTCTGACCCATGCACCGGATGTTTTCCTGGGCTCGGCAGCGAATGGGATATTTGTGGCGGAGCCGACGAATGCATCCCGCTCTGTCTACCCCGTTTCCAGTATCTGGCGATCTTTGCCGGCGTGCATGGATTCAAGGGACCACGCGACACGGGTTGGGGAAATAATTTTGGATTCCAAGAGGGGGTCCAGGTCGGAGGTCGTGCCCCGCTACTTCCTTGGCCTCACATCGGTTATCAACTTGGCTACCAGACCACCCAAAGCCGCCTCCACGGGGATCTGGCGACTCTCTCCGAGACGTCTCGAAATCAACATCTGGCCACTGCCGGGATCTACCACCGCCGCAAAGTCGGGCTCCAGTGGGGTGTTGTCTACGATCTGATGCGGGATGACCTGGTTCAAGACCTCGATTTCTCCCAAATTCGAGCTGAAATGAGTCTCGTCGGGCCTCGTGGAGGAGAGATTGGCGTCTGGACAGCAATCCACACCAATGACTCGGGATACGAAAATATCTTCGGTGAACAGTACCGAACCACTCTCAATTTCCGGGCCGTTGATCAATATGTTCTCTTTTACCGCTGGCACTTTTTCGATTGCGGTGAAGCCCGCCTTTGGGGCGGAATGACCGACAATAACGATGGCCTGTTCGGCGGTGATTTTCTGCTTCCGATCGACGATCGCTGGTCTCTTCAAGGCGGATTTAATTATTTGATCCCCGAAGAGGACGTACTGCCTGATAGTGCCATTCGAGAATCCTGGAACATTGGCATCAATCTGGTTTGGCATTTCGGCTGTAACGGCTGCACCTCTCACAGCAGTCCATACCGGCCACTCTTCAACGTCGTCGATAATGGGACAATGCTGATCGACCAGATCCACCCATAACAGACCATCTTTCTGGGAGATAGGGGGGGAAGCGACAAGGGCGTGGCAAGCCAATCGGCATGCCCGCCCTTGTTTATTGGTGAATCGACTTCCCATGCATTCGTCCGTCACCTATACTGGCAAGAAAGCCCTGTCCAGATCAGGAAACGACCGTTCCATGAGTACAAAGGAAGAAAAGTCCAGTTGGGACGAATTGGCCAAGCTGTTGGGGACCCAAACCTCCCATGAAACAATCCAGCCTCTCCAGCCAGAATCCGTCTCCAATCTCCCATCCGAACCCCGCATCTCTGCCCGTCCAGTACGGCCTCGACGTTCCGATTGGAACGTCTTGGCATCTGAACTAGGTCTCTCCTTGCCGGCCGTTCCACCGCCCCTATCGGGTGAATCGCCGTCCAAAAGCCCGACATCGGTTCCGGAGGCACCGGCCATGGTTCCGGAGGAGCAGCATCCAATGCCCCCCCTATCGCGAAGCCCCACCGAATCGCAGCGGGAGATGGAGGAAGCCGATGGGATTGGGGTCACAAGCGTCCTCCAAAATGATGCACTGTCATTGGAACCATCCGCGACCAGATCGGCTGAGATCATGGACCGTTCCAGCCCTCAGGGCCTATTCGAAAACAGCTCCGAAAGGCCATCGGTATCCATTCTTTCTAACGCTCCGGGGGCACCATGGCCCGATCTGCCCATGGAACCACCGTCAGCCGAGGAGAGTGAACCCGGTTCGATGGACTCGGATGCAGTCGACATCTCTAGGCTACCCGATACCGGCGATATCGCGATCCCAGCAATGCCCTCCAAAGAAAGCCGACGTCGACGCCGGGGTGGACGTCGTCGCAGTGCGGCAGCTAAGCGAACCCAAACAACGTCCGAAACAGCTTCTCAAATTCAAGCAGTCACCGGACCTTCGAACATCACGGCCGGACGAAAGAAACACGTCCCAGGTCATTCGGAAGATGTCTCGGATGCACCATCCACACGGAAAAAACGGCGTCGGCGCGGTGGGGGGGATCGAAGATCCAAGCCATCGGAAATGCCGGCGGATACCCCCACCAGCCAGCCGGAGGAGACTGCGGCAGAGATACAAACCCAATTTCTTTGGGACTTTTCGAGCGATCCATTCGATACAGCGCCCCCCCCCGCAGCCCAAGATGCAACCAAAACTGCAAAAATCCGTCGCCGGAAACACCACCGCAGCGTATCCGAAATGGAACCAACCCAGCCGGTGGGCGAAGCGACGTCGCAGCCTGATCAACGCGTTCCTGAACTTGTTTTGGACAAGGCGTTGGAGCAGACCGGTTCAGATCAAGAGACTGGCTCCGCTCCAAGTCACATCGCCGAACCGGCCGATCACCAGAACAAATTGTCTGGGAAGCGATCCATCCATAAGAATATCCCAACCTGGGAAGAGACGATGAGCATCTTGATTGACAACAACCTTGCCACTCGCACACCACGCAATCGGTCCCAGCGAAGCGGATCGAAAGGTGGCCGGCATGGCCGCAAACGATAAAAAACAGGGACCCCTTTGGCCCAGGTTGATCAAAGAATCAATCCATTCCAGGCGATGGTGGAGGAGAGGCGTTTTTGGGTTGGGGTGGTTTGATCACCTTCGCCGGCGGGGGAGCCTTCTGTTGCCTCGCATCGGGGCGCTGGTTGCCGTACCAGGGCTGGTTTAGGGTTTCTGCGAGCATCTTTTGCACCGCAGCCGATTCCATGTGGGGACTGAGTTTGTGGATCCCGACAGTGGTCGTTGGGCGAGCTGCCTCGTCGAGGACACGGATCATCTCTTCGATGCTTTGCATCAGCTCTTCCTGTGCCGATACGATGATCGTATTGGAAACATCATCCACTCCAAGCGCCACGGCCCCACCAAAACCGGCCTTCAGCGGTGCTGGCTTCTTCTTGTCAGGATTATCCGAGCTATCGTAGATCCGGACGTATGTCTCCGAACGGCTTGTTTGCTGAGGATCACCCTTCCCTCCCTGGAAGGCTTTGTCCTTCGAACTAAGAAGGTCCCGATAGACTTCCTTGATCGCACCCGCAATGGCACTCGCCTGAGAATAGCGTACTTGGTAGACAGCAGTACGGCGCGTGCTGATGGTATCTTCGTCGATCTTCTTGTCATAGATCTTGATCAATTCGCGAATGGTGGCTATCTGGGCCGGTGTCGCGTTGACGGCTAGAATCGAGTTGGTGTCCACATCCGAGATGAGTTTGAGTCGACGCCGCTTGGATAACCGGCGGGTTCCATCCCCTTGACCGATCCGGACTGGATTCCCATACCAATCGCGGATTTGACGCGAATCTTCGTCCTTCAATTCGTCTGCAAAGTACTCTTCCAAATTGAGTAACACCCAATAGGCTTTAACATTCGTGAGGTAAAAAACCTCGTAATCCTTTGCCGATGAGGCGAGTTGGGTGTAGAGTTCTTCCAAGCGATCGAGGACTGCCGGATCGTCGCAACTGAAAACGAGTCGACCGTCACCTGTCACAGTCACGGTAACTGGCGGTGCCGTGGGTTGGGAGCCGAGGGTTTCGGAAGATGCGTGTTCGGATGGATCTTGGGAATCCGAGGTCAGTTGGGCGAAATGGATCTGCGGCTTTCGTACGAGAGTCGTCCGGGATGCGGATGCTTCGTCTTGGTTGGCTGGTTGATCTTCTGTTTGGGGTGTGGAACTACCGTCCGAATCGGGCGTGGAATGGTCTCGATCCGGGGCAGGCACCGGATCCAGTTCAGGAAAGGCTTGAATGACCATGGGATTCGGTTGAAGCCTTTTCCAAGCCTGCTGCAGATCGCCAAGAAGACGCTGGGCTTGGTCGATGGACATCGCTTCGGTGATCCGGACCGTTCTTGGATCCCCCAGTTCTCCAGCACGTTCGCCGAGTTTATCCAACAGGCTCCGGACTTCGTCCAGTTCCAGGTCATTGGCCCATAAGATCAATCGATTGTTTTCGATATCCGCGTCGACACGGAACTCGCCTTGGGATTCATCCTCTTTTGAACGACGTGACTCCCAGGGGCTGTAATAGTAGTAGTCGTTATAACGGTCGTTCTTCTTTTCCTTTTCACCTACGAGAAGGAACTGGATTGTGCCCGCGACTTCATCGGCTCGGAGACGATAGAGCGGTATGACCTCCAACTGCCGCCCGGTGCCATCGAGCTTACCGATCACTGACTGGATTGTCACATGATCGGTCAAGGTAGCGTAGGCGATGATCGACCGGTTTTTTGCATCAATTTTGAGTCGTGTTTGTGGATCGAGATCACCCACCTCTTCTAGGGTTGTGACGACGACGGCCGGATCGAGTGTGACAAGCCGATAAGCCCGCACGCGTACCAAGCTGCCCGCGAGTGCCTCGTCCCGCTCGATTGGTACATCGAGTATTTTGATGGCTTGCTCGATGATTCGCATCGATTCGGGAGGCGCATTCACCAAGAGGCTGTTTTGCCGGGAGTCGACGACGATATACACTTCCGGCTCTTTCTTTTTAGGGGAAGGTTGCTTCCCCTGCTGCTGCCGCTGTTGCCGCATTTGAGCTTCCATCTGGGCCTGCTGCTGTTGCATTTGGATCTGTTGCGGTGTCAATGGGCCGGTCTGTTTCTGTTGGATCCCCAGCAGGTTGCGGAGTGTTTCCGCCACATCAGTCGCGCGGGCGTAGCGGAGCGGGAATGGTTTTGGGAGCGTGTAGGATTCCGCGGCATCTTGCTCATCGTAAAGCACTTCGCGGACGTTGCGGAGGTTGGCAACGGAATCGAGTACCAGGAGCCGATTCGTTGCCTTCAACGCCAGGACCTTGCCATTCGGGCTTAGGAGGCTTTTCACGTCCTCGGCCGTCGGTTCCACTTCCATTCCTTGCGGCAGATCAAAAGATACTTTGACATACGAGTAAGGTGGATGATCTTCCAGTTCGTCTGGTTGGACTCGGATCAGGAGACTCGGATCGAGTTTCGTCAGGTTCGCGACCATCAGGACATCCCCTTGCGCAAGAAGTGTGAAGCCGCGGCTAAGCAGATGCCGGTTGATGAGGTCGCGGGCCTCGGCCAGTGTATAACTCCGTTGCGTGGATAGGTTCAGGTAGTCCGATGGCAACTCTTGCCAATCGAGACTCATGCCGCTCACGCCAGCGAGCCAGTGAAGGACATCAGGCCATGCTTGGCCGTGGAAATTGAATCGAATCCGGCCATCCGCGTCCGGTTTGACCTCCAACTCCTCTGGATTCGGCGCGAAGGT
>JAFGFZ010000130.1 GCA_016930815.1 Pirellulales bacterium | reverse complement strand
TTTTTCAGTTCCAAAGACGCGCCAATTTGTCCTATAAATACAGCACTTTGGTCCGGTAGCTCAGTGGTTAGAGCAGGGGACTCATAATCCCTTGGTCGGGGGTTCGAATCCCTCCCGGACTACCTTTGCGGTACGCTAAGGTGCGTTATGACGACATGGATAGGCTTTTTCATGTCGCAGGATGCCGTGGCGTACCGTTCCGGCACGCAATGGCACTTCGCTTTTTACTTCGGGTTTCAGGCCGGGTGTCAACCCGAATCGCGCCGGCGGCTTGGTGGATCTCCTGCTCTTTGGCAACTCGGTTGTAATGCCGCAAAGCTGTCTCGGGAAAATGTCCGAGCCAATCGGTCACCTGGTCTATTGGATAGGTCGCCAACAGGTCCCTTTCGCAGCTTGCACGCATATTGATCCAAAAAGAAAAAACACAAAAAGGGGTCAGGCTTTCAAAAAGGGGTCATCCAAAAAGGGGTCAGGCTTTCATTATACACTTTAAAAAAATCCGGATCGCTCATTCAGGGTATCATCCATAACAGATAGTGTATAATGAAAGCCTGACCCCTATAATTCTATAATTCATCGTCAACCGCCCTGGTCAGATCTGGCACTTGGAAGTAGGTGGCAATGCCGGTCGGATCGACGAACTCGCTCAGAACAACATCGATGGAGGGCATGCCATCGCCCCGGCTGCCGGGCGGCCATGCTTTTGCCACGACCTTCAGCCCGTCTGGACGGATGGATTTGTCCGCGATCGGGTCACCAAGCGATTCAGGATCGATCACCAGGCCGTCCAGTTTTTCATACTTTTTCAGCAGATCAGGATTGTTTTCAGTCCCGATGCAGTAAACAACAGGACCACGCATCAGGGCGACCCGGCCTTGTTGCATGCGATATCCTTGGACAAGCCGCCACGGCATGGGCAAGTCGAGGGTTATCGTATCACCGGGCTGCCATGTTCGGCGGATTTCGTGGTATTTTTCACCGGGGGTGGCAGTCACAGGTGGTTCATTATTAATAGTCAGGCAAGCCTTCGAGCACCAACGCGGAACGCGGAGCCGCAGTGGGAACTCAATCATTTCCGAGGGACTGATGGTGATCCGCACCCGCCCGGAGGTGGGATAATCCGTTTGTTGTTCGATCGTCACGCTTCGTCCGCCATCCCAACCGATCGTCTTTTTTGATTCGGCATAAAGATTCACGGCCAGGCCACCATCGTGGGTTCGGTAGTAGACCATTTCCGGCAGTTCGGCGACGATGCGGCGGTAGTTGCCGGGGCAGCAGAAGCCGTCGAGTTCAAAATAGGTTCGCTCCCCTTCAAATGGCGTGAAGTATCGGAGCCGCCGCCCTGACGGATCCTGGGCGGCAAACAGGGCGTTGTAGATTGCCCGTTCCATGATGTCGCCGTAGCGGAGATCGCCTTCCAGCCGCATCAGGCTATTGAGCCAGCGGATAAGATAGGCGGTAACGCACGATTCGCTCGTCGCGCCACGGCCGTTTTGCGTGTAGGAAAAGTGCTCGCCGTCGGAAGCGGATCCGATAATGAACAGGCATCCACCCTTGCGCGTCAGTTCGCCCAGGATGAAACGCGATATTTTGAAGAGGGTTTCCTGGGGTTCCCAGCGGTAGAGCATGGTTTGACTATAGCAACGCGCCACATTGACATAGACGTGGGCTGTCGCGTGGTTGAGAAGTGTTTTCTCATCCAGTGGCGTGCCCTTGTCCCATTCGCGTAGGCTGCTGCATTCGACTTCGCCATGGGGATTGCCGTGCCGCGTGTTGGCCGCAAATTCCAGATAGCGCGGGTCGCCGGTAGCGGCATAGAGGGTCAACATGGCCTCGGGCAATCCGGCCGTGCAGACGGTGTCCGGTTTGGGATTCTTGGGAAACGTGGCCAGCACGTAATCGGCCAGCTCGCGGGCATATTCGAGCGACTTCGGATTGCCACAATATCGCCAGTTGTTGACCAAACCTAAAATTGCATATTCCTGATCGTGCAGAATCCAATTGCGGTAGTTTTGCCGTCCCTCGGGCTCGGCCGGCATGTGTCCGAGGTAGCCATCGGAATCGCGGGTCTTCATCAGTTCCTCGATCAGCCGCGTCGTCCGATTGCCAACTTCCGGATCGCCCGTGTAGGCGGAGAACATGCTCCCCGCATCGATCACTTTCCCCACACCAATGTACCGCACTCCATCCGTGGGCGGGCGTGTACGAAAGGGATCCAGGAAATCCCGGTCGAGATTGAGCGCCATGTAGTTTTTGTAGATCAAATCTTCGATGCGGCGTCCAATTTCCCCCGATAATTCCGGACGCGCAAGCCGCACGGGCTGGAAAGCGTCGACGATCCTCGGCTCGACGGCAGAAGTGATGTCGATCACGGCAGCAAACAAGCCGAGTAAACCACAGAGTCCAAGGAATATGGCTCGCATGATGAATCCTCCCTTTCCAGATGGCTTTTGTTTATCGAATTGCAGGTCCTTCGCCCGAATAATTGGTTAACTTCGTACTCTCTCTTTGTAAGTTGCTTGATTAAAAGGTATTCTATCCCTCCTGTACAAGAGATACTGCACCCTAATCCGAAGTGAAAGTTTTAAATTTGCGCTTTTTGAAGAAAAGCAACTCCCCCCCACTCACCCAAACCTGAATCACTATGAAGATCATTCGCTATCTCGACTCGAATCACCAGGAGAAATACGCATCGTTGCGAACCGATGGCACGGCTCGAGAAATATCGGGCAATGTTTTTGACACGTTCACCGTCACGGAGAATCCGGCCAATATCTCGAAGCTGCTGGCGCCGGTGTCACCAGCCAATCTCTTTTGCATCGGTTTGAACTACCGGCGCCACGCCGCTGAGAGTAAAAGCCCAATTCCCGAGTTTCCGGTCGTTTTTATGAAGGCAACCACAGCCGTGCAAAATCCGGAGGATCCGATTTTTCTACCCCGGTGCCTTCGGAGCGAGCAGGTCGATTACGAGTGTGAGTTGGCCGTGGTCATTGGCAAGCGATGCAAGAATGTACCGCGGGACGAGGCAATCAACTACATCCTCGGCTACACCTGCGCCAACGATGTCAGTGCTCGCGATTGGCAGGGCAAATGGGGCGGTAGCCAGTGGTGCCGTGGAAAAACATTCGACACGTTCGCGCCCCTAGGGCCCTGCCTTGTCACGACCGATGATATCCCCAATCCTAATGCTCTGGCTATCCAGCTTGATATCAACGGCGAAGTGTTGCAGGATTGGAATACCAACGACATGATCTTTGATGTTCCGAGGCTCGTTGAGTTTCTAAGCGGCAGCACAACGCTCCTGCCGGGCACGACCATTCTCACCGGCACACCCCATGGGGTGGGTTTTGCGCGGAAACCGCCCCGATGGCTCAAACCCGGTGACGTCTGCAATGTGACGATCGATCCAATTGGCGTTTTGAGTAATCCCGTTGTCGAAGAATCTTTCGATACAGCGATGGGTGGTTCCGAGTGGACTTGAGGAGGGGATGGATTCAGCGTGCTGAGGTGCTGTTTATCAAACCGAAGGACTCAGCCGCGGCAGGCGCGATGTAACAAACGGGATCGGCTGTCGCCCGGCGATTGATTGCCAGGCATCGATCGAGGCACATCCCGCCTCGATCGATTCCAGCAATCCAGCCTATGTCCCCAGGAGGAGGTCACTGCATGGTACATGAGAAAAAAACTGTGTTAGCCATAGGAGCGCATCCGGATGACGTGGAGTTCAACATGGCAGGCACCCTGGTGTTATTAGCTCAGGCCGGTTATGAACCGCACATGATGAACGTGTCTCGCAGTAACCTGGACAGCAACGAGCTGTCGGAAGAGGAGATCACACGGATCCGGCGTCAGGAAGCCGAGAATTCAGCCCGGGTCATCCAGGCCATCTATCACCCGCCTATCGCCGATGACTTGATGATCTTCTACGAAAACAGTTTGCTGCGTCGCCTGACTGCCATTGTGCGCGAGATCCAACCCACCATGGTGTTCCTCCCGTCACTCAATGACTACATGGAGGATCACACGAACACCGCGCGGCTGGTGATTACGGCCTGTTTCAGCCGGGCGATGCGACATTACATCAGCGTTCCACCCCGCGATCCGACCAGTCAGGATGTATATCTTTATCATGCCCAGCCCCATATGAACCGCGATGGCATGCGGGTGCTTGTGATGCCCGAGTTGTTTGTCGATATTTCGAACGTCATGGATACGAAGCTCCAGATGCTGGGTTGCCACGAAAGCCAGAGGCAGTGGTTGGATGAAACACAGGGTCTGGACAATTACTTGGAAACCATGCGGCAGTCCAACACGGAGGTTGCCCGCATGCGGGCCGAATGCACATGGCAATACGCGGAAGGTTTCCGCCAGCACCATTATGTCGGCTTCTCCGCCCGAGATGGCAATCCACTGGCGGATGCATTGGGTGACAGGGTACAGAGACTGGGGTCTATGCCTCTTTGACCGACATTAAAATTCCATTTTGTAGCGCTCGGACATGGTACGTCGAATCTTGGATTGTTCGCTTTCGATCTGTTTCACGATCCCCCGCGCCTCGGTGGCTCCTTGGGCCCGCTCCTGGGAACGGATCGCACGCCGCTCCGCCTCGACATTGCGGACATCCCATTGCACAGTCCCATATCCCCCACCGTAGACGCGATATCCATTCCAGCCGTAGCGGACCGGAGTACCATAGCCAGAATAGGACGCACTGCCGCTATAGGTGTTATAGACCTGTGCCTCGCGGGCGCCCGACCGGATGCCAACGCCCTGAATGGACGCCGTTGCATTACGTAATTGTTCGACGGTCCATGCACCGAAGGAGACCAGATCCGGATCGACATTCAAAATCGGCAAGGCATCGATTTTGCGAGCGTATTTCTGAAACCACAATCCCATCTGCCCGAATGAAACGGCCCCTTTTTCCTTCGACAGATCCACAAGATATTTATCCACGGCATCGTAGTATTGTTTGGATGTGTACGGTATCATTTCTTCAGGCCTTTTCGTTTTGGCCGTATCCTCCGTCGTTGGGGCTTTGTCACTCACCTCGGATGTATCGAGTTCGAAGAGGCTGAAAAGGCGGAGGAAACCGCTGCGTGTCATATCCCCTTTAAACGAGACGCGATGGCTTTCCACCTTCACTTGCCAATCCTGGAGTTCTTGGACCATCGCGCCGGCTTCCCCAACTGCTTCTAGAAACAGGGGCTTGGCAATATCCGCCAATGGCGCCGTGTCACTGGTAAAGTCAATTCTCAATTCGCCGACCGCTCGCTTTTCCACAAGAATTCCGAGTGTGAATCCCTGGATGCTAGCGAGGGAATCGGCCACGGCATCCAGGTCGATGCCTTTTTGTTTTTTAAGGAGTTCGGATCCTTCGAGAGCCTGCCGAATATCTTTGCGGCGAAGAACATCCTCCAGATCCATCGCCATCACAATGTTCGTTCCCGCGCGATCGGGGTAGCTGGCTGCTTTTTGCAAATAGGGGGTCAGATGGTTCGTGGGAGCATTCGTCACCTGTCGAATCCACCGCGCGGCAATTTGCCGGTCGGCGGGCCGAATCGCTCCGAACACATTCGGTGCGAATTTAACCACGATGGCGTCTTTGGGTGTTTCTACAGTCTGTAATCCGCCCAGTTGATCCAGTGTGCCCTTGGTGTGTTGGACAATAAAATCCATGGATGGATCAATGCCCAATTCGAAGACGGCAACCTCCTTGACGGGCCGCATGTATTCGAAATCAAAGTGGGCCGCAAGCACGAACCGTTTGGCCTGGGGTGGCAGCTTCAACGGTTCTGGCCCCTCGACGCCGGGTGTTCCCCATTTTTCTTCCTGGGCAAGCGGGCTTGCGAGTGTCTTTTCGACATTCAAGGTAACAATGGCGTTCGCCCCTTCCGGTACGTACTGGGTCAATTCGTCGAACTCGACGCCCAGCACCGAAGTGCCTAGTAGACCGAGCGTGGCCAATAGGGCGCATCCCAGATAATGATGCTTGAATCTCATTTTTTCTTCCTTTGTATGTTTGGTAATACGGCGCCTAGTGCTTTTCTTGAATTGTGACTCGCAAGCTTTGGCATACATCATTTCAATCACAAGAAACACCTCGCAACGATGATTATTATGACCTGGGCTCGAAACGCATGATAGCTGAATTATTTCGAGAAATCAAAAATCGTACGATACCCTCCGAAACTACCGGGTGGCAAGAAATTATTATTTTAATGTTTCAGGCTCATTCTTTGCCGGCTTGAGTCACTTTAAAGCCGACGAGTCCGGCCACAATGACCGCAAGATAAAACTGGCCGGTAATCGCTTCGATCCAGGCCAACGTCCTGGTCAGCGGTGTTGTCGGTGTGATGTCACCGTACCCCACGGTGGCCAGGGTTATGAAGCTAAAATAATTCAGAGCACCGCGGTCCGGGGTGATGGCCGAGACATCCGTGCCCACCGGCGCGGGCATGCAAAAGGATCCTGGGCACACCATGTCTACGGCGGAGTACAAAATGCCCCAAATAATTCCCAAGAGGAGATAGCCACACACAATGTTGAAAAATGCATTACTCGATGTTTGTTTTATGAGGATCGCCTACAGGATGCCGTAAAAGGCGAAAGCAAAAAAACAGGCCACAAGCAGGTGTGCGCCGACTAGGCCCTGATCAAGCGAAGGCCTGCGGCCTCCGCTTGATATAATTATTGAAAAACTCGAAAACTCTCGGCGATTTCCGGGGTT
>JAFGFZ010000129.1 GCA_016930815.1 Pirellulales bacterium | reverse complement strand
CCTCCGCTGGCCCCCGTGTTCAGACCGGCATCTCGTGCCAATTGCAGGAAGAGGGCGGCGTTCTCGGTCAGCCGGGCGACCCGTTCAGGCTCCTCTTCCAAGAGTTGCAGCGATGCCAGGGCGGCTGCCGTGTTGGGAGGAGATAGCCCGACACTATAAACGAATCCCGGGGCGGTGAATTTCAGGTATTCAATCAACTCGCGGCAACCGGCGATGTAGCCACCACAGCTTCCAAAGGATTTGCTCAATGTACCCATCCAGATGTCGACATCGCGTGGATTCAGATCAAAAAACTCGGACATTCCCCGGCCATGCAAACCCATCGTACCAATCGAATGGGCCTCGTCGACCATGAGCAACGCGCCGTGCCTTTTCTTGGCTGCGACTAATGTTGGTAAATCTGGATAATCGCCATCCATGCTGTAAACACCCTCAACAACAATTAGAACGCGGCGGTAGCGAGGCCGTAGTTCTTTCAAAAGTCGATCGCATGCCGCGATATCATTGTGCGGGAACATGCGACGCCGCGCACCAGAGAGGATGCATCCTTGCTGGATGCTGTTATGCGCCAGGGCATCGTGAAGCACAAGGTCGTTCGGGCCGAGCAAATGCCCGATCGTCGTTTCGTTGGTTGAGTGCCCGCCAACAAAAACGACTGCATCCTCGGTCCCGATGAAATCAGCGATTCCCTGTTCGAGCTGGCGGTGCAATGGTTTTTCGCCCGAGACGAGCCGGCTTGCCGAAACACTCGTTCCATAACGCTTGATGGCTTGCTTGGCAGCCTGCGTGACGACCGAATCGCCTGACATCCCAAGGTAATTGTAGCTACAGAAATTGATATATTCCCGGCCGTTGATCTGCGTGCGATCGTTCGTCACCCCCTCATGCACATTGAAATAGGGATTGGGCAGGCCACTGGTTTCACTCAATTGCAGGACTTGTTGGAGTTGCTTGTATTCTGGAAACCTGGAAATAACAAATGTCTCCTCCTGGGGTTGATAAGTACCGGCACGAGATTCCGGAGCTATCGGGACAGATCCCAGATAGGTTTCCACGGCTACGACCACCTCACCGCATGTCTGCATCTCCTGGATGATTTCGAGCGGGAATTGGCCATGATATTTTTCTTCAATGCGCGCGATGATCTCCATGCGTTCGAGTGAATCCAGACCGAGCTCGGTGATATTCGTATCCATCGAGAGCTCGGTTGCTCGTTCCTTGGCGACTTCCTTGACAACGGAATAAACGAATTCGATCGTCGTCTCGGTTGGCGCGGTGGTTGATGGTGGAGCCTCAGCGGCAAGCGGCGATGGTGGCACGGTGTGCGGGACGGGGGGCTTGCCAGGGGCTGGCCGGGTTGCTGCGGGGATCGACTTGGTGGATTCGGCGATGCGAGGGCCCTCTCCATCCCGCTGGATCGTGGCCAGCGGCGCGGATTGGGCGGGCGAGATTTCTTGCGGAACCATTCCGGTTGGTGGTTCGGCCGGCCATTGGGCAACGACCGACAGGGTTCCGTTCTGGTAGCCGATCCGGCATGCGTGGCGCTGGATCTTGCCACTGGAAGTCCGGGGGATACTCCCAGCCTTGACGAGCACGATCGCCTCCACGGCCAGTTCATGCTCCAAGGCAATGGCCCGCCGGATTGCAGAAAAAATCGCGTCGAAATCCAAGTCATGTTTGCGCGCAACCTCCTGGACAACCACCAGATACTCGCCATCGGCGTACTGGACAGTCACCGCAGCGCCGCTTGCGGAACGAAGATCCTCATGGGCATTTTCGACAGTGAATTCGATATCCTGCGGATAATAGTTGACGCCGCGCAGAATGATCATGTCCTTGATCCGGCCCGTGACGAATAGCTCGCCATCGTGGAAGAAACCGAGATCTCCGGTTCGCATATAGGATCCATTGCTTTCGCCGACGATCTTGGCACGGAACGCGTACTCGGTTTCCACAGGCCGGTTCCAATAGCCTTGCGCCACGCTCAAACCAGACACCCAGATTTCACCGACACGGCCTGCCGGGCATTGATGGCCAGTCTCCGGATCGACAATGGCGACCTTTTCATCCAGAAGCTTGCCTCCGCAGCCGACCAGTTCGCGTGCCGATTCTTCATCTGGCATGGCCTCAACCACATGATGCTGTTCGAGGGCTTCACTATCGAAAGCCCGAACGGCGGGGGCCGCTTTTTTATAACCGCCCGTGACGATTAAAGTCGCCTCCGCCAGGCCGTAACAAGGATAAAATGCCTCGCGGCGAAAACCGCAGCATGCAAAGGCTTGCGCAAAACGATCCAATGTGGATGGGCGGATTGGCTCCGCCCCATTGAACGCGATTTCCCAGGTGCTCAAGTCAAGATGTCTCTTCTGATCGTCAGTGATTTTCTCGACGCACAGGTCGTAAGAGAAATTGGGGCCGCCACTGATCGTGGCTCGGGTGCGCGTGATCGCTTGTAACCATCGGAGCGGGCGCTGAAGAAAGGCGCTGGGTGAAAGCAGCGTGCTCGGCGCGCCCAGATAGAGCGGTTGCATGATCCCGCCAATCAGGCCCATGTCATGGTAGAGGGGCAGCCAAAACACGCCCCGATCCGAACGCGTTTCCTCAAACGCGTAATTGATCATCGCTGAATTGTGCAGGAGATTGGCATGGGTCAGCATGACTCCCTTCGGGGTGCCCGTGGATCCGGAAGTGTACTGGAAAAATGCCAGGGTATCGGCATGGATTTTGGGTTCGGACCAACTGGTGGCGAGGGAACTGTCCAGGTCTTCGGTCGAACGGCAGGCAATCTGTTTTAATACCGAGGTATCATCAATGATCGATTGAACGCGATCCAGGACGGACTGGGTTGTGAGGGCGATCTGCGCTTGGGCATCGCGGGCAATCGCATCGATCCGGTTCATGTTTCGGTTGCGACGCGGAGGATAGGCTGGAACAGCAACGACGCCCGCATAGAGGCAGCCAAAAAAGGCGGCTAAAAATTCAAGGCCGGCCGGATACAGGAGCAGGGCCCGGGAACCCTCCAAGCCCATGCCCTGCAGCATGGCCCCGATGGCACGGGACTGCCGATCCAACTCGGCATAGGTCAATGAGACGGCGTCACATTCCCCATCGCGTAAATATTCGAAGCCGACATCTTCGGCCTGGTGCGCCGCGCGATGGCGCAGCAGTTCCACCAGTGTCGATGGACCAAAAAAGGAGCCGGGGAGGTGATCAAGGTGCATGTTCGGGCAACTCTTTTATGAATGGATCCAAAGCGGCATCGGGCGGGTATCCAGCTCCCTTGGCGGAATGGGCTAGCCGTATCGGAGTACCGGGCATTGGAATGGGGTGGGACCGTGGGCAATGCTCGATACCTTCCGGAGGATACCAGGACCATCCATGGAGCGCGAGTGACCGTTGGGGGCCCGAGATATTCCGGGTAAGATCCGCGCCACCAGAATCAGTTGCTTCGCTTCCATCCGAGCAAGGAATCTACATCGACCATCGGTAAGCGGAACCTACGTATTTTAGGCAGGAACGGACGGTCGGTACATCCCCTTACAGATGGGTCGGCGCGGTGCCAGTCGGATTCCGCGTGGGGATGAACTTCAAGACCATACCACGCAAAGAACCCCAATTCAAATGAAGATCGGCTACGAAATGCGGAATTAGCCCGATTTTTTTCGGTGTTTTTCGCTGCGAACCGTAAACTTGGATGCGTTTTCGTAAACGGCAGAGTTTGACAGGATGCCCCCGGATTGCAGCCTAGTGCTCCTTCAAGCTTAAAATTTGGGGTAACTGTGCTCGTGCGAGGGCGATGTGCCACGGTCTGGCGACCATGGCTACCCCAAGATGGAAAGTTGACAGAGCACTTGCGGTTCATCTTGTTGGGATTCCGCTATTCGTTGTTGGGCGATTCGGCGGCCTGGGCCTGCAGGCGAAGGTATTCCCATGGCTGGGAGGAGAGGATAGACTCGTCGACATGATCCAATGCCGTTCCTTCTTTTTCCTATTGGTTTCCAATTGAATCTTGCATCCTACCTCGATTAGCCGAGGGCCGTGCATCGACTCTTTTAAAGACCTGCCGGGGATTATTGAAGATTGTCATCGAACCGAGTTGTAGGAGAAGTTACCTAACCATGAAGAACATCGGCACGAACGCCGCTTGGGAGGATCAAGCACGTTTACTACGGCTCATATCGCATCCCGTGCGTCTGAAGATCCTGAGTGCACTTTGCGAGCGGCCGCATTGTGTTAGGGATCTTAATTCGTTGGTTCCCATCGTGCAGGCACATCTCTCCCAACATATGGCTGCTTTGCGAAAGGCGGGACTGGTCGATTGCCACATCTGCGGGCCACTGCGATGCTACTACATCATCCGTCCTACGCTGGTCAAGAAGTTGCTCTGGCTTCTGAATGAGGACCACCCACCCCGACTCCGTAGCCGTCAGGCCGTGGTACGTGCCTCTCGACAATCTGAAGAATCGCAAACCGACGCCTGCGAATAAGTCTTGCGCTGCCAGTCGTTCTACTAAGATGGGAATTGCGGAATAGAACCGCGCCCTCATCGACAAAACCGACAATAATAGCACTCTCATATAACAATAAAACTATATAAGATCCGTGTCCGATAAATGTCACCGAGCCGCGAATCCATCGGCAAACCGCACTGGTCGGAAGACGATGGATGGCCGTGGAATCGTTCCAGAGGATGGTAGATCCAAAGGATTCAACATTCACAATTTTACCAGATGCATGCAAGGATACGACATGAACAAGATGATTCTTTTGGCGCTAATGCAGGTCTCTGCAACAGCGGCGGATCAGGTGACTTTTGAGCAAGCCTACCAGCAAAGCCTAACCACGGGACGCCCCTTGGTCGTGTTGATTGGCGCGGTCTGGTGTCCGGGCTGCAACACGATGAAGAACTCTGTCATGCCGCAAGTTGCGAAAGCGGGCGGGTTGGAAAAGGTCGTTTTTTTCTACGTGGATTATGATCAGCAGCGGCAACTCGCCTCCCGGCTGAAGCGCGCGACTTCCATTCCCCAATTGATTCGATTCGACAAGACACCGGCCGGATGGAAGAGTCAGTGCCTTGTGGGAGCAAAGAATCCTCGGGAGGTGTTCCAATTCATTAATGCAGGGCTTATTGAAAAGAAAAAAGAGGTGCGTGAAATTTCGGCCACACATCCATCCCTGGACAATGTTCGCGAGCCATCTGCTGATATGGCATCGGTTTCAGAAACAACCGGTTCACCACCGCAGACCACATCCTCGGTTACGAATACCCCACGACCGAACGCAAAAAGTTTCTGAAGTCCTCGTGATTCATATCGAGGCAGAGCAATGATGGAACGTGATCCAGCGCAAGCCAAGTCGCTCATGGATTTTTTCGCGGCCAATCAACGCCGGATGCGTTTTCGCAATCTGGCTGCTTGTCCCAGGGATGCGCATCTGTTACATTGGCAATCCAATCGATCAAAATGATCGGTCGGATTGCGGACGTGATGGTGCAGTTTTTTATTCATTCGGCCACGGGATAAAATGCTGCGTGTCTGATTCCTGTGTTCTGGTTCCTGTGTCAATTAGTGGCTCACAACTATGTAAAGGAGGACCGTCATGTCACCTGGTAGACTGATTCTTGTGGTGTTGGTGGCGGGGGTTGCACTGACATGCGTCACTTGCGGGCAGGATCGGACGCCCCTGACCGCCAAAAGCGATGTTTCCGACGGGAAGAACACCCCGGACAAAGATGGCCCGCAGGATGCAGTAGACTGCGTCGAGCCATCCCAAGGACCGATCGGAGCTGCAGATCAAGCCTCGATGGCACAAGGGTCCGTTCCGGTATCACTTCCTCGTGCGGGTGTCCGGCCAGGCGAACCGGCTCCGAATTTCGAGGCGGCCGCCTTCGTGGACGGGGGGTTCAAAAACATCAAGTTATCGGACTACCAGGGCAAATGGGTAGTGCTATGTTTCTATCCAGGTGATTTCACCTTTGTCTGACCGACCGAATTGACGGCGGTCGCCGTCCAGTATGACGAATTGAAATCACTTGGCGTTGAGATGCTGGCTTGCAGTACCGACAGCCGTTTCTCCCACAAGATCTGGCAAGAGGGAGAACTTTCCAAAATGGTGCCCGGCGGGGTCCCATTTCCCATGCTTTCGGACGCCGGCGGGCGGATTGGACATGCCTACGGCGTTTATGACCCCAGCTCGGGTACGAATATTCGTGGCCGATTCCTGATCGATCCTGACGGTGAGATTCAGGCCATGGAAATCCTCTTGCCACCCGTAGGGCGAAGCACCCATGAGCTGATTCGGCAGATTCAGGCCTTCCAGCACGTTCGTGCCACAGGCGAAGTGGCCCCAGCCGACTGGCGACCGGGCAAACCAACGCTCAAGCCAAACCCCGACCTGGTCGGCAATGTCTGGAAAGTCTGGAAACCGGAAAAGCCCGCGACGAAATCCGAGTAGAATCGGGTGGCATACAACGCCGTGAACGTTTTTTTCTAGCCAAATTCGCTGGAATTCGTCGATTTGCTCCGAATCACGGATGATTCCGTCGCGCCATCTTGGATGTCACGAGTATCCGTCCATTTTTAACATAAGGAAACAAAACGGAGGAAGAGTTCTGAAGAACTCTTCCTCCGTTTGCTTCGTTCCCTTATGTTCCCTCTTTGATCAATTGAGGATAATCTATCTCAATAATCGACCAATATGCCGCAATGCCCTTTCTTTCAATGGTTGACTTCGAAGCCACCATACACGCCCGAGGCAAGGAAGTCCTGGGTTCCGCCGTCGATAAATCCCATGCTGGGCAAGACATAGGCGGTTTGCCGCGAGGCTCGCCGGATGTTGTCAATGAAGGTTGCATTGAATCCAAGTTTCAAGGCAAATGCCTTCGAGAGATGATAATTCACCTCCGCGCGGAACTCGACAATCGGTGAGAATTCCTGGTCTTGCTTCGTATGCCGGAAAGTCACTGTCTGACCGAAGAGCGGTTGATT
>JAFGFZ010000128.1 GCA_016930815.1 Pirellulales bacterium | reverse complement strand
GCTACAGCCCAGGAAGCCCGCATTGAAGTGCGAGCTGACCAGGTACTTCACTCCATCCCGCAGTATCTGACCGGCGCGTGCATTGAGGATGTTAATCACGAGATCTATGGAGGCATTTATAGCCAGATGGTTTTTGGTGAAAGTTTTCAGGAACCGCCAATTTCTACGATCAAGGGATTCAAGGCCTACGGTGGTAGATGGTGGAGCTGTGGCGGTGAGCTCTTTTTCTCGGGTGCTGCAGGTGATAAATTAGTGAGCGATCTTGCGCCCTTCGAGAATGGGGAGGTTGGCATCGAGGTGTTTGTCCCAGACTGCCACTGTTCCAACGCCGGACTGATTGTTCGCGTCAACACGCCTGGCATGGGAAAGGACAACTTCGACGGCTACGAAATTGCGATCAACGCAGAAGAGCAAACGGTACGATTGGGACGCCATCGGCATGACTGGGAACTCATCCAGGACACACCCTGTGAGGTGCCCATAGGCCAATGGGTGCCGCTGGTGGTCCAACTGGATGGCCGAGCCATTGAGATCGCCGTCAACAGCAAAACCATCCTTCGGTACGAGGATGGTGATGCGGCGTTGCTGGCGGGCACTATCGGCCTGCGTCAATTCCAGTCCGAGGCCCGCTATCGGAATTTCTGGATTAAGACGGGCGGCCAGACGCGGAGACTTCCCTTGAACTCGGACTCGGATGATCCACGCGAAGTGAGTGGTATGTGGCGTACGGTGCAGACCGGTGAAGCAATACAATCGCGAGGTCTGGTTCGATGTGCATGTAGGTACTGATGGACCCCAGCCGGATTCAACATTCAAGGGGATGCTATCCTATCAGGATGCGCTAAACGAGGTGGCAGACGGCGCGCGGCATGAAGTGGTGGTATTCGAATTCAATGCCGGCAACCATAGCCAGAAGAGAGCTCTCGCCAATGCCCTGGCTATTCTAGCCCCATCGCTGCATGAGCCGATCGACGAGGCGGGGGAAGAGGCGATTCGCCCAGAGGAGGAGCTGGCCTTTCCGATGAGGAACTATTTCCCGTTGACCGCGTTCGATTGCACGGACGATGGCCCGAGCCACGCGTTCCGGTGGAATTCCTTTTTGCCTCGGCCATGGAGTCTCCCCCTGTTTTTCGATGAGATGATCGAAAAATTCCGTATCCGTTGTACCTGGATTGACAAGCAATAGATCAATCCCAAGCCGGGCCAGTTCGGGTCGAATGGATTCGCTCCACCCAACCAATGCGAACTTGCTTGCACAATACTCACTGTTATATGGCACTCCACGGCGGCCGAGGATCGATCCGATATTCACGACGATCGGTTCGTGACCCTCTGCCAGGATGGGAATGGCTGCCCGAGTCAGCTCGGCAACCGCAAAAAAATTGACTTCCATAATCCGGCGGAGTCGCGGTTCGGAAGCGGACGCGAACCGTCCATGCGCGCTCGTGCCGGCATTATTTACCACAAGATCGATGCCGCCAAATTGTTCACGAGCCGTTTCGATGATCGCGGATCGCGTGGATGGTTCGGTGATATCTCCGATCACGATGCCAAGCGATTGACAAATCTGTTTCCCACTGGAATCTCCTGATGTAATCTTGCCACCTTCCTTGATTTCACATGCGAGTTCCTGCAGCTTGTCATTCCGCCGCGCGACGAGCACCATGGAAACACCTCGGGACGCAAGAGCGATCGCCAGAGCGCGGCCGATGCCGCTTGAAGCTCCGGTGATGATCGCGCGTTTGTTTTCCAGATTACGACATGCCATGATGATGCCATCATACCATGACAGGGACGCGTTTCCAGTTGGGTTGATAGATGACTGCTCGGCAGTGGTGCTGGGGAACAAATCGAGGATCGATTCCAGTGAGTGACTCGGATGAGCCAACAACCAGCCAGCCTTTGGGCAACAGCCGATCGGCCAAACGATTGAAGAGGTCGCATTTTACCTCTTCATCAAAGTAGATTGCCACATTTCGGCAAAAGATCACATCGAACGGCCCTATGCCATTAAAAGGCTTGATAAGATTGCATCGATCGAATCGCACAAGCGAGCGGATCTGGTCCTTGACACGATATCCATCCCGTTCCTTGATGAAGTATTTTGCAAGCATCGTGGCCGTCATACCGCGTTCGATGGCATAATCACTGTAGCGGCCGAGACTTGCCTGCGTAAGAGCTTCATTTGAAATATCCGTTCCCAGAATATTGATATCCCAGGAAGCGATATCTGGCAGCAGTTCACACAGGACCATGGCAATGCTGTAGGTTTCTTGGCCAGTGCTGCACGCAGCGGACCAGATCCGAATCCTTTTTGAATGAATGGTCCCTGCCTTGAAATCGATCAGTTCAGGAATCATTTTATGCTGGAGGGCTTCAAATGGTGATTTATCCCGGAAGAAGAGAGTTTCTTGGGTGGTGATGGCATCAATAATTTTATTCTTTAAGATCTGGTCGGCTCGCGCTGCGCGGCAGAAATCAGCGAAGCTGGGAAATCCGTATTCCTCCACAAGGCACCCAAGTCGGCTATCAATTAAATACGCTTTTGTCTTATCGAGCGCCACGCCGCATAGTTCCCTGACGAGCTGCGCAATGGCGGGTATCTCAGATTCCATCACATTCATGCGACTGCCCCTTAACTTTCATACAACGGCTCCTCGCTTTACTGACTGCACGATCTCTGATGCGATATTTTCCAGCGGTGCAATGATGTCCACGTTTCCCTCTTCGATGGGTTCCTTGGGCATCCCAAAGACAACGCAGGAGGATTCATCCTGGGCGATGATAGCAGCGCCACATTCCTTCAGGAGTCGGCATCCAAGGGTTCCGTCGTTCCCCATGCCGGTCATGATGACACCGAGAGCTCTGGAGCCGTAGATTTCAGCAACCGATCGAAAAAGATAGTCAACCGATGGCCGGCAGCTGTTTTCCGAGGGGTCATCCGTGATCTGGATGGTTGTGATTCCGCTTTCCCTGCGTACTTTCATCTGTTTCCCCCCCGGCGCAATCATCACGAACCCGGGCTCAACCACTTGCCCATTCGCAGCTTCGCACACGGTTAAAGCGCTCGACTTGTTCAAATCGTCCGCCAGCGATTTCGTGAAAATTGGCGGCATATGCTGAACAATCAGAACGGGTGCAGCCAAATCGGCTGGTAGTTTAGGCACAAGTTGGGTCAACGCGGACGGTCCACCCGTTGAAATACCAATACATACGATTTCGACCGGTTTTGCCGATCGCAAGATGGATTGAATTCTCCGGTGAAACGATCTGGATTGGATCTCGCTCGAAAGGCACCTTTCTTCTGAAAGGCACTTATTCGCCTTTGGCTCGCATGCATTGGCGGCCCTCGATTTGGTGAATGGCTTCCGGCCATGTAAGATATCCTGGACCTGTCTTGTTCGCGTGAAAGTATCAATAATAGGTCTCAGTTTTTTCCGGAGTGTATCGATGTTTTGCTGGAGTGAATTACCTTGTGGTTTCAGGATAAAATCGAATGCACCGAGGGACAATGCCTTCACTGTCAACTTGGCATCTCCGGTCGTGTGCGCACTGAGTACGATCGTCCCGATGCTATTTGAAGTATCTTTTAAGTACTGAAGAACCTCCAGGCCACTCATCACTGGCATTTCCATATCCAGTGTCATCAGGTCTGGATGAAGCAATTGAATTTTTTGCAGCGCAATCTTTCCATTCGAGGCTGTCCCGACAACTTCGACATCGGGAATTTCCGACAGCAAATCGGCAATAATTTTTCGATAGGTGATCGTATCGTCGACAACGATCACCCGTAATTTATTGTCCATCATCTATCGTATTATCACATATTCGACAGGGTTTCTTCAAGATCAAGAATCACAACGATATCGGTTTCCGTTGTGTAGACTCCCCGGAAGAACCGCCCTTCAACGCCATCGATATTTGACGGACAAGGTTCAATAGCATCCAAGGTGATCGAAACTGTGTCTGCGATTCGATCCACCAGCAGACCGATAAATTCACCTTGCGATTCAACAATCAGATTGCGTGTTTCCCGAGTGACTTCGGCAGGTGGATATCCCAGCACGGTTCGAAGATCAACGACAGTGACGACATCTCCTCGAAGATTGATGACACCAAGCACATAATCAGGAGCATGTGGTGCGGGCGTGACATCGAAATTCCGGATGATTTCCTGAAGCTGGAGGATATCTAGACCTAAGAGTAAATCGCCGACATAAAACGTGACGAGTTGAAGTTCCTCCAAGGAACATTTTGGTTTTACTTCAAGGGTGGTTGACATGCTTAGCTCCTTACATTGTTCATCGGCTGGCCGCTCATCTGACTTTCACGCCTATTTTTCATGAATTTCGCGACCGATGCCAATGTTCTTTCACGGTCGAATTTGACCTGGTAGTCATCAATCCCACTCTCCTCGCCCCGCCGGAAATCTTCTTCTCCGGCAAGTGAAGTCAAGGCAATCACCGGCATATCAGAGAATGCCGGATGATCCTTGACACGGCGACATAGGTCCAACCCGTTCAGATTGGGCATTTCGATATCGGTGACCAAAAGATCAAACACATATTCTCCGGCAAGCATAATATCCCATGCGGCTTGACCATCCTCGGCGC
>JAFGFZ010000127.1 GCA_016930815.1 Pirellulales bacterium | reverse complement strand
TTCACCCGTGCTCAAGCACGGGCCTAGTACCGCCTGCGGCGGAGAAGGCCGATGAATCGGCCTGAAGGAACTTCAGGCGATTGTTTGAAGCCAATCCATTTCCGCAAGAAAGATGAGCATGCCAGATACCTCCGTGAAAGACCGACTACTTGGCAATGCCCTCTTGCTCCATCTGCGTGATCTCTTGATTCTCGGGTAGGAGTCGTTCGGTGAATCGGCTGAGGTAATGCATGCTACTCGAAGGGCCAGCGAACCCGATGATGTGTTTGTCCACGTCGAGTTGCTGGCTCGAAATCCGGCCGCGGGCCAGGTCGAACCGGATCTTGCCAGTCGTGAGCCGCCCCACCAGTTGGGCTTCGATCGTGGCGTCGATCGGCGACAGAACCTGGTAGTTGACCTCAATCGTCGCGATACCGTTTTTGACATCGGCCAATTTGAAATGGCGCCGCGTTTCGATTCGCTTCTTTTGGTTTTCTCCTACGTCGACATTGACATGGTAGGCTTCATTCCATTCCGCGCCGACCGGGACGGATTCTTCTGGCAAGAGGGTTACCATGGGGGCATCCTCCAGATTCCCGATCTGCGGGTGTTTCTGTTCATACGAGATGATTTTCCCATTCGGCTTGATACGGACCACGGTGAGAGTGACACCAACCGCGGCGGCGACCTGCTCATATCCGGGCGGTACCACCTCGCCCTTTCGACTGTCATATTCCATTGCCGCACGGTCGGGCGATTCGTTTCGCATGTGGATGTTTTCGACAACGTGCGAAAATTCAATCTCGCCGGTTGGCAGGACATCCAGGACTTTCCATGCCTTTGTCGATTCGCTATGCGCCTTGGTGGACTGGGAGGTCCCCTTCATCGTCATCCGGATGTCGGCCGCATGCTCGACCGCATATCGAACGACCTCTCCCATCTCAAAACGGTAGCGCAGAAGATATTGTCCGTTCTCCTCGACAGGCTGGTCGGCCGGTTCAGCGCGGGCCAATGCGGCCGAGACGAGAATGAACCATGGGACCCAGCGAGCCGTCAATATGCAGTGTTTCATGAGATTGGCTTCCGTGCTGACTGTTATCCATCGGTTTTCAACTGGCCACCCCAGCCAAGTTTTTCACGGAGTGTGCGGTAGTAACCGTGACCGGCTACCTCAACAAGTTGGAATACGGATTCCGCCCGCTCGATGCGAATTCGGTCGCTGGCCGATATCCGGTCGATCACTTGCCCGTCGATGATCAACGTTGTGCCATCATGCGGCCGCGGTACTACCAATTCATACACCCGTTCGGCCGAATCAACAACTGGACGATTGGTGAGGGTATGGGGGCTAATCGGCGAAACAACAAACACCTGCAGGTTCTTTCGCAAGATGGGCCCTCCGGCGGACAGGCTATGAGCCGTCGATCCAACCGGCGTGCTGACAATCAGGCCATCGCAACTGTACGTGGTGACTAGTTCTCCGTCAACATAGAGTTGAATATCCAGGATGGAGAAGGGTGGTCCTGCTAGCACCGCCGCCTCGTTCAGGCCGAGCAAGACATGCCGTTTGTCATCGCCGTGAAGAATATGGCATTCGAACATCAGATGATCGACCAGGCGATATTTCCCGGAACAGATCTCCGGCAAAACATCACCAAGCAGCTCTGGTTGCAAGTCGGTTAGAAAACCGAGTCGCCCCAGATTCACTCCAAGGACCGGCTTCTGATGATAGGCCATCTGCCGGGCCGCTCGCAGAACCGACCCATCACCACCGAGGACCAGGGCGAATTCCGCATCGATTTGCGTCAGATCGGTCGTGAAATCGAAATCGTAATGCACGATATCGACATATCGATCAATCAGAGGTTGCAATCGTTCAACTTCCCTACGAATGTTCGCCCGCGATCCGTCGGCTAGTAGAATCACGCGTGGGCGTTGTGGTTCGGTTTCAGAAGAGGATCCGGTCTGTTTCATGATCAGTTGAAATCCGTGATTTCCTTGATTCAGGTCTCGTCCACTCCATGGCTTCGGGCATGGCCATCCCGATCGATCAGCAACTTGCGGGGTGCGAGTATTCCGCCTCAGGTGGTTTGGTAGATTCCTCCCTGGAAGTGGCCGCCAATTCCCGGCACGTCGCGGCGATTCCTTCGGCGGAGAGTCCAAGGTCCGCTAGCAAATCACTCCGGTCACCATGTTCAACAAAGTGATCCGGGATACCAAGCCTGTGGATGGCCCGGGTATCCAAGCCGGCTGCACTTGCCATTTCAAGTACGGCGGACCCGAAACCGCCAATCAATGCGTTTTCCTCAACCGTCACCACGAAGTGGCAGGATTTAATTGCCCGTGAGATGGTCTCCTGGTCGAGTGGCTTTGAGAAACGGGCATTGATCACTCCCACATCCAAACCGGCTGCACGCAATGCATTGGCTGCTGCAACACATGCTGGCAACAGCGCGCCATAACAGACAATGCACCCATCTTCGCCCCAAGCGATGACTTCCGCCCCGCCTAATGTCACTGGAGTCCGCTCGCCCGGAATCCGCTTGGCAACCATTTTAGGATATCGGATGGCGCTAGGGGCGTCATGCGACAGGGCCAGATCGAGCATCCGGGGCAGATCATATTCGTCACCAGGCGCCATGACGATGAGATTCGGGAATAGCCGCAGGTAGCTGATGTCGAAGGCCCCATGGTGGGTTGGCCCATCCGGGCCAGTCAGGCCGGCTCGATCCATCATGAAAGTGACCGGCAGGTTCTGCAGGGCAACTTCCTGGAAAATATGGTCGAACGCCCGCTGCAAAAAAGTGCTATAGATGTCGACAATCGGTCGCAGTCCAGCCTTGGCCTGACCGGCGGCGAACGCGACGGCATGCGCTTCGCAAATCCCGACATCGAAGAACCGATCCGGTATCTCGTCTCGTATTCGTTCGAGCTGATTCCCCTGGCACATCGCGGCTGTCAGGACGGTAATCCGCGGATTCCGTTGCATGAGATCGTAGATGGAGTCGGACGCCACGTGCGAATACGTTCGCTGCGGGCCCTCCTTCATGACGGCAATGCGCCCCTTGTCACGAAGGTCACGTTCGAATCGCGGCGGGGCGTGGAAGTGGGCGGGATCGCGTTCCGCTGGTTCAAAACCATGCCCCTTTTTCGTAACCACATGCAACAGAACCGGCTCCGAAAGCCCCTTGACCATCCGCAGGTACTTTCGCAAAAGGCCAATGTTGTGCCCGTCGATCGGGCCGATGTATCGAAAACCGAGCTCCTCGAACAACATGCCACCATGCAGGCCAGCCTTGATACTCTCCTTGACTTGCGTCAGAAAACGCTCGACCGGATCACCCAGGAGTGGGACCTTGTTGAGTACCTTAACAACTTCCTCCTTCAGACCCGTATAGGCGGGATTCACGCGGAGCCGATCCAGGTAATCCGCCAGCCCCCCAACACGTGGGCAAATCGACATCTGGTTGTCGTTCAGGATCACTAGCAGTTTCCCTTGAACCCGGCCGAGGTTGTTCATTGCTTCGAAAACAACACCCGATGGAAATGCTCCATCCCCAACGACAGCGACAGCGTGGCGGCCTTCATCGGCCCGCAACAAATCGTCTCCGCTCCGCAATCCGAGCAGTGTTGAGAGACTGGATCCTGCATGACCGGTCATGAAAAGGTCGTACTCGCTCTCGACCGGATTCGGGTAACCCATCAAGCCTCCCTTGGTCCGTATGGTATGGATGGTCTTGTTGCGGCCAGTGAGTAGCTTGTGCGGGTAGACTTGATGCCCTGTATCCCAAAGGAGCCGGTCGGTCCGGAAGTCGAAAACCTGATGGAGCGCAATGGCAAGTTCGACCACGCCAAGGTTGGACGCAAAATGGGCGCTACGCAGGCTCATGACGCTGCAAAGAGCCTCTCGCATCTCATCGGCAAGCTGCTCCAATTCGCATAGCGAGAGAGTCGACAGGTCGCTGGGGCAACTGATTGTGGGAAGGATTTGGGGCATGGATTGATCTTTAAGCCACGAATGAACCAGCACGATCCGCGGGAGTCCGGCAATTTCCGAGTGAAATCTTCAAATGCGGGTTTCTTCGTTGTGCAACCTTCATTAAGTGAGTGGACCAGGTCGGGGAGTGGGTTCAGTCGGCGAAGCCAATTTTCATTGGGTCCTATCTAGGATAGCATGTGCCAAGGCGGTGAGGGATTTTCCCGCTTCGCCAAATGGGCGAAGTGCAGTTTCGGCAAGTCCGATCAGATCGGCGGCCCGGCGGCGGCTCGGCCCCACGCCCAGGAGTGTTGGGAATGTCATTTTACCTCGATGGCTCTCTTTTTGAACCTGATCTCCGCCAGCCAACGCGTCGCCAGCGATATCGAGCAGATCGTCCGTGATTTGGAATGCCAAGCCGATATGCTGCCCGTATTCCTCGAGGGCAATCAGTTGGGTCGGATTTGCTTTCGCGACCAGACCGCCTAGCCGCAATGCCACTCGGAACATGGCCCCTGTCTTGCGGTGATGGATCGACTCGAGTTCGGCAAGGAGAGTTTTTATGGATCCCGTCTCTTCTTTGCAATCTGGGCACTTGGTCCCACCAGTTCGGCCAGCCCTTTCATTGGCCAAATCATCTGCCTGGCCCCCGACGAGGGCGGTTGCACCGGCAGCTTCGCTGAGATCCGCGATGCACTGAAGTGCAATCTGTGCCGGGCGAATCTCTCGGGCGATCACGGCAAAAGCCCCTGCCAGGAGCGCGTCTCCGGCCAGGATCGCCAGTGCCTCACCGAAGGCCTTATGACACGTCGGTTGACCGCGGCGAATCGCGTCATCATCCATCGCCGGCAAATCGTCGTGGATCAACGAATAAGCATGAACCATCTCCACCGCACATGCGGCCGGCAGGGCAAATTCCATGGGAGCACCACATGCCTGGGCCGCCAATAGAACCAATTGGGGTCGGAGTCGCTTCCCCGGGGCAAGGAGACTGTAACGAATTGCCTCGCGAAGCGCTGCCGGACATCCATCGCCGAAATCACTGTATCGATCGAGTGCTGCGTTAATCTGATGGATCGCTTGGGCTCGATAATCGCTTGCTGGGGACATGGGGGCTGGATCGAATCCGGGATGCTGTCAGATATCCGATTTGATTCTAAAAGAGCGTGCCACTTTCGTCCACTTGACTCCTGCGGTTGGCAGCGGACCGCTTCCGGCTACGGGCTGCTGCCTTGTCGGTCAAGGTTGCATCTTCTTCCACGGCATACGATTCCGTGATTGGCTTCCCATCGGCATCGATTCCACGCACCAGTTCGATCCGACGTTCAGCGATCTGAAGCAGGTGGTAACAGGATTTCAAGTGCTTGATTCCCAATTCGTATTGGGCTAGTGCCTCATCCAACCCCAATTCGCTGCTTTCCAACTTGCGGACGATGGATTCAAGCTCCGAAAGGGACTGTTCGAAAGTCGGCCTGCTCACTCTGTTTTTTTTCTTACCCACGGTGCTTTCCATCCATTTGAGTTGGTGGATCTTGATGGATATGGTCCACAATACTTGTGGCCGAGCCGGACGCAAAACGGGTCGAGATGGCCTCGCCTGGTACCAGATCCTCTGTCCGACGCAGGATCAATCCGTCCCGCGTGCGTTGGGTCACGCTGTAGCCCCGTCCCAGCACGGCGAGAGGGCTAAGGGATTCCAGTTTTCCGGCAACGGCTTTCAATTGGCTGCCACGTTCCCGCAAAAGGACTCCCATGGCATGGACAGCTCGATCGGAGGACTCATCGAGGCGCCGTGCCAAATCGCGGATCCTTTCGAACGGGCGGCGAAACGATCGCTCTGCGGCGATCGAATCAATACGGGTTCGGGCAGAATCGAGCCGCCTCCGCATCCCGTTTTCAAGACGCTCGGCATGGCCATCCAGTACGGTTTGCACCTCCATGGCGGCAGGCAAAACCCGTTCGGCTGCCTCGCTTGGAGTCAGGGCCCGGATATCAGCCGCGAGGTCGGTGAGGGTCACGTCGATTTCATGACCGATCGCCGAAACAGTGGGAATTGGACAGGCGGCAACGGCACGGACAACCGATTCTTCGTTGAATGTCCGCAGATCTTCCATACTTCCGCCGCCCCGCGTGACGACCAGGACATCCACCGGCGGCCGAATTTGTGCCGCCGCTTGGATACTGGCGATGATTTCCAAGGCCGACCCTTCGCCTTGGACTCGCGTTGGTAGAATCAACACATGCACCCCCCGCCAGCGGCGGTTCAGGACCTCTAAAAAATCGTGGATCGCCGCGCCAGTTGGGCTCGTCACCACACCAATTCGGCGAGGGAAGGCAGGAAGCCTTTTCTTGCGAGCCGGATGGAAAAGCCCCTCTGCCGCCAGTTTCTCCCGCAGTTGTCGCAAGGCAAGTTCAAGTGCCCCGACACCACGGGGGGTCGCCTCCTCAACGACAAGCTGGTAACTGCCCCGAGGCGCATAGACCTCAAGATGCCCACGGCAGATGATCTCCAAACCATCCACCAAACGGAACGGAAGACGCCCAGCGGCGCCTCGCCACAGGACCGCTCGGATCTGAGCTTTTTCGTCTTTCAGCGAGAAATAACAGTGGCCTGATTGGGGCTGAGCGAAATTGGAGATTTCGCCGGAAACCCAGACCGACGGGAACTCCATCTCAAGGCAGTCCTTGATCCGCGCCGTCAGTTGTGAGACTGTCAGCGTGATTTGCCCGGCGTCTTCGAGCCCATTCCCTTGCGGAATCGACGCGGATCGATATGGAGAATTCGCAGCCATCCATCTTAGATGATGCGCGAAAACCCTATTATCCTGCAAGGCGCCAGCAGTAGGCCCGCCGTCCAGCAGGCTCCAGCGCGACATGCATGCGATTGACGGACCGCCCGGATTCTGGCCCGTTGGCCGTCCCTTTCCGGCGCTGGGCCCCTTCCGGCCGGGCCGTCATCTCTTCCACTTTGCGTGTCCCGGCCTCGGCCCATGCCTCGGCTTCATCGGTCAATTGGAGAAGAAATCGTTCAATCTGGTGGCGGTAGAACTCGATCCCCGCTCGATCGAGGTTCGGCGGCACATGGATCGCTGGGCCAATGACTCCTCGGACACGGGCATAGGGCCGAGGTATGGCAAACCGGTCCCAGCTCCGTACCCGCCATGGCCGGTTGTAACCGAGGCCGAACGCCACGAGTGGCATGCCAAGCCGTGATGCAAGGTAGATTGCCCCTTGGGCGAGCTGCCGTCGAGGCCCACGCGGCCCATCCGGGGTAATCGCTAAATGGGTCGTATGGCCCTTTCGCATCAGCTCGCGGATGGCGGTTGAAGCTCCGCGATATGTTGAGCCACGAATGCATTCAAATCCGAAATGGCCGGCGACTTGTTCCAGGATGTCGGCATCGCGGTGTCGGCTCAAGAGCATCGCCACATTGCACCGCCCTCGCAGATAGAGTGGGGCCAGGATGTATTCGTGCCAAAACACATAAATCCGAGGTTCGCCTTCGCCGCGGCTGGGATCAACGGTTCGATCATAAAACGCCGCGCGGTAGTCCAATGTCCGCATCCATGCGCGAATCGATAGCGTTGCCAGAAAACCCACGGCTTTTTCTATTGGACGTGATCCCATGCGTGTTCATAAGCTCTTGTAGAAATGCACAATCATCCTTAATCGTCGGGCCACTCGCCGGTAAAAACTTCCACGGCCGGGCCCGTCATGGTGACGTGATTGTTGCTCTCCTGCCACTCGATCTCCAAGTCGCCTCCGAGTAGATGGACCCGGAGGTTGCGGTCGGTTCGACCGGTCAGAACACCGGCAACACAAACGGCACTGGCACCCGACCCGCATGCAAGTGTTTCTCCAGATCCTCGCTCCCAAGTCCGTTGATCAACATTTTGCCGTGACTGGATTTTTACGAATTCCACATTGGTTCGATTCGGGAACTGATGGTGGACTTCGATCATAGGACCAAGATGGCGCACCCATGCATCCGTCAATTCGTCCACAAAGACAATACAATGCGGATTGCCCATCGATAGGCAAGTAACCGGGATGGCGCGCCCATCCACATGAAGGGGTACGTCGACAACCGGATCACCGGGGAGCGTGGTCGGTATCTTGCCGGCCGCAAGGATTGGGTCGTTCATGTCGACTCGGACCTGGTCGACTTTGCCGTTTTCTAACAGCAGGTCCATCGAGTAGACGGTACCAGCGGAGATGATTTGGAGACGATCTTTCTCTGCGAGTCCATGATCGTAGATATACTTGGCAACACAGCGGATCGCATTCCCGCACATTTCACCCGGTGTGCCGTCGACGTTGAACATCCGCATCTTCGCATCGGCGATTTCGGATGGGCAGATCAGGATCAGCCCATCTCCGCCAATCCCGTAATGGCGGTCTGACATTTTGCGTGCAAGTGCCTGCGGATCTTGGGGGATGGGCTGAGAAAAGCAGTCGATGTAGATGTAATCATTTCCAGCGCCATGCATCTTGGTAAATTTCATCGCAGAATGGATCACTCCACAAATCAAAGAAGCGGAATATGGTTCTACTTTGCACTCGCGATTCTCATCCTGTCAAGTCGAGTGCATTCCCGGAGATGCCATTGATGTCTTTGCTTTGGCGGGGTTTGGATTCTGAGCTGCTATCACCGGGCGTGGATTGAGCGCGTTCCCAAAGGCGCCGCCCATCGGCATCCCGATCGGATGTCTCCTGGTCTTCTTCGGTGTGGCCGATACCGGCTGTATCGTCGGCATGTTTTTCATGGTCGATTTGCCGGATTTGGGACGCGGCGTCTTTCTGCAATCGCTCCGTTTCACTACCCTGGGTCGACGAGAGCGGTGCGCCAGCCGCGCTGCCGGTAACACCTCCAAATGATCCGATACTCATTCTTCCGGTCTCCATGATTCGTGGATGGGCGGGCCCGTGATGTGGATGATCCATTGCATGGAAGGCACGTTTTCTACCATCGGGTTGGTGGACCAAGAGAACGCTGAGCGCCCCGCAGATGATTTGCTGGATCCTGTGTTCGGCCGCCAGGCTCCAATTCGGCCTGCAATTGCTGTAGCACGTGATTCAAGCCGGGGAGTGGTTCACTCTCGAAATCAGGATTCTGGAGTGTTCCCCGGACATTGATCTGCATCACCTGACCGCTGGCTTCCCTGAGAAATCGATGCAGCTTGGGAGTTGGCAGGACACCCGGCCCGATGACCGCCTGGAACGCCAGGTTCAATTTCCGGTCAAAACCCATTTCCCCATTCCCATACAAGCTGATTGCATTCCCGCTCAATTCAAGCTGATCGAATTGGATATGTTCACCATCGATACGGAATTTCATATTACTTCGGGTGAATCCTGTCTTATTTGGGTCCTGAACGCGGAGCACGTGGAGCAGGCGTATGATCTGGGGCAACTCGTAGATATCGGCATCGATGAACTGAATTTGCCCTTCCCCAGTCAAAGAGCGTGCAATTGCCGGTGCCGTTCGGCCTGCCCCGTTGAGTATCAGCCGGCCATAGGCGCGTCCCCGGAGGTTCTGCTGGCCGGGCAAATGTTCCGCGGTGAGCCGAGCCAGATCGCCATCCGTGAGTGCGGCTTCCAGGGCGAATTGTGGGAATCCGGCGTGACGAATCCGTGCATGGCCGGCAACCCTCCCGCCATAGATATTGGCGGAAAGATGCCGCGCCGGCTGGCCAAGAAGGATATATTCCTCATTGGCCAGAAGTGGACCACGAACTTCTGTGAATTGGAGATCGCGGTACGTGAGCGAATCGAGATCGATTTCGCCGTGGGTTTTGAAACTCCGCCCGTCGGATTCGCCTTCCAGCGTCAACTCGCCATTGGCATTCTCCAACTTGATCCCTGTCTGGAGTGTTGCCTGGTGCAGGCTGAATTGCAGTTTCCATTTCGAATGGATCGGTCCCTGGGGAAGGCCATCCCTTCGAAAGGCGATTTGGCTATTGTGAATTCCAAAGGTCCCCCTCGGTCGCAGTTCGCCCAGCAATTGGCGAAGGCCGGTAGGTAAGGCAACAAGCAAATCGTCATTGGCCGCAAGCCGATCAATCGACAACTTGCTCAATGTAAGCTGCCACGCCCCACTAGGATCATAGGTGCATTCACCGTCCGCTCGTAGTTGCGTCTGGTTATGAATGGCTCGGATTTCCATCAAATCCACCTGGCCATCCGTGAAAGTGATATTTCCCTTGATCTGTTCCAGGCTGTAGGGGAAGAATGCCGGTTTGATCGAAACGCTGTCCTCTTGGGGTTGGATTGTCACAAAAATCGTCGGCTTCTCACCGGTTGTGTGATACAAGGTGGCATTCAGATTCACGCGACCGCGGGGTTGAAGTTGCCTCCACATCTCTTGCATTTCCGGCTGCAGCGACCTTAGGAGGTCCTGCTCCAAGGCAATGTCTTTGCCATGGAATTCCAGGACAAGTTGTTTCCCATCCGTGGATGGCGTCAAGCGGCCACTGCAATGAACGATGCCGGCATTGTTCGTCCCCTGGAGCCCTTCAAATATCCAATGGCCGTTCTCTGCGCGTATTCGGCCTTGGATATCGCGGAGCGGGTATGGAAACTTATCATACAAAACGGTGCAATTCGTCAGCAGAATATCCAGATGTGTGTTTGGAATTTCTTGCGCCGTGTTCTCGCGCCACGACAACCAAGTCGTATCGAATCGGCCAGTTGGATGAAGTGATTTGACAAAGGCCTGGGTTTTCAATCGTCCATCGGGAATATCTTTCATCGCGATCGCTTCTATGAGCGCGTCATCAATGGGTATTTTCTTACCGGTGACCCGGATCCAACCAAGGGCTCGATCACCAAGATGCGTATGTTGCGACTCAATTTGGATCGGCTGACCGCCCGCAATCGCCGTCAGGTCGGACTGGCACTCGTTGGTATGAAGCTCAGGCCGATGAAGAAGGCGGATCGTGCCATTGCTGCGGATGATCGGATAAGGGAAATTTTCGAATACGAGCGTCAGGTTCCTGCAACGCGCGACGACATTGTCGGGAATCCAAGTGTGGCCATCGAACGTAAGCTGGGCATCCACATCCATCATTCCTTCCGGGCGAAACTTCTTCCACAGGTTGTTCATTGGCGCGGGACATGATTCGACGAGCCGCTGATTCACGCTCAGGTTCAACATATGGAGGTCCAGCTCGATCTCGGCTGTTTTCGACCACCCTTTTCTTAGACCCACCACGGTGAATTCCGCTTCCCCAAAACGGCCGATCATCTTATCGATCTTCAGGCCTTCCTGGTCGCAGGATCCATTCGCCTGGATACCCGTCAATGGCAGGGAAAAGCGGGGATCGAGGTACCGGCCGTCTGAAAGTTTTGCATCTCGGATCAAATATTGATTGGAGGAGGAATGGCTTTCAGAATGAAATACATGAAAACTAAAATCGAGAAGACCGTGAATCTGCGGCGGACACTCCCCGAAGGATACGATGTCGGATGGGATATGCATCAATAATTGCGGCGAGACGCGCATCTGTGTCACCTTGCCGCTTGCTTTGATTTCCCCTTTCTCTTCATGATATGTTCCAAAAATTTCAAGATGGTGAATATCGGGTGATCCGGATGTCATTTTGAATTCGATGGGTGGTAACGACTTGGAACCGTTTTCCTGGAGGGCTGTTGACCGTTTGGCGATAAGCTGCACATCCCTCAGTAGCAGTGGCTTGGCTCCTTCCATTCCCCGGTCGATTTCCACTTGCCCTTCTTCGAC
>JAFGFZ010000126.1 GCA_016930815.1 Pirellulales bacterium | reverse complement strand
GTCCACGGCCATCTACTGCTTCGTGGTCTCGATGATTCTGATCTTCGCCAACCCGTTCTGGAACCACGTCATCGCCCAAGCCGCGGGAAAGTAGACCTATGTTAATCGATTGGTTCACCGTCGGTGCGCAGGCGCTCAACTTTCTCATCCTAGTGTGGTTGATGAAGCGTTTTCTTTACCAGCCCATCCTCCACGCCATCGACGCACGGGAGAAGCGGATCACCACGGAACTCGCGGACGCCGACACGAAAAAGGCCGAGGCCCAACAGGAGCGCGATGAGTTCCAGCATAAGAACGAGGAGTTCGACCAGCAGCGCGCCGCGCTGTTGAGCCAAGCGACGGACGCGGCGCAGGCCGAACGTGAGCGGCTCCTCGACGAAGCGCGGCAGGCCGCCGCGGCTTTGAGTTCAAAACGGCAGGCAGCCTTGAGAAACGAACAACAGAACCTTCATCAAGCACTCCGCCGCCGGACACAGCAGGAAGTTTTTGCCATCGCACGCAAGGCGCTGACCGATCTCGCCGGAACGAGTTTGGAAGAGCGCCTGGGCGAGGTGTTCACGCGCCGCTTGCGAGAGATGGACGGCGAGGCGAAAGCAGGCCTCGCCGAGGCCCTGAAGACAACATCTGAGCCCGCCCTCGTGCGCAGTGCGTGTCATCTGCCTGCCGAGCAGCGCGCGGCGATACAAAATGCGCTCAACGAAACCTTCTCGGCTGACATCCACCTCCGGTTCCAGACCGCGCCAGACCTGATCGGCGGTATTGAACTCACCACCAGTGGACAAAAGGTGGCGTGGAGCATCGCGGATTATTTGGCGTCGCTGGAAAAGGGTGTCGACGAACTCCTGAAAGAGAAGGACCAACCGGAACCCAAAGCCGAGCCTGGACCGGAAGAGCCGAAGCCTGAAACAAAGAGCCAATGAACATGGAACCCGAGAGCCTCCAGAACGTTTTCGACAGCGCATTTGCTGGAATAAGCCAAGTGCGGGAAGCATTCATACCGCAACTGGCGCCCCGGGAGGTAGGCACGATCACCAGTATCGCCACCGGCATCGCCAAGGTGGCGGGTCTCCCCGGCGTGGGCTTTGATGAATTGGTGACGTTTCCCGGCGATGTGCTCGGCATTGCGTTCAACGTGGACGCAGACGAAATTGGCGTCGTTCTGCTTGGCGAATACTGGCAGCTCCACGCGGGAGATGAAGTCCAGCGCACGGGCCGGGTCATGGACGTGGCCGTGGGCGATGGATTGCTGGGGCGCGTCATCGACCCGCTCGGTCGGCCACTGGATGGCGACGGGCCGGTGGTCGCCAGCGGGCGTCTGCCTATCGAACGCCCCGCGGCGCCCATCATGGACCGCGCGCCCGTCACCGTGCCGCTCCAGGCCGGCCTCAAAGTCATCGATGCCCTCATTCCCATCGGGCGTGGCCAGCGTGAGCTGATTCTGGGCGACCGGCAGACGGGCAAGACCACCCTTGCAATCGACACCATCCTCAACCAGCGCGACCACCAGGTGCTATGTGTTTATTGTGCCATCGGCCAGCGTGCGTCCGCCGTGGCGAAGGCCGTGGCCACCTTGCGGGAAAAGGGAGCGATGGACTACACCGTCCTCGTCGTAACCGAGGGCAACGACCCGCCGGGCCTCGCCTACATCGCGCCGTACGCCGCGACCAGTATTGCGGAGCACTTCACGGAAGCGGGCCGAGATGTGCTGATCGTTTACGACGATCTCACCCATCACGCCCGCGCCTACCGCGAACTCTCGCTCTTGCTGCGCCGTCCGCCCGGCCGCGAAGCCTTCCCCGGCGACATCTTTTATATTCACTCGCGGCTGCTGGAACGGGCGACGCATCTGCGCAAAGAACTCGGCGGCGGCTCGCTTACCGCCCTGCCCATCATCGAGACCGAAGCGCAGAACATTTCCGCCTACATCCCGACCAACCTAATTTCCATCACGGACGGGCAGATCTACCTCTCGCCGTCGCTGTTCGAATTGGGCGTGCTGCCCGCGGTCGATGTCGGCAAATCCGTTTCGCGCGTCGGCGGCAAGGCGCAACGGGCGGCCTACCGCGCGGTGGCAGGCGACCTCAAGCTCGGCTACGCCCAGTTTGAGGAACTCGAAACCTTCGCCCGGTTCGGCGCCCGCCTGGATGAAGATACCCGCAAGATCATCGAGCATGGACGGCGAATTCGCGCCTGCCTCAAGCAGCCGGAGTTCGCCCCGGTGGCCGTGCCCGCACAAATCGCCGTCCTGCTTGCCTTGAGCGCCGGTCTTTTCGACGACGTGCCGCTGGACCGGATGACGGACGCCGAGCGGGCCGTGCGCGAGGCAGCGGCTGAGGTCCCGGCGGAGGTGCGCGAGCGATTGGATACCGCCGAAAAACTGAGCGACGAGGATCGTGAAACGATCATCGAAATCACCCGCAAAGCGCTAGCTCGCTTCCAGGCCAAGCCTGAATCCGCGGGAGAGGTCACGAGCGACACCACTGGCGGATGCTCGGCGCGATTCAAACCATCGCCAGTCTGACCGCCAGGCCAAGTGGGCGGCGGGCGCAGGCAAATCCTGTAATCATATTTTTAGTAAGGGTGAAGAAATAAAAAGCGATTTTTCAGACCATCGACTCATCCCGGGCGACACCATTATCGTATATGGTTTATGGGGAAAAATTTACGACCTGAAGGAGAGTTCCGATTTTGTGGTGGCTACACCTTTTACGATCGAAAAGAAAGACCAGTCAAAATCCTTGGTTGCCATGCTTTGTTTCGTGGTCGCCATCGGTCTCGCGATTGCGGGTTTTCCCATTTCCATGGCATTTTTCACCGGAGCCATGGCAATGGTACTGCTGCGGGTGCTGAGCATCCAGGAAGCGTATCAATCCATCGAGTGGAAGGTCGTTTTTCTTCTTGCAGGGATCATCCCTTTGGGACTGGCCATGCAGAAAACAGGAACCGCTACATTTTTGGCAGAGAATGTGATGAGTTTGATTCAAGGAACACATCCTATTTTTCTAGTTATAACTGTTGCGGTTTTGTCCACTATATTTTCTCTTTTCATGTCCAATGTGGGCGCTATCGTGGTCTTGGCGCCTCTGGTGATTGGTATGGCAACCATTGGCGGACTTGATCCTCGTCCGCTTGCATTGATGGCCGCAGTATGCGCGGCAAATTCTTTTGTCTTGCCCACCCACCAGGTCAACGCGCTTCTGATGTCAGCCGGCGGCTATCGCAACGCAGACTATTTTAAAGCAGGAGGAGGAATGACGCTGATTTTTCTCGCGGTTGTTGTGACGGTGTTTTATTTCTTTTATCTATAGAAAGCAGGCATTTCATGCTGCTCAAACATTTTGTCATCTAGTTCAGGGAAAGATAACCTTGAATGACCTTTACAACGTTATCCTCATGAATCCACCTGTCTCAACAGTAGAGAGGAATGTGAGGAATCACGAAACAGGAGGCAAGAAATGACACAGAAGACGACTTCGCTCACCATCGAATCACTGGCCGAGTTGGCATCGCTTCACCAGCCACCATGTCTCTCGCTGTACCAGCCGACCCATCGGCGCCATCCCGAAAATCAGCAGGATCCGATCCGGTTTCACAATCTCATGAAGGAGTTAGAGGCATCGCTCCGGCAGAAGTATCCGGCCGTCGAGGCCCAGCTGCTACTGGAACCGTTCCAAGCCCTCGCGCACGATGATGACTTCTGGAACCACGCGCTGGATGGATTGGCCATGCTGGGCGGGCCGGGCCTGTTTCGAGTGTTCCGGCTTCAACGGCCGGTCGCCGAATTGGCCGTCGTGGCCGACAGCTTTCACACCAAGCCCTTACGACGCTTTCTGCAGTCGGTCGGCCGCTATCAGGTTCTGGGATTGAGCCTCCAAGAGATCCAGCTCTTCGAAGGGAACCGCGATGCGCTTGACGAGATCGATCCGGCCCCGGGAGTCCCGCGGTCGATCAGCGAGGCGCTGGGTGATGAACTGACCGATCCGCACAGGACCGTCGCATCCTACGGCGGCGTCGGCGCGGGCAGCATGCCCATGCACCACGGTCAGGGCGGGAAGAAGGACGAGGTCGACAACGACGCGGAGCGGTTCTTCCGCACCGTCGACCGCGCGGTGCTGAAACACCATTCCCGGCCATCGGGCCTGCCGCTGATCCTGGCGGCGTTGCCGGAGCATCACCATCTTTTCCGGCAGGTCAGCCATAACCCGTTCTTGATGGCGGAGGGGCTCGCTATCAATCCCAATGCCCTGCCGATCGACGAACTTCGGGAACGCGTCTGGCAAGTGGTCGAACCGCAGTATCAGGCGCGGCTGGCTACACTGGCCGACGAGTTCGCCGTAGCGAAGTCCAAGGGGCTTGGCACTGACGACTTGGCGGAGGCTGCCCAGGCGGCGGTCACCGGGCGAGTCGCCACGCTGCTGATCGAGGCCGACCGCCAAATCGCCGGCCGGCTCGACAGCTCGACGGGGCAGGTCGAAGTTGCTGATCTCGGCCACCCGCAAGTCGATGATCTACTCGACGATCTGGGCGAGCTGGTCGGGAAGATGGGCGGCCAGGTCCTGATCGTTCCGGCCGAGCAGATGCCGGGGCGGACAGGACTGGCTGCCACCTACCGGTACTGAGCCAATACCTCCGGAGGAGTCATGAGCGACACAACTGCGAGTCTGCGCCGAAAGATCGGCAGTGCCGGAGATCTCCAATCCGTCGTCCGCACGATGAAGGCCTTGGCCGCCTCGAGCATCGGACAATACGAGAAATCGGTACGCGCGTTGGCCGACTACTATCGTACGGTGGAGTTGGGGCTGAGCGTCTGTTTCCGAGGCGCCGGTTCGGCGGCATGGAGGACCGGAGACACAAGGCAAGCGGATGCGAGTGAGACGAGCGCGGTGGTGTTTGGTTCGGACCAGGGGTTGGTGGGCCAGTTTAATGACGTGGTGGCCGATTACGCGATAAAGACGCTCGCAGCGCTGCCCGGCACACCCCACGTCTGGGCCGTCGGCGAGCGCGTTCATGTACGATTGAAGGACGGGGGCCTGCCGTCGGTCGGCCTCTTCGCGGTGCCAAATTCCGTCAAGGCCATCACCCCGCTCGTTGGCCAGATCCTTGTGGAAAGCGAGGCACGCCGCAGCCCGGGCGCGGTCGTCGAACTTTACCTCTTTTACAACCGTCCTACATCCGGAGCGGTTTATGAGCCCGTCCATCAGCGGCTGCTGCCGTTGGACGAAACTTGGCGACGCGAGCTGGCTGAGCTTCCCTGGCCGACGAAGAACTTCCCCGAGGTCATGGGCGTTGGCACCACGACTCTGCGCGCACTCATCCGCGAATATCTTTTTGTCTCGCTTTTCCGGGCGTGTGCCGAATCCCTCGCGAGCGAGAACGCGAGCCGCCTGGCGGCGATGCAGCGCGCCGACAAAAACATCGACGAACTGCTGGAAGACCTTAACGGGACATTTCACCATTTACGTCAGAGTGGCATCGACGAGGAACTGTTCGATGTCATCTCCGGCTTCGAAGCACTGAGCGTGGAGGAGAACTGATGCACATTGGCATCACTGCAGACTAGGGTGAGTTTGAGTTGGTGGAAGGAGTAATGGGTGCAACTCGTTACCAGACAATGGCTTCGTTGCCGGACAGCCGTAAAACAGCCGCAAGCATTAAGGACACCAAATATCTATAAGGAGGGAAAAGTCCTATAGTATTTCCCGCTAAGTGGCATATAATCTTACCGGTGGAAGTGCCGCGGCGCAGCCGCGGCGCAATGGATCGCAGCTCTGCCACCGAAATCGTCGGATGACTAGATAGAGAGCAACCCGGCCGTGTCGGGGGGCTCGTTGATGAGTAAGCCGACGTGGTCGAACACCTTCGGGTGTTCCGCCACGTCGGCTTTTTTTGTTGGCGACAATCATGCGCAGCAGACCTATCACACTTATTGACCAACGAGATGATGCGATGGACGACGTACGAATCCCTCTGTACGCCGACGAAGCAGTTCAATGGGAGATGTACCAGCGCTACCGCCGCGGGGCACCCCCAAAGGCGCTTGTCCGACGTTTTGGCCTGAATGTAACTGGCGTCCGCACGCGCCTCGCCCGAGTTCGTTATCAGCGGTTCATTTCGTTGCCGCTAGCCCCTGTCCCCAACGACGATTTCCCACGGGCGATGGCAGCGTGGGAGAAAGCCGTCCTCGGACCAGCGCCCGCCCCGGCTAAACCGCCACAACGGGTCCGGCCGCCCGCGGGTCTGCCGCCGTACCTGACGAGCCTGTATGAGGTACCGCTCTTGACCCGAGAGCAGGAAGTCCACCTGTTCCGGAAGATGAATTACCTGAAGTACAAGGCCTCAAAACTTATCGCGCGGCTCGATCCGGAACATCCCGACAACCGGTTGCTGGACCGGATCGAACAACTTTACCGGCAGTCGGTCGAGGTCAAGAACGAGATCATCCGGGCGAACCTGCGGTTGGTGGTAGCGATGACCAAGCGGTATGCCCATAGTACGAAGCCTCTGTTGGAACTGGTAAGCGATGGAAATATCTCGCTGATGCGGGCGGTCGAGAAGTTCGACTATGCACGGGGGTTCAGGTTCAGCACGTATGCCACTTGGGCGATCATTAAGAACTTTACGCAGAGCATCTCGAGAGAATACCGCGACCGGTCCCGGTTCCGCAACGCGGGTGAGGAAGTGTTCCGGTCGGCCCCGGACCGGCGGACCAACCAGCAAGTCGAAGAGGCGGTCCAGGTGCAGCGGGAAGGCGAGATCGCCCAGTTGCTGAAGCAGCTCGATGACCGCGAGCGACAGATCATCCGCTACCGCTACGGATTGGACTCCGATCGCGAACCGATGACCCTCAAGGAGGTGGGGAGCGCGATGGGCGTCTCGAAGGAGCGGATCCGGCAGCTTGCAACTCGGGCCATCGCTAAACTTCGTCAGGCGGCCGTGGAAAAAGGGCTCAACATGCCCGAAGGCTGCCGGCACGATCACATACTACTCAAGATAGGAGCATGATCAAATGGCTCAGGGAGAAAAGATTATCGGGATCGACTTGGGGACGACCTATTCGGCGGTGGCTGTGATGGAGGGGGGGAAGCTAAGGTGATCCCGAATCAAGAGGGAAACCGGCTGACTCCCAGTATCGTGGCGTTCAACGATAAGGGCGAAACGCTCGTGGGCGAGCTGGCGAAAAGGCAAGCGATCGTGAATCCGCGGCGGACGGTCAATTCGATCAAGCGCTTTATGGGCCGCCGACACAACGAAGTGGCCAGCGAGGAGAAGATCGTACCGTACGAGGTCGTCGGGGGACCGGAAGAGTACGTCAAGGTGCAGATCGACACGCGCCAATACACACCCTCGGAGATCTCCGCGATGATTCTGCGGAAACTCAAAGAGACCGCCGAGGCGTACCTGGGCCACAAGGTCAACAAGGCGGTGATCACCGTCCCGGCCTATTTCAACGATGCGCAGCGGCAGGCTACCAAGGATGCTGGACAGATCGCCGGTAAAGAAATAAGGAGAAAAACATGATAACGACGCGTAAGAATCGGGCGTTAAGACGCTACGTCTACGAACCGACATCCAAGGACATTCGACAGGCATGTGAAGAAATTCAGGCGACATGGTCGCCGCGGGAACGGGCCAAGCGGGAAAGGGAACCGCGTGCGGCGTGGTGGATTCCGCCGATCATTTGGCTGCCCGACCTCATCGAAGCGATCAAGGGAAAATGAGCAGACCGTATGCCAGTGCGGCGGGGAACGAGGCGGAACGCTAATCGCATGCCGCTGGCGGAGAAAGTGATG
>JAFGFZ010000125.1 GCA_016930815.1 Pirellulales bacterium | reverse complement strand
CCTCCGGAAGTCGATCCTTGTTGCGATGGCTTCACGCTTCGCACAATAATATTCCGCGCTCCCAGATCCTTAATCTGTTCTTGCGCTTGATAGCTGACACCCTCCCCCATCGCCACCAGCCAAATAACCGCCATCACACCGATTAAAATTCCCAAGATGGCCAATCCGGCCCGCAGCTTATGCTGCATCAGGCTCATCACACCAAGTTTCAAGACGCGGGTGATTTGCAACATGCCAGGATTACCTTCTATCCGCACTCTTTGGAGGCGCAAGACGGATGAGAACGAAGATCGCTTGAATCATGAGATCGTGAACCTTCCATACGGATAGCAATTATCTTGGAGGGGCTTGGGGATCTCTTTGAGGGCTTCGGCTACGTTCGCCCGGCCGGAATTGGTTGCGTAGTGCCTCTCTTTCTTGCGCGTCAATAAAGCCATCCCGATTTCCGTCCATCCGATCGAAAAATGGCCGCATCTGCTCCGGTGCTTCGGCCTTGCTGATTTTCCCATCTTTGTCGGTATCCAATTGTATTAAATCCATGCCACCTTGTGGGCCACGTTGGTTCCCCCCTGGACGATCTTCCCGGCCTGGCCGGGGAGTTCCCTCGGTATCCGGTTGAGTGGCCTGGTCTGGCCGGGGACCGTCGGCACCGGGGCCCATCTGGCGATCGGACGGTCCCGTATCTTGCTCGGATGGTGTTTGGGGAATCGACGCCGAGTCGCCGAATCTTTTCTCGACATTCACTTGTTCGGTTTCCGCCACGTTCGATCGTGATTCATCCACCACGGCACGAGGATTCCGAATCACGGCATCCCCCTCCACAATCCCATCCTGAACCTCCACAAACTTGTCATTCGTCATACCAAGCACAAGCGGGCGCCGCTCCACTTGCCCTTCCGGATTCTTGACCCAGCAGACAAACGCACCTCGGATTTCAACAATCGCGGAAACGGGGATCATCAAAATATCTTTCAAATGGGCAATCAGGATTTCTACTTCGGCGGTCATTCCCGGCTTTAAACCTTCTGGCTGACCATTGATCCTGACAATCGTCGCGTATTCCTTGACATCGCCTTGAAACCAGTTGGTCGGTTCCGGCTGATTGGCGATCGAAACGACAAATCCCTGAAATTCTCGACCCTGGATCTTGACGCGAGCCCGCATATTCACCTCAAGATCTTCCACTCTGGTTTCGTGCACATTCACACGGACTTGCATTTGCGAAAGATCCGGTAACCGGAGAATGTCCTGCTGTTCGCGGACCATGGCTCCTTCTTCGATCGTGACGGACTGCTGGCCATGGCGGCCCACTTCGTTTGCATAGACTACCATTCCATCTTGGGGGGCGTAGATCATGCAGCTTTTTAACTGGGTTTCGAGTCGTTTGAGTTTGCTTTCTTCCAGTTCGAAAGAAGCTTGTTCCGATTCCAAAGCCGCCTGGCTGGTCTCGACTTGGCTTCGTAACTCTTCTAGCATCTTTTCTTTGGTGAATTTTTCGAGCACATCCCTTGCCATCTTGGCAGAGTTCAGCTCCAGTTCAGCTCGCCGCACAGCAAACTGCTGGCTTTTCATCTCAAGTTCACTAATGTAGCCCCGCCGAAACATTCGGACCGAATAATCCCTCGAATTCTGCGAGCTTTGGAGGTTCTCTTCCGCAATAGTGATCTGGGTTTTAATATCTTCGAGCTCTTTGACGAACGTGCCTTCGATATATTCCTTGACGGCAATCTGAGCTACCTCGAAATTCTTTTGTGCTTGAATGAGCGCCGCACGGGCTTTGTTGTAGGTAATTTTCTGCGTGTTGATTTGATCTTCCAGGGCGGATGAATCAAGTTCCACGAGTTTGTCACCTTTTTTGACTTCCTTGCCATCCTCAATAATCCAGAGGATGGAACTCCCACCCGCCACTTCGCATTTGATGTCAATATTAATGGCACTCTCAACGTTGCCATCTTCGGTTACCGTGATTAGCAGTTCGCCACGGGCCGCAGGATGAAGGGACACGCCTTTGGCGGTTTCCGATTCCAGGGAACCGAAGAGCCACATCGCGGCATAGGCACATCCCATGAAAAGAAGGATGCAAGCAAGGATCAGAGCCATCCGGATCAGATAGCGCCGTTTGATTCCAAGAACCGGTCGTTTGCTGGTCCTTGCAGGTGTGTCACCCGCATGCACGGCAATCCGTGATGAATTTTCTGTGGTGATCGGCATGCTTATTCGTTCCTCGGTTCTTGGCTTCGACACGGACCCATCCAAACTCTATTGTAAGACGGATCGCCCCTGTGGTAAATCTGCATGCTTCAAATAGAATCAATCGCTCGCTAGCCGGATTCATGGTCGGCATTCCGCGCCCACTTCGGTTGCCCTTGACCGCATGCTACGCTCTTGTCAGGTCTTAGCGTGTAAGATGCGCGCACTGTGCGGGTATCTATCAGGATGCTATGACGGGGTGGCAATGCGGGTCTCGGAGAGACCCGCCTACGATTTGGTCGCGGCCTCCGGCCGCGTTAAGGGATCGGGCAAAGATTCAGGTTCCGGGAGGGGAATCGGGGTATCCTGCGTTTTTTCGTCGGGTGGGATAGCAGGTTCCGTCCGATTGTCCGGCTGGGGCGTCCCGACCGGCTCCGTCATCTTCCACCATTGTGGAGGAATGCTCGGTGGCATGGCCTCGGGCGTCTGATTGACATAGGGGAGCAGGACATCCAAGGGCCGATCAATCCAACGGCCCTCTGCATCCAGTTCCATTACTCCGAGGTCGCGCATCAACTGCATTCGTTCAGAATAGTAGTTGAGCCAGACACTCATGAAATTGTTCTGGGCATTGCTGAGGTCCGAGAGGGCTGAAAGCAGGTTCTGGACCGCGGTTGGCCCGAACGTATTGGACGCTTCGCCGGGAACGGGGGCCGGCAACGGACGATCCAGTTCAGCCCGCGAAAAATCAACACGGCGGATGGATATGATGACTGCCCGGCGCTGAATCTCCAGGTTATTCCGAAGTTGCTCGAGATTCCTCAACCGGCTCCGGAGGGTTTGGTTGATCGAATCATCATATTGAATGAACTGCCGGCGGCTCTGCTCGTAATCGATCAGGGACTGGCGGTAATTATTTCTTTCCAAAAGACGAGTGAACGGCGCGTCAAATTCAACACGCGCCGTCATGCTCCCCGTAGGTGCCCGAAATTTGGCCGGATTGTTGCCATGCGTTTGAATGTCTCCGCTCAATTCGACATCGAGAACCGATTGAAGTTGGTCCGCGTTGTAGGCGATCAGGCGCCACGAATCGACGAGCGAGGCCCGATTATTCATGTAATCCAAGCGATTCGCGCGGGCAATATCAAGGGCACAGGATGGGTCCAATTCAATCGGATCCACAACGATGGTTTCAAGACGCGCGCGGGCTTGAATCAGGCTTAATGTCTGGACTTCGTCCCCAAACTCACGTGTCCAGCCCACGAGTTGCCTCAAGGCCTGGCCGATGGCCTCCGGCCCGAGATTTTCACGGATTTCCCCAAGACGCTGGTCCAAGTTTGCGTAACGTTCCGGCCGCTTGGAAAAGTCGATGGACGTCTGTTTCGTTGCCTCCATGAACGCCTGGAGCTCAGCCGGTGTCATGGTCCTTTTTCTGTGATCCAATTGCCTGGCCATTGCCTCGAGGTCCCGTTCCGTCACATCAAACTGCTGACCATACTCCTGCAGGAGGCGATGCACCTCTTCGATGGAAGTCTGGATCGTATCTGGCTCGGGTGGATCGGGAGGCTCACCAAGATGCGTTTGAAATTCAGCAATTCGATCCTGGAGTGACGTGATCGCAGGATCAATGAGTTGGAATTGGCTGATGAAGCGATCATCCAACACCACGTCAAGATCGGGCGGTAATCCGAGGATTCCCGTTTTAAAATCATCCAGGCTGGATTCCAATCCGGTCCTTGCTTGCAGGAGTTGTGCACGCAGGGTTTCGATGTTCTGGCGGAACTGATCGACTTGAGTGAGGTCGATTGTCCCGGCTTCGAGGTTGGATTCCAACAGCGCCAGTGTACGGAGTTGGAGATCGAGGCTATATTGCGAGTTGTGAATTTCTTGCAAGTTTTGAAGCAATCCGATAAATCCGCCGAGTTGTCCAGCGCCACCGCCGGCAAGTCCAGTGCCGCCACCGGTCCCGCCGCCGGCGGCTCCGCCGCCGAAGAACCCGCCACCAAATCCGGTCACGGAACCGACCCCTCCCAATCCTCCCTGGCCAGTACCGGTAAAGCCTGTCAGGCCTGTTCCGCCAGAGAAACCACCCAAACGACTCACGCCACGCACGCCCGCGCTTCCGACCGCCAGTTGAGTGAAAAATCCTTGCCGGTAACGTTCCAACTCGCGCAAGTTGCATAGCAGTCCACGTTCCACTCGGGTGAGTTGTTCCAAAGCCCTGTCCCTTCCCGCCCCCCGAAGGAGGGGCTGGACCAGATTGAAGTTAAAAATCGAAAGCGTGCTGCTGGTGGTTGGACCTGCAAACTGCCACACAAAAGAATTCGCGAAACCAACCAAAAGTTCTCCAGCCGTGGCAAACCGGCGATTGAGCGAAAAATAGGTATCCGTTGCCAGCATATTCGATTCACCGCCCGCTCTGCGAAGGCGCCCCAAATGCTCGAAAGTTGTCGTATTACCTCCATAGAATTGCGTATCCAGGCGAAATCGCTCCGTGGTCACATCCAACGCGGAAAGATAGAGTGTTTCGAGCTCCGATTGATATTCGGGAGAATGTAGATAGGCAAGGCGAAGGGCCGAGTCGAGAGAAAGGATCACCTGACCATCTGGAGTGAGCTCGACGGTTTCTCTCAATCGTTCCCTCCATTGGGGATTTTCTAACTGGTTCCGGGACCCATGGTCGTGCCAATGTGGCCAGCCCTTTTTGCCATCAACACAATGCATGAATTCATGCGCCGCCGGATCGTCCGGGGGCATCGGAGTGCAGTCCGGATCATAAGGATCAAAGTACCGGCTGCGGGGATCCACCTGAATCGTGAAATCCGATGCATCCCACCTGGGATCGTTCGACTTCTCCGCGATCACTTGATACGCATCACGGTCTGCCCGCTGGCGATACCGTCGTAGAGAACATCCAGGCGGAACGGCGAGGATCACCCCAAGGCATCCCAGAACGATCCAACTTCTCCGACGGTGATTCTTCATGACCTGAAATCCGTCTATTCTGGTTGGCGACCTTCACGGAATTTCAGGAATCCCCAACGCATCGGTCCCGCTCCCAGATCGAGTCAACAATCCACCTGCCCACACAATTGAACCAGCGCGCAATCCGGCCGGACATCGGCTATATCGTCCTATTCCGGTTGTAGGGATTAGGCAAATTGGGAGCCCTCTTCCTCTGCGGTGCTCTGCGACCTTTGCGTTGTCAATCGGTTCCATGAAATGCAGAGGACGCAAAGAACGCAGGGATTCACAGTGAATCTGCTAGCATTGCTGGTGCTGGTTCTCACGTGCACGAAACTGCTCCAATAAACGCAGCACGAGAGTTCCAAGAATTTGGAATCGTCAATTTCGACTCCTGAGATAGCATCCCAGGGCCAAGATCAACAGCAATGCGAAAGACAATGGCTCGGGGATGGCGGTGCCTCCGGCAGTTCCAGAACCCAAACCGATCAGGACGACATCCGTTCCGTTCCCGGGCCCGAGAATGGAATCCACGATACTCTGATCCGGATCGGACCAGCTGATATCACCCGTGTGGCTAATCGTCCATTGATACTCCACACCATCCCAAATCGCTGAGACGGTATCTCCACAGATAGTAGTAACCAAGCTCGATTCACCCAAAAAGAGGCCACCGCGTATAATAGTGGCGCGGCTGTCCCAATTGGGGGCGCTGGAGCCTATCTGGATGGTGTTACCGTCATCCCCGAACCGGCATCCCTCACGTTGATTGGGCTCTGCGCTTTGGCTGTCATCCTCCGGCGGTTACGCTGATTTGATATTCTCGGAATCCTTCCAGAAGGCGATATGGCCCATTCCCATCTTATTGCGATGCAAGTCGAATCCAGAAGCCCGGCTTTTTCCAAAAGCCGGCTTCTTTGCTGAAGCATCTCTTCCGGAATGAGCCGTCCCTTCCTGAGCGGTATTCCGGTGACGGGAAACCACATTTTTCCAATGGAATTCTCAATCCGGCTATCGGATCTTTCCCATGTGGCTAGCTGACGATCCAATGGTTCGTACCATCAAAATCATTTTCTGGGCAGGGGTCTTGTCTATCCTGGGCAACCAGGGTGCATCCGTCTGCATGGGAGGAGGGGTGGTTGCTTTCCCAGGCGCTGTTGGTCAAGGAGCATCCGCATCCGGGGGCCGCGGCGGGGACGTGTATCATGTCACCACACTCGAGGACTACCATCCCGCGCGCCAGCAGAAGATTGTCGGTAGCTTGCGTCATGCGATCCGGTCCGCTGAAGGACCGCGAACCATTCTATTCGATGTCGGCGGGGCCATCCCACTCGCCGCGCCACTGGAGATCCTGAAAGACAATCTGACCATTGCCGGTCAGACGGCTCCGGGAACGGGGATCACGGTTTGGGGTTATCCTCTGAAAGTGTCAAAATCCTCCAACATCATCCTGCGCTATCTTCGCATCCGTGCCGGCGACTTTCATGCCCGTGTGCGGGATGCGACCAAGCCCCACCCATTTCGCGGCAACGACGACCTGGATCCCGGAATCGCGAATGCCGTCACCATCCAAAACGGCTGCGACCAAATTCTCCTCGATCACCTCTCCACAAGTTGGGGGATGGATGAAACGTTGTCCGTTACGGATTGCCGCAATGTAACGGTGCAGCATTGCATCATTGCCGAGAGCCTGAACGATTCCTTCCATCCGAAAGGTCCCCATGGCTACGGCTCTTTGATTCGAGGCTGCTTGACCCCTCAGGACCAGAAAGCCGAAACGGGCGGTTATACGTTCTATGGCAATCTGTGGGCCCACCATCGAGCTCGCAATCCGTCCATCGGAGGTGAACAGACCCTGCCTCCCGGCCAGCCGGAAAATTCGCGGCGCCAGACCGACCTCAATCTGATCAATAACGTGATTTATAACTGGCTGGATCAAGCCACCCACCGAAGTAACCTGGGCAATGTCCGGATCAACATGGTCGGTAATTGCTATATCAATGGCCCCGCCAAATCAACAAAGCGAATTTTCAAGGAAGGTGTTGCCGCGTTGACCTTGATCTACCAGACCGGGAATTGGATCGATACGGACCAGGATGCCTGCCATGACGGTTCCCTCATTGCCAGTGCCAAACAGATCGACGCATCCTTTCAGGATTTCGGCGAGGGCGATCTGCTGGTCAGTGACAACGAATCTCCCTCTACGTTCTTCCATTGTGTGAAAGACCATGTGGTATCTGCAGAGGAAGCATACTTGGCAGTGATCCATTCCGCCGGAAATTCATGGAGCCACGATGCCATCGATCAGAGAATAATCCATTCGGTAATTCAGCGGACCGGTTCGCTTATCAACTCGCAGGAAGAGTTTCGCGGATCCGATGGAATTCTGCCCGGAATCGACGATATCCCGTGCATCCGGCGGCCAGACGGCTTCGATACCGACCGTGATGGGCTCCCAAATGAATTCGAGTCCAAGCGGGGCCTCGATCCGGACGATCCATCCGATGGAAACGGTACGGAACTCTCCGTTACTAGCTATACCAATTTGGAAGTCTATTTGAACTCCTTGGTAAATCATGATCCCATGGCGCACTCCAAGCAAGAATGATCCCTGAATATGGGAATCGGAACAGAGAAGAGAAGTCAATGGTTCCCGGTCTTAAAAAAATTCTCTCGGTTGTCCTCGCCGCCAAACTGGTCGGTATCTCGATCAGTTTCGCAAGTGAGTACTACATCTCTCCCAGCGGCAGCAATCTGAATAGCGGAACCATCGGCAGCCCGTGGGGGACATTCGACCATGCCATCAGCCAGATCAACGCGGGCGACACGCTTTTTGTTCGCGGCGGAACCTACACCTTGAATTCGAGAATTCGGATCCAGAAAGGTGGTTCCGAGAGTAATCCAATCAACCTCTGGGCCTATCCCGGTGAAACACCGATTCTCGATTTCAATTCCAATCCATCCAGCACGGACCGCGGAATCCAATTGGAACGGGATTGGTGGCATTTCAAGGGATTGGTGATTCAGAACGCACCTGACAACGGCATCTGGGTTTCCGGATCCAACAATCGATTTGATCAGCTAGTTCTTCGCTGGAATGGTGATTCCGGATTTCAACTGTCAGGGGATAGTTCGCGCCATCCATCCAACAATTGGATTTTGAACACGGATTCCTACGAAAATTACGATCCCCAAAACCATGGCGAGAACGCCGACGGTTTCGCCGCGAAGTTCCGCGAACTCGGTCCGGGAAACGTATTCAGCGGCAATCGCGCCTGGGGTAATTCCGATGATGGCTGGGATTTCTGGGAGGCCGCGTATGGTATCACGGTCGAAAATTCCTGGTCTTTCAATAACGGTTTCAATCGATGGGGCGATTCGTCGTTTGCCGGCGATGGTAATGGGATCAAGCTTGGCAAGGACAGCGGCACGCATGCCGTCCATCACATGCTCGTCTGGGGCAATCGGGACAATGGCGTCGATGCGAACGGCAATGCATCTCCCGATTCTTCGATCCCGCATGGCGTGGAAGTCTATAACGTGACTTCCTACAACAACGGAAATAAAAATTTCCGATTCGATGAGGACTATCCCCATGTGTTGCGGAACAATGTGTCGCTGGCCGGGAGCAACACCATCTATGGTCTGGTAGACGACCTGTTTAATACTTGGAACGGTATCCCCGTGGACGAGCTCGATTTTCTTTCCCTTGACGCAAGCGGCGCCACCGGGCCACGTCAGGCGGATGGCAGCTTACCAGTCCTCGACTTTCTCCGATTGGCATCCGGCAGCAATCTCATCGATGCCGGCATCGATGTTGGCCTCCCTTTTGCCGGTTCAGCACCTGACCTCGGCGCGTGCGAGGTGGATCCCATTGTGTATGACATCGCGGATTTCAACCAGGATGGGTCGATTGATCAAGCCGATTTGATTCAATGGGCAAACGATTTCGGCGTCAATGGCAACAGCGATGCCGATCACGATGGTGATTCGGACGGCGCCGACTTCCTCCTATGGCAAACGCACTACCCTGGAATGGCCGCGATCACCTCGCCAGTTCCGGAACCCGCATCATTTCTGATCCTGATCGTCCTGTTGGGCCCGGTGATGCCCAGACCACATTCACTCAATGGTGGCGGATCGGCATGAATTTGGCCTTCGGCCAAAATAGTCCAAGCCCTGGTGAAACCGGAGGCATCATGCCTCCATGAATCTGAGTTACTGCCGCCGGCCGTATGCGATCAAGCCGCCTAATCCGAGACTGAGCAGCAAGATGGTTGACGGTTCGGGAATATAGGTCAACCGGACGGCGTTGATTCGAGTCATATCCTGATCGTTGTGTTCGCGGAGGTAAACATCGTAACTCGATACACCGTCACTTTCAAAGACAAAACTGAACGCCGCACCATCGGCGTTGGGCATTACCGCATCGCTGATCAATGTCTCCACGCCGCTGGTTCGGAAGCCAAGATCCTGTGGTCCCAGATCGTTCTGGGCATCGTAAGTAAAGATATCCACAAGCCATTTTCCTGCTGGGAGGTCTCCGGCACGGCCAAAGTAGACGATGACTGCTTGCGCCGAGCCGTCATCATAGACAAAGTCAGCGGTAAGTGGATTGGGATTGGGAGCCCCCTGATCGGTTGTTCTTTGCAGTGAACCATCCGCGCTTCCTATGTAGAAACTCAGGGCGCCCTCGCGAATCGCCGCGCCATTACCTCGTGTCGCATCCAAGGATACCCAACCATCGGCCGTGGAAATCGGCCCCACATTGGTCCCATCGCTGAGCATGTGGGTATCAATGTCGATCTGGAAGACATCGCCGATCTGCGGTGGCGCGGGTGGCAAGGGAGGAGCGGGCGCGACGATGGAAGCAGGTGATGTTCCGGCAACTAAGCTGGCTATGTTTTCCTCGGTGAGGAGGGAATTCCAGATCGCCACATCATCGATGTTCCCGGTAAAATAGGACCCAGGAGTGGCGCGTAAAATTCCGCCAATTGTTGTCGTGTTGAGTGTCATCGGCCCCCGGGCGTAATTCAGGGATACCGGCTCCATCACACCATCGATATAGAGCTGTGTGTTTCCCCCATGATCGACGAACGCAATGTGGTGCCAAGTATTGTCATAGACTTGAATACTTGATTTGTGGTGGTTGGCCGCCGTACTGTTCCCATCCGTGCGGACGAATAAGTCGAAGGCACCCGTCGATCCCGTATTGTCCGTGCCCAGGTTGAACAAGGGCGCATTGGACGCACTTGACCCCTCGGAAAAAATCCGTCTATCCCCTTGCGCAGCGCCCTGGACCCACATGGAAACCGTGAATCCAGGCTGGACGGAAATAGGCAGGCCCGAATTTTGCGTCATACTCACGAGGCTGCTGCCGTCGAAAGCCACGGACTGGCCGCTGCCGAGCACTCCGGGCACGTTGGAATCGAATATCGGATTACCATAGGAGGTCCCATCATTGCCTAATCCGGAATCATCCAATAAGTCGCCGTCGAACGGCCAATAACCGATTAGGTCAGCCCGGGACTTGTCATGCAAGGCGAACGAAAAGGAGAGGACTGCAAAGATCATCCATAAGGATTGAATCGACGATACCCTATGAAACATTAGTCTACCTCCTCTAGCAACTGAACTCTTTGTTGTGACAAAAGGATTTCACGGCACTGAATGGATATAACATCTATCATTCCAACGAATTGAGAATCGAGTCTCTCCGCAAATTTAAGCGCTATTAGTATGGGCTCCGAATCTGACGCTTGTCAAGCTATTTTGATGGCAATCTGTAAATATTGCCTCAGTGCATGCCTCTTTTTCGGGGCGAAATAAGCCCGGAACGATCCTTTGCCCCGAACCTCACCCCCAAATCCCGGCAATCTTTGTCCCGCACCACTTGCACTTGCCGGCAACGATGTCGTTGGAGAGGACGCTAAAATAGTTGCGGCGGATGATGGGCTTTCGGCAGCCGGGGCAGATCGTGGTCTCGCCGTCTGGAATTTCCTGGCAGTTGCCTACATAGACAAAGTGCAATCCAGCGGAACGGGCAATATCGCGGGCCTCATCAAGCGTATCCACCGGCGTGGGAGGTAAATGCGTGAGCTTGTGAGCCGGATGAAAACGCGAAAAGTGTAGTGGATAATCGGGCCCTAGGTTGTCGAACAGCCAATCACACATACGGCGGATCATCTCGGGCTTATCGGTATAGGTGGGCACCACCAGATTCGTCACTTCAAACCACACTCCCTCGCGCTTCAAGGTCTCCAATGTGGCGAGGACCGGCTCCAGCTTGCCCGTGTTCAAGTCGCGATAGATATCCTCGTCAAAGCTCTTGAGATTCACATTGGCCGCATCAATTACCTTGCATAACTCCAACAAAGGTTCGTTCTGGATCGAGCCGCAGGTGATCCAACAGTTCTTGATATCCTTTGCCCGCGCGAGCCTGGCCGTATCCATCATGTACTCAAACCATACAATCGGTTCGGAATATGTGTAGGCGATCGATGGGCAATCGAGGCAGGTTGCCAGGTCAACCACATCTTCGGGCAGCATGGTCACATGGCTGGGATCAACATCGCCCAAGGAATTCAACTGGGACGGGGTTAGCCGAACCGGCAGGCCGCGGGGGTCCTTGGTTTCCTCCGGTTTGCGCTGCGATATATCCCAGTTCTGGCAATTCAGACAACGGAGGCAGCAGCCGGAGGTGGCGATCGAGAAAACCGGTGTCTCGGGAAGGAAGTGCAGGAGCGGTTTCTTTTCGATCGGATCCACGTGAAACGCGCACGGATTGGCGTAGGCCAACGTATACAGCTTCCCGTCCTTGTGGACGCGGTTGCGGCAGTGGCCCCGGTCTTCGGGTTCGAGAAGACATTCGTTCGGGCAGAGTTTACATTGGATATTCCGGCCCAGTTTCAGATAGTGCCGCGCCTCGCACGCCCAGCCCTGCGCTTGCCACTCTTCCCAAAACGGTCCGGCAGGTGCATCTTTTTTGAACACATCGGCCGATCCGACCGATCGGAATTTTTCGGCAATGTAGTAAACGCCCGCCCCGCCGCAAAGTGTGCATGCGAGTCCCCCAAGCCCAAATTTCAGGGCTGCTCGGCGGGAGTATCGTGTCGGGAGTTCCCTTTGCGGTTCTTGAACCATCCCCACCTCCGCATCGCGAAGTAGGACGTGATGCTTGCGTGCACCAGGAACAGTGCAACCAGTGGCCAGTCAAAAATCTGATGGATCGCCAGGGCTGCCTGCAGGTCGATCCATCGGCTGAATCCCAGCTTGCCGCAGAGTGCAAATCCGGTCCCTATGTATACTATCACCAACGGAAGCAGAAACCAACCGCTGATCCGACCCAGTTTCAGGAGGTAATAATGGAAAGTCTTTTTTCGCATCTTTGGAGGTCGCTAACCATTTCTCATTAGCATGACCGTGGCAGCCACCAGATTCAAGCCGGCGACAAGAAGGCACACCACAAAGACTCCCAGTAATGGAATCAATAGCGTACTGACCAACAGGGCTCCCAACGCGGCTCCGAGGTAATCGGCCGTATACAGCCCGGCGGAAGTGACGGCCGGTCCGCGGAAATCGACTCTCGCGGCGAGGGGAAATTGCATACCCACCAGCACGGCCAACAAAAGCGTCAGCAATGGAATGGCGATCCGGCCCAACACCAGCCAGTTGGATCCTTCCGTCGAACGCAAACCCCATAGCACCAACGGCAGACTTGCGGCAAAGACCACCATGGCCACCGCTAAATAGATGAGGTGGCACCGGTCCCAGCCAAGTAGCCAATGATCCGAAAGCGCCGCGCCGATCACCAGCCCGAGCATGAACATGGTGACGATCATCCCCACTTGGTAGTAAACGGATCCAAAGAGAACTTGAAAGGTCAGCAACAGGACCACTTCAAGGGCCGATGCTGCAAAACCACCGCAGAAGACTACCAGCGGAACGGGCCGCAACCGGACCAGATAAATCAATAATAGAATCACCAGCCCACTTTCCAACACCCCGAATCGGAACTGAAACTGGCTCATCCAATAGCGAAGGTGGTAGTAATACAGGATCGGATTGAAGTCTTCGTTCCGCGCCGCGTCGGCCGTTGACGCCCGGCGAATGTCGTCCATCCGGTCGCTCGTAAACATCCCTTTGAGATAATCGCGGCTCACCAATCGCGTCTGCACTTCCGCCTCCTCAATCCGCCGCGCCACGTCCGCGGTCAACTCGCCGTTGGAGGCCAGAAAGAACACGCGCCCACCGGGAAGAATCAGCACATTCGCATAGATTCCCTCAAGCGTCCGCCGGAGAACGCTCACGAGCCGCGCCAGTTCCTGGCTGAGGTAGTTTTCATAGGTTCCCATCGAGAAGGAGAGCACGCCGCCGGGCTTGAGAATCCGGTGAACCTCTCCGAAGAACTCGCGGGTGTAAAAGCGGTTGAGTTGCGAGGTGGACGGATCGGGCACGTCAACGATCACCACATCATAACGCCGTTTGGTCTTTCGCACGAAGAGCCGGCCATCGGTGTTGATCACATGGATACGAGGATCGGCCAGCGCGTCAGGCAGATATTGCTGGGCAACATCCAGGATCAGCGGATCAAGCTCCACGTAGTCAACAGCTTCCACGGGATATTTAAGAATCTCTCGTGCAACCCCCGACACACCGCCGCAGACCAGCAACACACGCCGCGCGGCGGGTCGCTGGGCCATGGCGTAATGCACGGTCTCCTCGATCTGCCCGACATTGTCGGTGGAGAAGAGTGGAATGCCGTTCTCGATGAAATTCAGCTGGCCGGCCAATTCCGTCACCACCAGACTCCCATAGGGCGACGTGCCATAGAAGACGATCTTCTGTCCGCTGTATTCAAGCCTGTGGGAAATAGCGTTCAGATTGACTAGCGCCATCATACCCAGCAGGCCGACAAGGATCGTCGCCAACCCGGTTGCTAGCACCCGTTTACCCGCCGTCGCGGCAAGAAAACCGGCCGAAAACAGGTTCAGGACGGCGGCGAAGTAGAGCATGCCGTAATGATCCAGCCAATGGACGAGCACGACTAGGAAGGCGAATCCGCCCAGCACGTTTCCCAGATTGTCCAGCAGATACACCCTGCCAATACCACCGGAGCCTCTTATGGAGGGGCTGGCAATCTGACAGGCCAATGGCAACACATAACCCGTGACCAGGCAATAGGGAGCGAGCACCACGAAACAGCTTACTACCGTTTCCGTCACTCCCAATTCCGCGCCGCGAAGGAAGACCACATTCCGCAGAATCCGGAGGAGGAAAACACTGGCCAGGGGGAGCAAGGCAATGAACACCTCCGCGATCAGGAAGATCGTGACCGCCGCCCGCAGCCGGGACGCGATCTTGCCAAGCGTTGAGCCGATACCCGTCAGAAGCATCCAGTTGCCCAAGACGATCCCGAAGACCAGCTCATTTCCAGAAAAGGCGCTCACCAACTCGCGCATCAGCGTCAACTGCGTCAAGAACGCCGACAGGCCAAGGCACGAGATCGCGAAGGAGAAGGCGACCGAGTGGACCGGATAGGCGGAGCAAGGGGCAAGAGGCATCAAATTCCGAGGATCCTGCTTCCACTTCATCGCTCATCTTTCCGCCTTCGTCATTGCGTCAGTCCCATTTCCAGCCTCCGGCTCTCCTCTTCTTCTTCTTCTTCTTGTTCTTCTTCTTGGAACGCTTCGACCTGATAGGTCATCACCGCCGCGCTCGGCCACTTCCAGGCATCGGCGGGAAGCCCTGCCTTCAGGGCCAGTTTGTTTAAGAATCTTTCCTTGTCCGGCAGTTGTTTCCAGACCTGGGGAAGAAAGGTGGCTTTGCGGCCCTCGACCTCCAGCAAAACACCGTCCACGCCCGGCCGTAGCTTCGAAAGCAGGTCTTCTGGCGAAGAGAATACGAATGGCTTGGGCGCCGTCAGCACACTTACCTCGATTCGAATCCGTCCCAGCTCATCTTTGCGCACTGGAGGGAATCGTGGGTCCTCGGTCGCTGCCGACTTCGCTCCTCGAATCACTGCCTTGTAGAGCGATTCCTTGGGAAAGATGCTGCCGATGCAGCCGCGGAGATCGCCGTTGTTTGTGAGAGTAACAAAGCACCCACAGTGGGCAAGAAACCTCGCCGGAACCTCAGGTTCGTTCTTCGAGATTTCATTGCCAAGCACGGCGGCGGTGGCACTTTTTCGTGCCAATTCCAGTAGAAACCTGCGTTCCTCCGGCGTGAAATGCGCCGCTGCCGGCTCCGGCGAAGAAGTCTCTTTACCGGAATCCATCCAGGCGATTGCCGCGTAGCCGACAACGCGTGTCCGGTCGCCAGAGGTATCGCCACTATTGCGATAGTCGAGGAGTTGGGCCTTCCAGCCCTTCCGACGCGCGATATCTATCAGGGCACAGACCGGAGCATAGCCACAAGCGTCTTCGCCGGACAGCTGTTCGGCCCGCAAATCACAGATCGTTTGCACGGTGCGGGTATCGAGGGTCTTGGCCTCTTCGTACGGGTGAAAGTGGCTCAGATCGGTGCTGACAACGATCAGAGTCTGATCATCGAGGAAAGGAATGATGCTCTCCGCCACTTTCTTGGGATCGACTTGTCCGAAAATCACCGGCACGATATTCGCATTGGGTAACACGCATTGCAGCATCGGCAACTGCACCTCCAGTGAATGTTCCCACGTTTCAGGTGTCTCCTTACCGGCAGGTACCGTGGCCAAAGGCGATAGGTGGGACCAGCCCGGGCGCACCACACGACAACGTGGATGGTCCGAAAATGGCTCAACCTTGGCCATCTCGGCGGCCTTGGGCGAGACTGGAATCATTCCCAATGGTGTCTGGTAGGCATCCGCAGTCGATACAAATGCCCCGGAAAACGCCGCGTAATGGCTCGGACCGAGCAGAATCACAGTCGAAAAATGCCGGCTGACCAGCTGCTTGTATCCGATCGCCGCGGTAGGGCCTGAGAACTCGTACCCCGCATGGGGGCATACCAGCGCTCGAAGGTTCTCGATGGATTCCACTTTCGCCTCCGCCAAGAGCTTGTCCACAACGCCTTTGAGATCCTGTTTCCTTTTTGGATAAAAAAGGCCCGCGGCAGCCGGCTCGTGAACGCTCTCGAATTGCCGGTCCGCCGAGACCAGCGCCCCACTGGGCAACACCGCGGATGGCGAATCACCCTGGCAGCCAATGGCTACCGATAACGCAACCGCTAGGAAATACTTGCGGAACACGAGTTGTATCCAAGTGTGTGCATCAACACTTCGATTGGTCTTTGCGCCACGAATGCACCAGGGCATGGAATCGGGAACCCGGCAATTTCCGAGTTCCATCTTGAAATGCAGGTTCTTTCGTTGCGCAACCTTCATTAAAAACAACTACGTTATACGGCCATTTGTTTGTGGGAACAAGATAAATGAGGCTGTCCGGACCAGAAAGGAGTCGCTAGTAGAACAGGAACACCCACCAGTTTTTCATGAGCTTGCCATGGTCGTCCACGCAGCGGTTTCCATATCCGGGCATGCACTGTCGCCAGTAGATCATCCACGGCCCCATGCAATCGGGCGCGAGCCGTTCATATTGCCGGAATCGTGCCGGATCGAAGTCATGCACGGCATCCTTCCCTCCAACTCCATTCCGGAGCCGGTAGTTTTCAATGACTGTTTTGACAACGAAGGGGCTGGCCAAGTCATAGTGGCCGCGAGCGCCCGGGGGAAAGTGCACATTTCCACCCATTGCCACGTAGTTGTTGATCGTATACGGCTTGCCGTCTAGTTGTAAGACGAGCGTTGTTGCGTCGGGATACTCGGCCCTGTCGTCCGTGCCCATGCGGATGCCATAGAGCCGGCTCACCGGGAATCCAGGGTAGCGCTTGTCAAGATCAAATTCGGCGAACTCATCAAAGTACCTCTTGTAATACGGAATGGCACCGCTGTTGGCGACTCCTTCGAGCGCATGGCCGAAATTCTCCATGCCGCATCCCAGACCGCGATCGGTATTGAACCATGTGATCCGGAAACTTCGTCCCGACCAAGGCATGTCGTCGGGATGGCCATTGCCGGCCGGACCGTGCTTGCCGCGAATGGGCCGCAGCTGGTCGTCGTAGAACTGTTTGAATTCGACCGATTCAAAAGCCGCCACTTCATCGTCATGGATGCCGTAGAACCATAGCTCATGAACGAGACCCGTGTTAATCAATTCGTGCAGGTTTAAATACCGATCCGGTTTGGCTGGATCGGTGAATCCGTATGCTTGTGCAAATTCGTTGGAATAAAAGGGTGCATATTGCGTGGTCCCAGGCCGCGCACCACGCGGATATCGGCTGCTGTTGCGGTTTTCCTTTCCAGCAGGAGGTGGCACGTCGCGCATGTCGATGTATTTCGCGACTTCGTATTCCACAAACTCGAGCGCCCGCGGATCGGCGAATCCATGATATCGCGTCGACTCGGCCAGTGCCTTGATCGTCTGGTCGACACGCTGTCGGATCCAAGGCATGTCGCGGTTATTGGAGAAGTTGATGACCAGTAAACGAGGCCTCATGACACGGATCCGGTCATGGTTTTCCACGAGCCACGGATCGGAATTCCGGTAGCTCTGGCGGTTGGGCCAGATCGTGGGATCAGCGGGGAGACGGATATATTGTTGATCGGCCAGGCTCAGTTTTTCCAGCGGCACGGTGATCTCCGATCCGCTGGATTTACCGAGCCGTACCTTGCCGTTTTCCACACCCAAAAGTACCGCTTCGAGCTTGTGATTTCCGCTGGCGTCCACCCACAAGCGCGTCGATTCCGCCGCTGTTTCCTGCGACATGACAAATCCGTTGGCAAGATGGCACGGCGGACTGATCGTAACGAACAACAACAACGCAAAACCCCCCAACACTGGCAAAGAGAATTTCATAGGTCTTCTCGCTACGATTGATCGCTACGATTCAATATGGAAGATCACTGGCAGGCAAGATCGGCTGATTATCGGGGTGGCGGGTTTCGTTCCCGCTAAAGACACGGACTCCGGGTAGGTCTTTCAAGGGGCATACGTTCTCGCATACTCCGCAGCCAATACATAGGTCGGCATCGATTCGGGGCTGTTTTATCTTTGCAGGGGCGCCATGTCGGTCGAGGACATCGACTTCCAGGAAGTAGATCGCTTTGTCGGGAACCGGGCAGTGTTCTTCGCAGACCATGCAATCGCGCCCGTAGGCGTAAGGAATGCACCGGGTTGTGTCAAAAGCGGCCAGCCCGATCTTGGTTTGCTGTTTGATCTCCAGAGGAAACGGCTCAATGGCCCCTGTGGGACAGATTTGCCCGCAGAGGTTGCACGTGTAGTCGCAGTACCCGATTTGGGGTACGAGCCGCGGTGTCCAAAGGCCTTCCAGGCCGGCCTCCAGCAGAGCAGGTTGCAGAGCTCCCGTGGGACAGATTTTCAGACAAAGGCCACATCCGGTGCATCGGGCCAGAAACTCGGATTCAGGCCGGGATCCTGGGGGACGGATCAGCTTGGCATGATATCGTTGTCCGCGGGCCTGCGGTGTGGTTCGCACGAGTGCAAGGCCCACGATACCGCCTGCAGCCGCCCCCAACGCTGTCCGTCGCGAGATTCCCAGACCCTCCCGGGGAGGTTCCCGACTCCAGGGAGCAACAAACTGGAACGTCAGTCCGCCACGGTTACATGCATCGGTGCAGTTGAGGCAGCCCATGCATTCTGACGGTATCCATGCACTGCCAGGCGCGGCAGTGGCCGCTCCGTGGCAGCCCGCTCCACAGAGATCACACTGATTACAAGTCGCCTGATCCGTTTTCCGCCGCAGGAGCGGCCAGCGGGCGAAAAGGCCAAGCAAGGCCCCCAACGGGCACAGATATCGGCACCAGAAACGTCGCCGGTAGCCATTCAGCGCGACTAGGACGAGGAATACGATCGCGATCAGACCGCTCCCCAGAAATGCCTGGTTGGGCTTCGTGAAGACGTGGTCGCGAAAAAACTCGTAGACGGGCTCGGTCACTGCCGTCAGCCGTAATGGGCCCACACCCGGGTCGGATTGGAAGGCGGCGGTCGAGCCTTCTTCGACAGCCCATTGCAGGCCGGGAAGCAGGGCCACGGTGGTGGTCCGGTAGAGCAGCACGAGTGGATCGATTAACGTAACCCAATGACCGCCGAAAACGGCCATCACCAGAAATCCAATCAGTAAATAGTATTTGATGCGTTGCCTAGGTGACCAGTGTTCACGGGATTTCGGATTGCGTTGCCAACCGCCAAAGCAATGCCCAGCAAGATCGTGAATGGTTCCGAAGGGACAAATCCATCCACAGAAAACGCGGCCCAGGATGAGCGTGAAGACAACCAGGATCAAAGCCAGCATGGCGGCGGCAGGCACGGCATGGGCCGCCAACCAAGTAGCCAGGAAAATGAGTGGATCGAGGAAAAACCACAATTTCAAGATCGGATTCGGTTCAACGCCAGGAACCGGACGGGTCCATACGACGCCCGCGATGAACACTAGCAGGAACAGGATCTGAATTCCTCGCCGTACGTTCACGGATCTCCAGAAGCCGAGTTTCATGAAACGCCAATCTCATTCAGATTGAGTGCGCGGTAGTTCATCGTTCCGAGTCCGAGGGCGTCCCCCTGGACGGTCGATTGGACGCCGTCCGGTTTCAGGCCCATGAGTTCGGCACCCCAGGCGTCCAACGCGACGATGTCGATGCCAGCAGCCACGGTCGCTTTCAGTTCCACATCATCGGAGTTCCCGCCCTTCGGTCCGTGATTCTTGAGGATGCGGATCCCGTCCAGGACACAAACCTGCGGCTTCATAAAACGGGTCAGATCGACCAGGCAATCGGCGATTGCCTGGTGAAAAGTCCGGCGGTTCTCGATCACGCCCATGTAGTTCTTCATGCACATGGTCGCGTTGGTCAGGCCATGGTGTTTGACGATGGGCACGTTGATCACCAGATCGCATTCGAGGATCTCGGGATAGATGGGGATGTTTTTAACCCGCTTGCCACCGATTGCCATATCGCGGAACCGATTCCGGTCGAGGAAAACAACTTCGGCGCCGGCCGATTCGGCTGCCGCAGCGATGCCGCTGCTATCATAGGTTTTTTTAGCCAGATCGCAGGGATTATCGCCAACTTTGACCTTTTTGGCGCCGGCCTCGTAGCAGAGCCGTACCAGGGTGGCGACAACATCGGGATTCGTATTGGCCGCCAATTCAGGGGTGCGATCCCAGCCGATATTCGGTTTGACCCAAACGATATCGCCCTGGGTGACAAACCGGTTCAATCCACCGATTCCCTCGATGGCCTTTTCAGTCAATTCGACGGCAATAGGTTTCAACTCAGCCCCGCCGGGGATCCGTTGGTCCACCCATTTGGCAATGGCCATGTCTGCGTTTTTTTCGGCCGCTTGGGCAGATGGTGCAAAGAGGCTCTCAGCCCCCAAAGCGATCATGCCGGCAGCCGTCGAACGGGCGATAAAATCTCTTCTTGTATGTTTAATTTCGGACATCGACTCAACACTCCAAACAGAGGGATGGATTGGCTTGTGGACTCAAGAGGGAAAGCAACGGGCCGGGAGTCCCCGGAATCGGCATCCATGCCAGTTTAGAGAATCTTCCACGTTTTTTCAATCTTCCATCCAGCATCGAACCGAGAGAAATTCCACCTCAAGCTGAAGCGGGACATTCTCTGAAATGGCCTCATCGGATAGAATGAAATCAATGGATCTTATTCCATTCCAGCCATCATTCCTTTAAATATTCTTGAGTTGTGAAAACGATATTTCTAATCATAGGTTGCAGCATTCTAGGTATTTGCCTGGGATCGGGCATGGCAATCATCCAAGTGGGTGGCACGTCGTCCGACCCATCCATCGTCCCAATCGATTCCCGGCAACCATCGTTGCCACGTCCTGGGGAACCTATCCCACGAGTTCGAGTGGATCAAGAAACGTATGACTTCGGAGCCATGGAACGAGATACGACAAGGTCCCATGAGTTCCTGTTTCAGAACGTCGGCCAGGGTCGATTGCAGCTAACCGTGGGTGATACCACCTGCAAATGTGCCGTGGGAAAAGTATCCAAGGATTCTATCGAACCGGGCGAAACGGTCCCCGTACGGCTCGAATGGACCGCGAAGACAGAATCTTCCGAATTCCGGCAAAGCGCAACGATTTTCACGAACGATCCTGACCGGCGCCGAATCACTTTGACGGTATTCGGGCGCATCAGCCAGCTGACATCGGTGGCTCCTCCCGTTCTCCATTTCGATCGGGTGTCACTAGGTCAAAGCAAAACCGCTGAAGTGTTTGTTATGTCGCACCATGTGGATCGGTTTTCGATCCTCGGTCATGAATTCATCGGCATCGATACGCCCGAGCATTTTGTTGTGGCCATCGAACGGGTCAATCCTACCGAACTACCCGATCCTTTGGCCAAGGACGGTTACCGAGTTCGAGTGACGGTCAAGGAGACTGCCCCGTTTGGTGTCCACCGGGGATGGCTGCGAATCGCGACCGACCTCCAGAACGCTGAAAAAATGGATATCCCAGTTTCCGTACGGATCACCACCGAGATATCCGTCTTCGGAAAATACTACAATGAAGCAAGCGGAATCCTGCAACTTGGTGCGATGAAGAGCACCGCGGGTGCCAAGGCCACCCTTCTTCTGGTGATGCGTGGCGAGCATGCCAATGATGTTACAATGAAACTTGTTGAAAAGACACCTGATTTTCTGGTCGCTGAATTAGGTGAACGCAGTACTGGCGAAGTGGCACGCATCCCGCTGACCGTATGGATTCCACCCGGTTCACCGCCAGCAGCATTTGTTGGAGGAATGAGTGGCAAGTTGGGACGGATTGTTTTGGAGACCACGCATCCCAACGTTCCTCGGCTGGAAATTAAGGTTCAGTTTATCATCGAAGATTAATTCCTCGCGAGAAATCAATCTGCTAGCTGGATCGATTGGAAGGGAACTTCGGCAAGCGTTCCTTCAGACCTCCCAATTTCTCTTGCCGTAATATTCCGATAAAGAGATAACTAGGGAACGGCCGAAAAGTAACTTTCTCTCCTGTCACCTCTCTCTGGGAGAGGGGTAGGGGTCAGGGCAACAAAACCGGAAAGTTATGGATCGGCCGCTCCAAGGTCAGTTTTCATCCACGAATCCATGGGAATTGGCCCCGGTTTCCGTCTGGCTTGTGCCAAGTTCTATCCATCCTTCCTTGAATCATTCCTATGATTATTCGCCTCGATAAAATCCTTTGGAAGTTTTTCACGGTCATCGCTGCATTGTCCTTGATGGTGCTGGTCGGCTGCCCAACCTATGTCGATGTGACGCCGCCTGATCAGGTCAAGGAAGAAAGCCTCAAGGACCAAGGTCCTCCTGAATCAAAAGAATCGGCTCCCCAAATGGAATTGCCGTCGCCACCAGAGGGAGATTCGAGCGGCGAGGCAGTTCCGCCTGCCGGGGATGGGGGGAATGAGGCCCGTGGAACCGGATTAAGCGATCGCATTGGGCCGTATGGGATTTCCAATCCATCTGCATGGTCGCCGAATCCCCGTGGGACTATGCTGGACTCTCCTGCAGACTTGCCAGACCAACCTAGGGAAATGCCAGACCAGCACGCGATCTTGTGGGACAATCCAGAGGCCGCAACGGTCGAACGGGCCGCGTCGGTCGATCCATCACAGGTGGAGAATGAGAATCCTCTCCGGCGTCAATCCGCCAACCAACCTTCAGGTTCCATGAATCGTCTCCGCGATCCACAGGGCAAGGAGTTCCCGGAGGAACTGGGACCGGTATCGGCCATCCCGCTACCAGCCCCAATATCGGCGATGCCTCTGCCGGACAAGGAGGTTTCGCATACGACTGGAAGCGACGGATTGGTACCCGAGGCAATGGATGCAACCAACACAAGCGATTCCACTTCCGGGAACGAATCCGGTACGATTTCGATTCCACAACGTGTCCAATCGTCGCGAATTGCGGCATCCTCGAAGACATCCAGTGCGGTGGACCAGGCGAAAATCAATGAAATGATCCAACGCAATGGCCCAATCTTCGTGGGATGGAATAAGCCCAAGGTTGCATTTCTGTTCACCGGCGAACTGAACGGCTACATCGAACCTTGCGGTTGTGCCGGGCTGGACAATCAAAAAGGTGGTTTGTCACGCCGTTTTTCTTTGATCAAGCAACTGCGCGCCGAGGGTTGGCCGGTGGTACTCCTCGACGTGGGCGGGCAAGTCAAGCGTTTTGGTCCACAAGCAGAAATAAAATTCCGCCATATCATCGAGTCTTTCGTGACGCTCGGTTATCACGCTGTCAGTTTGGGACCGAACGACCTGAGATTGGAAGTACTCCCATTGGCTGCTGAACTCGAGAATAAGAACCCATTTCTTTCAGCGAATGTTGCGCTCGGGGGATTTGATAGTGGTTTCACCCGCCGTTTTACCGTGCTTGAGGCTGGAGGATATCGAATTGGTGTCACTGCGGTTCTTGGCGATGAACACCACAAGGGGCTAACCAATTCCATCGATGTGCAGGCCGTTCACATGGTCTCCGCGATCGAGGAAATCGTACCGCAGATGCATTCGGCGAATTGTGATATCTGCATTCTGCTTGCTCATGCATCTCCAGACCAGTCCACCGCACTGGCAAAACGATTCCCAGTTTTTGATTTTGTCGTGACCGCGGGTGGTTTCGATGAACCTCCCACGGAAATGACCCATGTCGAGGGCACGAAAACGAGGCTCATCGAAGTTGGCCAGAAAGGGATGTATGTCTCGGTTGTTGGCATTTTTGACGATCCCCAAATGCCCGTGCGTTACAACCGTGTGCCACTGGATGCCCGTTTCCCGGGAACCCAAGAAATGCTGGCCATGATGGTCAAGTACCAGAAAGATCTCCAGACACTCGGTCTGGATGGATTGCAGGTGAAACCAGCCCCGCGTGGGGATGGTGGCCGTTTTGCCGGTACCTCAACATGCGTGGACTGCCATATGGAAGCAGCCGAAGTTTTCGAACAGACGACCCACGCCCATGCATTCGATACCCTGGTGAATCTCGATCCACCTCGCACGCATGATCCGGAATGTATCAGTTGCCACGTCACGGGTTGGAATTTCCAGAAATATTTTCCTTATACAACGGGATATCTAAGTCAAGAGAAAACTCCGCAGATGCTCCATAATGGCTGTGAAAATTGCCATGGTCCTGGCTTGGATCATGTCACCGCTGAGAACCGTGCGAATGAACTATCCGCCACGGTACTCGAACGCTACCGCGCCGCTTTGAGGTTGAAAATCGCCGAGAACGAGGGGAATAAGCCAGGCCAGAAAACCGATGGCGCCGTTGTCCGGATGTGCATTGAGTGCCATGACCAGGATAATAGTCCCGAATTCGATTTTCAAGAATATTGGACCGACGTCGAACACCAGGGGAAAGAATGACAAGAATGAAGAGCAACGGAGAAATGGACGAATGACGAAATCAGAATGACGAAAAACCGCGGGCGATCCCTGGCGATTGATTCGTCATTCACTGCCTATCTCCTCCATGATTTCATCCGGAACGTTCAAGTTCGCTGAGACATTCTGGACATCATCATGTTCATCGAGTTGATTTAACAATTTGAGGACCTTCCTGGCGTTATCGACATCGATTTCAAGCATCTCTTTGGGAATTTGGGCGATTTTACAGAGATCCGTTTTTAGGTTCGCCTTGTCGATTGCTGCCGAGACATTGCTGAAAACATCCACGGCGGACAAGATCTCGTAGGAATCTGTTCCGACTTGGACATCATCGGCTCCGGCTTCAAGGGCCAGTTCGATAAGGGTATCCTCATCGATGGCATCCTTGGGAACAACGATTAAACCCTTGCGATCAAACATCCAGGCAACGCAACCGGTGGCGCCAAGTTTTCCGCCATTTCGTTCGAATAGATTTCGAATTTCTGGAGCTGTTCGATTTCGGTTATCGGTTAGAATTTCGCACAGGATGGCAACGCCGCAAGGGCCATATCCTTCGTAGAAGACTTCATCGAGTGATCCACCCTCAATTTCTCCGATACCCTTCTTGATCGCCCTGGTAATATTTTCCTTCGGCATGCTGACCGATTTTGCATCATCGATGGCATAGCGAAGGCGTAGATTCATTGCAGGGTCCCCGCCCCCCGATCTTGCTGCAATGATGATGGCTTTCGAGAGCTTGCTCCAGAGTTTGCCACGTTTGTTGTCGATCAAGGCCTTTTTATGTTTGATGCCCGCCCAATGTGAATGTCCTGACATTGTTCGAATCCTCTCCTGCCGGCCTCCAGGTTTCAACGTGGTTTGCGCTTGGAAAGTTGCTTGGTCGTGGATTTCCTGGTGGTTGTCTTCCTGGTGGTCTGCGACTTTTCTCGAGTGTGGACTTTTTTCTTGGAGGTGTGCGTGCCTGGCTTTTTCGCGGTGGATTGCTTCTTGACCGGCTTCTTAACGGTCGATTTTTTCGCAGCCGGCTTTCGAGTTGCGGGTTTTTTAGCTGCTGGTTTTTTTGTCGCCGGTTTCTTCGCGGCCTTTTTCTTAGTCACGGGAGGTTGGGGAACTGGTTTCGCGGCCGGTTTCTTGGCGACCACTTTTGGGAGCGGATGTTTCGCTTGATCGATTGCGGGTTCGGCCTCCGGGGACGGAAGTGGTGGAGCTGGTGCCTCTGATTCTGGTTGCGTGGGTGGATTGACTTCGGGTGGCTTTTTGGATGGCCGTTTGGGTAAGCTGTTTTTGCAATCGGGGGCGATTTCCAGAAGCAACTTCCGAACGGCGAGGCTATAAGGTTTCTGATGAAACAAGACGCCCAGGTGATGCAGAATCGAACTTACCTCAATCCCGTTATTCTTGGAGATCGCCCGTTCCAAGCCGGGTATGGTACCCTTGGCTGCTTCCGAATCGGAGATGATACCAAGAATCCGAAACGCATCAATGAGTCCACTATTGACAGGAATCGCATGGCCAGCCAAGCCTTGTTGAATGACGTAAGCGACAACAAACGAGGTGGTTCCATCCAAATTACGGATCTTATTGGCCGCTTGCCCAATATTCTCTTTTGTCAATGATTCAAGATCGAACGAGTAGGTCGCCTCAAAAACACCCTGAAGAATCCGTTTGATGCGCACCGCGGTATCTTTTGGATCGCTGAGGCCTTTCATTACCTCGGTTAATTCGATCGTGGTACTAACACGGATTTCATTCCAGTCGATGAACTGGTCGCGGAGTTTAGAAAATGCTTCATCCGCCGCGTCATGCCCGGAGTTTTCCAAACAACATGCATAGAGCATGTGTTCAAATACGCTCCGCTTGGGTGGGTGAACAGGCTTGAAATGCCGTTTGAGAACTTGATGCGTACGTGCGATTAAATCGGCCCGGTTCGTAACAGCCATGGGTGGCTCATTCCCGATGAGTTGTCAAAGGTGACTGTGTCTAAAAAAATATGATAGGAAAAACAGGGAATCAAGGGGAAAATGGATTATTCCGGATTTTAGGATCTAAACCATTGGATTTGTGATTTCTTTTTCGTTTTATGTCATCCGTAGGGCTTCTTGGCTCGCCGGTCACGTTTCTTCATCCACTCCTTCATCCACTCCTTCAT
>JAFGFZ010000124.1 GCA_016930815.1 Pirellulales bacterium | reverse complement strand
CGAGGGGGCTGGGACGGCTGGCTCATTTCGGGGACAAGGGCTTGGATGGTTGGTTCGTATCCTGAATCTCGACTTGTGTGTAACAACGAGGGTGCTACCCCAGACTACGGTGAAGAAGGTCTTCGGCCTATCATGGATCCCAATATTGCAACAGCGAATAGGACGCATTGGTTGAACCATGTCGAGAAATTGTTTGTAGTTGTCTTGCATCCCGACGCATGGATCGTGGCGTTTTTGGAGATAGGCCAACAACATGGTGGTCGTAGGGGCTAGCTTTAAAAGAGAGATTTCTGGATACTGAAGCGATGGCGTCCAGCTTTTTTCTCAGATTCTTCACGAGGCCGAATTATGTCTTTTCATGAACGGACAGAACGTCGAGATTTTTTGAAGGCAGCAGGAATTGCCGCGACAACGGGGCTCGTCTCAGGCACAAGATCCCTCTTTGCGAATGGGGCCGTGTTGTTGAATGAAAAACGGATCAGAAAGGCCGTTAAAATCGAAATGGTTCGTATGGAGGGCACACTGACGGACAAGTTTCGGTTATTGAAGCGGCTGGGCTTTGATGGTGTCGAACTTCCCAGTCCCAATCGATGGAACCGGGACGACGTCCTCCGCGCCCGGCAAGAGGCGGACTTCACGATCCACGGTGTGGTCGATTCCACGCATTGGAAGACAACGCTTTCTCATCCGGATCCCAAGGTCCGCCAGCAGGGCATCGAGGACTTGAAGACGGCGATTCAGGACTCCAAGGCATATGGTGGAACCAGTGTGCTCCTGGTCCCCGGAGTTGTCACGGAGGGCACGACTTACCAGCAGGCTTGGGACCGATCCTTGCCTGCGATTCGTGAGGCCATTCCCTTGGCTGCGGATCTTGGCATTCAGATTCTGATGGAAAACGTCTGGAACAATTTCCTGACCGATCCGGGAGAGACGGCCAAGTTCATCGACCAACTGGATTCCCCGGCGGTGGGGGCCTACTTCGACGTTGGGAATGCCGTTCGATATTCCCCGCCCATCGATTGGATTCGGATTCTGGGCAAGCGGATTATTAAACTCGATATCAAAGAATTCAGTTTGAAGAAGGCCACGCAAGAAAACCAAGGCGCTGGTTTCCAGGTGGAACTGCTCGAAGGCGACTGTAACTGGCCGGCTGTGATCAACGAATTGTCCAAGATTGGCTTTCAGGGTTGGGCCACCGCGGAAATTCCTGGTGGAGGCGAGGACCGACTTCGCGATATCGCGGCACGCATGGATCGAATTTTTGCCAATTATTGATCTGGGAATCCGTTGATTCAAGCAGGTGACTCGTCCGCATATTTCATGAGCGTTCCCCGGCCGCTCGCGACGAAGTTCATGATAGAACTTGCGCCGATCCACGCAGTGCAATCGGTCCATGTCCCGCAGGATGCGTAGATTGCCTGATTGACCTGTTCCGCGCACTTTTTATTACGATTGAGTCATCGGTAGTTGTTGGACGAAGAAGGCCGATAGCAACGATTGTCGGGCCCCGTCCAGATTGGATTCTTTGCAGGTTACGATGGCATACGACGCAGCGACCACCGGATGCATAACGGAATGTACTCAATCTGTTGGTCGGCTTCTGATCACAGTCGATTTGGAGCCAGCGGAACTCATCTCATCCACGGGTGTTTTTCGCGGAATTCATGAGGTTGGCCATGCTCTGATCGATGGGATGGATTTTCTTGGCATCCCTGCGACTTGGGCCATTGCCGAGCCGGCAACGTCCAGCAAGGCAACACGGTTATGGAGTTCCCGAATTGGACACGACGTGGCATTGCTTGGGGAACCGAATTGGGTGGGAAGCCGGGTAGGTCGCGGTCTGTTTGCTCGCGAACTTTCCCGGCGGATCGGCCAGGCGGAGGCACTTGGGAAAGCCATTCGATCCTTTGTGCCACGCGATATTTTGGTCGATGAATCGCTGGACCTGTTGGTTCAGCATGGAATTTCGGCGGTCCGGGGCATGATTGATATTGCTGGTCGGGCACGCCATCCTGCCAAGCCCCATCCGCTCTATTTCGGCCTTTGGGAAATACCCGGATCGCTGCAACTACCAGGCACGCGCCGCTTTGTATTGGGTGGCGGACGCGGGTATACGGCTCGATCCCAAATCGCCAGCGCGGTGGAGCGTGGCGGCTTATGCCATCTTGTTGTGGACTTGCCCCGGCTGGCGGAAGCTGGTCGAATGGCCGTATGGACTCTCTCCAGGACCTTATGCTTCGCGGCTCGCCTCCATAGGAAGGGGAGGCTGGAGATTGTTACCATGGAGATGTTAGCTGATCTTCTGTCAGATGCATCGGCCCACGATTGGCAGCAATCCCTGATTCGATCGGCCGCATAAAAAGTTCATGCCATTCTTCTTCTTGCGATACCAAGGATTGCCATGAAATTCGGTATCTTTGGTGGTAGTTTCGATCCCGTCCATATCGGGCACATCCAGTTGGCTCTGGCCTGCCGCGATCAGGTGCCACTGGATACGGTCTGTTTTATTCCTGCCGCCCAACAACCGTTGAAACAAGAAGGGCCATATGCATCGGATGACGATCGATTGGCAATGCTTGAATTGGCCATTGGCGGAATCCAGCAGATGGTCATTTCACGTATTGAAATCGAACGGTCGGGCGTCAGCTATACGATCGATACGCTCCGTACCATTGCCCAAACGCAGCCTCAAGATGAACTTTTCCTGCTCCTCGGATCCGATGCCCTTGCTGATTTCCCATCCTGGCGCCAGATCAAGAAAATAATCCAAATGGCAACGCCAATTATCGTGATCCGATCCGGCGGAGCGGAAATCAACTGGAATGTACTTGCGGATTGGATGCCAAAACAGCGGATTGAGCAGCTACGCCAGCTCAGTATCCATATGCCACCCGTCGATGTGAGCAGTACCGAAATTCGTCGTCGGATTTCGTTAGGTCAATCCATCAACGGCCTCGTACCACCGGCCGTTGCCGAATACATTACGCAACATGGGCTCTATTCAGACCGGATTCACCGGGAATAGAACCGTCGATTGCTGTGTGTTACTAGGCAGCGCGCCGGCGATCTAGCAGGATCGTCAATTCATCAGGGAGTTTCATCGTATCCATGACCGGATCCTCGCGGAGGATCTCGAGTACTTCATCGAGCTGTTCTGTGCAATCGGTTCCCAGGTCAAGGAAAAGCCATTTTTGACCTCGGATGGTACAGGCACCTCCCCCCTGCCCTGCTAGCAGATCCCGGCGAATCCGATACCCGGCACCTTGAACGGCCTGGAGGGCTAATTCGAGGAGTTCGACTGTGTGCATTCTTGCATCTCCCTAACTATCAGGAGAACTCTTGCTTGTTCCAGCCGGATTGTAGCGAGACATGTTGCAGATGCCCAGGCGAGTTCGACGATACGTCAAAATGCAGTAAGCGAATACCTCATAATAGTTTAAGACTAACGAACCGGGTAAAACGGCGAGTCGGCATTGGCCTGGCAATCTGGGGGAATTGTTCGACCGGTGGAGCAAAGAATATGGCACATGAATCTTGTGATTTCCAAGAGCAAATCGCGATTCTCAAGGAGCAACTCCGTGAGGCACAAAAAATGACCGCGTTGGGTGAGCTGGTTAGCACGACCACTCACGAATTCAACAACGTCCTGATGACGATTATGAACTATGCGAAAATTGGCATGCGCCATCAGGATACGGCAACACGTGATAAATCATTTGATCAGATCTTGACTGCCGCACGAAGGGCCGAAAAGATCACCAATAGTGTGTTGGGCTTAGCCCGAAATCGCAGCCGTGATTTCGTGCCAACGGATCTTGGCACGATTCTGGATGAGACTCTCGTGTTGCTTGAGCGCGAGATGAACAAATACCACATCGTTATCGAGTTACGGCTCGACACGGTCCCGAAGGTACTCGCAAACGGGAATCAAATTCAGCAGGTATTACTTAATTTGCTCATCAATGCCCGTCAGGCCATGCCGAAGGGTGGTCGTCTTTGGATCCATCTTGCGCACGATCCTGAAATGGGGATGGTCGATCTAACAATCCGTGACACGGGCCATGGTATTCCGAAGGACCAATTACCCAGGATTTTTGAACGGTTCTACACGACAAAGACGGGTCCCGACTCGACGGGCAAGGGTGGAACCGGTGTTGGCCTGGCGATGTGCCGCGACATCATCGAGGCCCATCAGGGAAAGATCCGGGTTCAGAGTGAACCTGGCATGGGCACGGCTTTTACGATCCGACTCCCCGTCGCGTGCCCAAGGAAATCAAACACCGCGCCAGCGATCGCGCTCGGTATTCCCAAGGAATTCGGCGTTCCCAACTGAATTGAATTTAATAGACGACTCCCTGGGGCGTGACATCGAGCCGGGCGAGTAGTTCACTGAGAATCTGTTGTTCCAATGGAGTGTCTCGTCCGAGTGGGATCCAATTCGGTGACGCATAGGAATGGCTGACCTCTTCAGCCCGGCGACTTGGCAAGGACCCGTCACTTCGAAATGTCGCCGCCCCGGCCGTGGCCTGTTCGGGTCGAGGCAGGTCTTCCAATTCTTTTTGCACGGTCAGGTCGATGGAATATCCTCCGTGGGTCGGCACGATTCGGGCAGACGCCGTGCGACGGATCGTCTGGAGTGTGCTCTGCCACCGGTTGAATCGGCCAACCGAATCATACCGATGCGGTTCAACATGGGTGGCTCCCCCTTGCGGGTAGGTTTCAATACGTCCTTCTGTAAGCAACCCGCCCACCTCTTGGACGCGTTCTTCCCTGCGAATCGGGAAATAGTCATCCATGACATCGACGATCTCACGCCAAGCCGCATCATGATTCGTAACGGGAACAAAGAGTGGATTCTGCAAGGCCTGGCCATCGATCGGTTGAGGTAGACCAGGCACGGGCATCTCAGGTATTGCCGAGGGGAGCCCCATTGGGTCCGGCGACATCATTTCTTCTGGGAACGGTACCATGGTGCCCGGTTCGAGTTGCGTCCCTAGAGTGGCTGGTGGAAGAAAGATATCACCCGCCTGGACTGGGGGCACCCAACCGGATTGGTTCATCGCCCGTTCCGCCACTGGCGTGCCGGATCGTTCCTGCCAGCCTTGGCAACCGCCAATCACGGGAAGGAAGACAAACCAAAGTAGCCAATATCGCAAGGACATAAGAGATATCGATCCTGGTCGAATGGCCTTGTTCTTCGACACATGCATCGTCCCGGCGAGACGAGCGATCGTGGCTCACCGAATGCCAGTTGGAAATGACCGGGCTTCCGCTGGCCGCCCTGGATCCATGCGTGGCGCAAACATCCAACGGAGGGTGGAATCATCGAGAAATTGTGGCCTTTCGGCAAGACCGAATCGAGGCAATTCAGACTCGGATAGGCAAATGCATGCATTGGACGCCGGTATCTTGGGGTGTTGTTGACTTGATGCATGCTTTGGGGGAGACTAGGAATCATCCACCAACTGGAATTCCCCGCGCGGAGGCACTCGACAATGACTGAAAGAAAGACGGATCGCCGATGTTTCCTGGCCAGGGGTATCCTGGGGGCCGCCGGAGTAGGTGCTGCCTACAGCAGTATCGAAGAAAACATCCTCCAAGCTGCCATTCAGAACCCGGACTCGCAACCGAATTCAACGTCCAGACCACAAACCGACATCCCATCCGGCAGCCTGCCTTGCGGGAAAATTTGTGATGTCTCCCTGAGCCGGCTCTTCATTGGCGGGAATCTGATCGGTGGTTGGGCCCATAGCCGGGATCTGATGTACGCATCGAAGCTATTCACATCTTACAATACCGAATCGAAGGTGTTTGAAACACTGGAACTAGCGCAAGCATGTGGCATCAACACGATCCAGATTGATCCCCGCTGCTGGGATGTCGTGCTGAAATACAATCGGAATCGCGACACCCAAATCCAGACCATGGTCTGTATCTCGTTCACCCCAGACAAGACCGCGATGAACGATATCATCAAGCGTCAGGTCGACACAGGTGCCACGCTACTCTATTCCCACGGTGGCGAGACCGATCATTTCATGATGCAGGGCGGCTCGATGGATGTCATCGGGCAAATGGTCGATTTGATCAAAGCCCAGGGCGTCCCGGCTGGAGTTGGCGGCCATTCGCTGAAGATGCCCATCGCCTGCGAGAAAGAACATATCGATCCGGACTTCTATGTGAAGACGTTCCATCCCGACAGATACTGGTCGGCAACACCCGTTGCGGGCCGGAAGGAATATGACTGGATGCAACCGAATGCCGGTGATCACAACGCCAACAATGACAGCATGTGGTGCAACGATCCCGAGGAGACTGCGGCCTTCATGGAGACGGTCTCGAAGCCCTGGGTCGCCTTCAAGGTCATGGCGGCCGGAGCGATTCACCCGAATGTTGCATTTTCTTACGCCTATCGCCACGGCGCGGATTTCATCATCGCCGGGATGTTTGATTTCCAGGTCGAAGCCGATGTGAAAATCGCGACCGACACGTTGCCAAAAACGCTCAATCGCAGCCGGCCATGGCTTGGTTGAGTTCGATAGCCCCTTGAAGAGAATTGCGATTGTGGAGAAGCCGGCTTTTTGGAAAAAGAAGCCCGGCTTTTTCCGAAAAAGCCGGCTTCTGGGAATCAGCATGCGTTGCCAATGGGAACGGGAACGGACCACACTGGATTCCGGCCCTTCAACGGCCGTATCTTCTGGCCGTATCTTCACATTGGTTCTTCGATGGAACTTTCCATCCGGGCCGTGCGTCCAAAAAAGCAGAAACGGTTGCCTCGCGGAAGGGATCCCATTGGATTGCCCCTCGGCCGGTCCATTCATTTCACATTTATTGGAGAGGATGCATCATGCCACGCTTGGATAAATATTGTGCGGTTTCCGCCCTCGCCCTCGCCATAACGGCGTGCCTCATGCTATCCCAGATTGGATCCGCTCAGGGCCTATTGGTCGACACGCGATCCGGCCATCACGTACGGCTCCCGCGTCCCCACATAATCCATCCGCCTTACCCATATCCCCACCCCCAACCCATTCCGGCCAGTCGGTACAAGATTGAATCGCTTGACGTGGATGTGAAATTGAGTGACCAGCTTGCCAGTGTCCAGGTATCTCAGTCCTTCGTCAACACGGGCAGTCAGCAGATGGAAGTCTGCTTTGTTTTCCCATTACCGTACGATGGGGCCATTGATCGTTTGACACTGATGATCGACGGCAAGGAGTACGACGCCCAACTTCTTCCGGCGGAAGAAGCCCGCCGGCTCTATGAGTCCATTGTTCGGAAAAATCAAGATCCGGCGCTTTTGGAATGGATTGGCACGGGAATGTTTAAGACGAGCGTCTTCCCGGTCCCCCCGGGAGCCAAACGGACCGTGAAAATCCGTTATTCGCAGATATGCCGCAAATTTGAAGGAATGACGGACTTTCTCTTCCCTCTCAGTACCGCGAAATACACGTCGGATGCGGTGGAACACCTGAAGATCCACCTGGTAATCGACAGCAAGACACCGATAAAAAACGTCTATTGCCCATCGCATTCGGTCGACATCCAACGCCCCGTTGATAGCCAGGCGATCGTCTCGTTTGCCATGGAAAAACAGATCCCGACCTCGGATTTCCGCCTGTTCTACGACGTTGGCAAGGAGCAGCTCGCAACGAGTGTGATCAGTTACCGCCCCGATCCCGGGCAGGATGGTTATTTTCTTTTGCTGGCATCACCACCGATCCAAGCAGATTCAGCGGAACGTCCCAAGAAGAATGTTATTTTTGTCATGGACCGTTCCGGAAGCATGAGTGGACAGAAAATAGAACAAGCCAAAGGCGCTTTAAAATTCGTTCTGAATAATCTCCGTGAGGGCGATTTATTCAATATCATCGCTTATGACAGTGAGATTGAATCGTATCGTCCGGAGATTCAGCGTTTCAACGAGGAAACTCGGTTATCCGCCCTGGGTTTTATCGAAGGGCTCTATGCTGGTGGCAGCACGAATATTGACGGGGCCTTGCAACGGGCCATGTCGATGTTGACCGATTCCAGCCGGCCCAATTACATCATCTTCCTCACCGATGGATTGCCCACGGCTGGCGAGATGGGAGAGACCAAGATCGACGCGAATGCCAAGAATGCCAATCGCGTTCGAGCCCGGCTCTTCGCATTCGGCGTCGGGTACGATGTCAACAGCCGCCTCCTGGACCGGCTCGTCCGGTCGAATCATGGCCAGAGCGAGTATGTTCGTCCGAATGAGGATATCGAGGCAGCGGTCAGCAAATTCTATCAACGCATTGGGGCGCCTGTGCTCACCAATGTTGCAATCCAGGTCGATGTGGAGGGGGCCCGTGTCGAACAGGGGACTCCCATCAATCGGGTCTACCCAAAAGAGACGCTCGACCTGTTCGCCGGGGAACAGTTGGTTCTGGTCGGACGTTACAAGGTGAGCGGCTCGGCAAAGGTTGTGATCACCGGCACCATGGGGGATAAGGAGCAGCGGTTCGACTTTCCAGCCAACCTAGCTGCCGAAAGCGGCGATAGCACCAATGCATTCGTCGCCAAGCTCTGGGCAACGCGGCGAGTCGGTGAAATCATCGACCAACTCGATCTGGAAGGACGGAATGAGGAACTCATCAAGGAGCTGGTGACATTGGCGACCGAACACGGCATCTTGACCCCCTACACCACGTTTCTGGCCGACGAGACCAGCAACCTCCATGACATGGCCTTCAACACCCGCCACGCGGGCGAACTTGCCCTCCGCCAGCTATCGGAAACCGATGGGCTTGGCGCTTTCATGGGCCGTGCCGGCAAGGGCTACTTGCAGCGAGCCGATCAGCCGAATCGGGCCCCTGCGGCAACCGTGACGCCAGCAGGAGGTATGCCAAGCGAAGGGGGGTTAGGAAGCGGTGCCTACTATGGCAGGGCTGCGGGTCCGGCCCTGGTTGGTGATGCGGCCCAAACGTACGACTTGGAGCGTGGCGAGAATGTCGCCATCCAGACCGTTCAAATGATCGGCAAAAAGACATTCTTCTTCCGCGGTGGGCGTTGGGTCGATTCCAAATTGACCGAGGAAGAGGAAAAGAATGCCAATAAAATCACGCGCTTCAGTGACGACTATTTCGAACTCGTCCGCCAACACGGCAGGGAAATCGGGCAATACTACGCGCTTGACGAACCCGTCGTGGTGAAGATCGGCGACAAGGTCTATGAGTGGTAAGACGTCTCGATGAAAGGTTTCCGAGCCGGGATTGCGTGATCGATGGCCTCGTTAGAACGATCGAGAATTCGGCCCGCGGTTACTCGTTGGGACTGGATCGGACGTTTTTCAGAAGCCGAACCATCTGGATGGCCGCGTCGGCGCATTCGGCGCCCTTATTACCGACATTCCCGCCAGCCCGGTGAATTGCCTGTTCGAGGGTCTGGCATGTGAGAAGTCCAAAAAGAATGGGCAGGTCGTTGTCGAGGGCAATGGTGCCAAGCGCGCCACTCACGGCCCGATTGATATGCTGGTCATGCGTCGTTTCTCCGCGGATCACGGCTCCGAGACAAATCACGGCCGCATATCGCCGACTCCTGGCCATCCGCTGTGCAACAACGGGCAATTCCCATGCCCCGGGAACCCAAGCAATGTCAACGGCCGAATCTTGCACGCCATGCGAACGGAGCGTTTCCACGGCACCATTCAATAGCCGGCTTGTCACCGATTCATTGTAGTGGGAGACAACAATCCCGAATCGGTCGTCGGGGCAAAGGTCGGCAAGGGGAATTTCATGGGGCATGGGATGCACGATTCCTGAATTGAATTCGCGGGTGGGATGGCTGATTCCAGATGCTATGTCAGTTTGCGGTCTTCAGAAGCCGGCTTTTCCAAAAAGCCGG
>JAFGFZ010000123.1 GCA_016930815.1 Pirellulales bacterium | reverse complement strand
TGTTGATTTCCGACCAGCCAGAATCGGCCACCAGCGTGATTTCTTCTCGAGTTTGGGCGTTGCGCACAACAACACGGAAAAGGGGCAATGTCTTGGCAGAAAAGAGCTGATGTTGCTTGGCCAGGTCGGTCAGTTGCGTCAGCCGCAGTCCCGATTCGGTCCGTTCGAAGGTGAGACTCAAATCGCCGGCTGAAATTGATATCGGATCGGCCGGTAAAGGGTCGTCGGCTGCGGTCAGTGATACCCGGTGTTGGTGTTCCGTCACCATCGGTTCGACTGCCGCCAGTTGCCACCCGAAACGCCGAACCGAATGGATCCGGTCGGCTCCGGTATCGATCCATCGATGTTCGGAAAGGTCACGCACCTCGCTGGGAGGATCCTCCGCAAACGCCAATGCACTACCGGCAAGGAAGAGCAACGAGGAAAACACCCGAAACCATGATTGCCCAGACCATCGCATCACTGAATCTCCTTTTGCAACTGCGTGCCGAGCCGTCAATAGATTCGTACTGTTTGGAATGATTGCCGAAGATTCTCGAACGTCTTTTCTTTTTAGTGGCTTATTTCGATTCGGCGATCATTCATGAACTATGGCGGCTAGCCGCCCCACGGCATGCCGGAGTATTCGGCAAAGATCTTATCGTGGAGTGATTTGAAAAGCCGTTCGTGTTCCCGTTCCCAGGCCGCGAGTTTTTCCAAAGCTTTGCGGGCCTCTCCCTCGGCCTTAGGGGCCAGATTCGAGTAGAACTCGGCAAGATCCCGCTCGATGAGGAAGGCCATCCTGAGCACTGGAAGATCTGGGACCATGGCCTCGATGGTGGTCTGATCGATCATCTCCGAGGCGGCCCGTTCGGAAAAGAAGCTCTTGTCGTGGTCGACGAGGGTGCGATCATCTTCGGGCAGTTTTTCTCCGGCCAGATCAGCCATGAGCCGCTCGATGTAGCGAATATGTGCCTTCTCCTCCGCCGCCAGTCTCTGGAAAACTCCTATCACGGCAGCGTGCTGAGCCTTTTCGGCATGACTGCTGAAGAACTCGTAGCCCTCGCGCTCTCGGGCGAGAGCATATTCAAAGATCTTATTGACGTCCATCTCAGGCATCCCGTGTTGTTGGTCGTTTGAAGAGAATTGCAAGAACGAAGCCCACCGCGAGCAGGCCTGCTGCGACGTAAAGTGCCTGGGTTCCCTTGAGCTGCGCGAATACCAGCGGGCCGGCCACACCCGCGGCGCCCCATGCAGTCAGCATGGTGCCGTAGACACGGCCAATGTAGGTTGGACCAAAGGAATCTGCAGCAAAGGCCGGCATGGTGGCAAAACCCCCGCCGTAGCAGGCGAGCAGGTAGCAGGCAATAATGGTGAAAATGGTGATGTTGGCGATCTGGGGCAGGTAAAGATAGAGCGCACACTGAGTGATAAACATGATCACGAAAACCCATCTGCGGCCGATGGCGTCCGACAGCCAGGCCCAGATGAGGCGGCCAAGTCCGTTGAAGATCGAGGAGATGGCTACTACCCAGCCACCGGCGATGGCTAGCTTAGCCGGATCGGCAATGGTCTTGCTAAGTAGTTCCTGGGCCATGGGTGAAAGCCGGGACAAGAGACCGAGGCCGGCGGAAACGTTCAGAAAGAGCATGGACCATAGCATCCACCACTGGGGTGTTTTCAGGGCCTCGGCGAGGTTCAAGGACGCCGCTGCGGAAACGGACTTGCTTGTCGCGGGAGCGAAGCCTTGGGGCGTCCAACCCTGGGGCGGATTCTTGAAGAGCTGAGCGGATCCCGTCACCAAGACGAAAAAGATGACTCCCCAAATGAAGAAGGTGGTGGATACCCCTGAGCCGATCATTTTGCCGGCGTTGTCGACGGTCTGGTAGTGGTTGACCATGTCTGGAGCAATGCGGCCCATGAAGAAGGCACCGGCACCGAAGCCCATGACCGCAAGGCCCGTTACCAGGCCGCGTTTGTCCGGAAACCAGCGGATGAGTGTGGCGATGGGGGTGACGTAGCCGAAGCCATTGCCCAGGCCGGCGATGAGACCAAAGCCCAGATAGATGATCCAGATGTTGCCCAGTTGGTCACCCAGACCCGCGACTAGGGTGCCGGTACCGAATAGGAGGCCGCCGATGGTTGCCACAAAACGCGGACCCTTCTTGTCCACGAGAATGCCTCCGAAAGCGGCGGCGATACCGATCACACCAATGCAGATCATGAAGGCAACCTGGACCTGAGGCAGGCTCCATCCGTGGGTAGCCATCAGCGGCTTCGTGAAGACGGACCAGGCGTAGACAGTACCCAAACAGAGCTGAATGATGATTGCCCCAACCGCGATCCACCAGCGTTTGGTTTCTAGATTCTCACTTGCCATGTTTTTACAGTTCCTTTTCTTGTTGAGTCGGTATTTGAAATGCTGGATTCGTTTTTTCGGCCCGTTTCAAGAGGGGCGAGACAGAAGCCGCTCCAGCTTGCTTAGAAGATCGGAAGCGGAGATCGGTTTGTTGACCAGGTCCGCCACCGAAAGTGAGCTTGTATCGAACAGGGAGTCCGCCGCGTCGGCGATGCTGGAGAAGAGGATCACCGGGACCTTCGGATATTCCGCGGCGAACCAGCGTGCCGCTTCAAAACCGCTGTCGGCCTCTTCCATCATGACATCGAGGATCACCAAGTCGGCTTTCTCCGAGTTCATCACGGTTTTCCCTTCGGCACTGGAGTACGCCGCAAGGACGGTGTATCCTTCTGCCTCTAGAACCAGCTGGCAGAAATTCTGGATATCCGAGTCATCATCGATGACCAGGATTTTTGCTGATTGTGCCATCGAATCACCATCTTTTGTTCGCCGGGAAGTTGCTGGCGGATTGAAAAACTTCCATAACCCCGCATTCAAGAAACCAGCGACTCGAACTCGGAGCGAAATTTCGTGACCATGGCCTCGATAGGCACGGCGAAGGCTTCGCCAGTGGGGCATAAGGTCGTGCCCTTGATACTGTCGCAGAGCTTCAAGACCAGGTCGATGTCTTTCCGGGTACCCCGGCCCGCCACGATGCCCGCAAGCAGCTCGGAGATGGTTCGCGAGCCCTGGCGGCAGGGCGTGCACTGGCCACAGGACTCATGGGCATAAAAACGGATGGCCCGCAAGGCCACCTTGGGGATACTCGCGGTTTCATTCAAGACCATAATTCCTCCGGATCCTAGCATGGTCCCTTTCTTGAGGCAATCGTCATAGCTCATAACGAGTCCCTCGGCCTCTTGGGCCGTGAGGATTGGGACGGAGAGGCCACCCACGATCACGGCCTTGAGCTGTCCGACCACACCGCCGGCCGCATCCAGAAGGGTTGCGAGGGGGGTGCCTAGGGGGTATTCGTACACTCCGGGTCGGTTCACGTGGCCGGAAATGCCGAAGATTTTGGGGCCAAAGTTGTTTGCCTCGCCAAATTCCATGAAGGCCTTCGCACCCCGCTCCACGATGAAGGGAATCGAGGCCAGGGTTTCAACGTTGTTGACGATGGTCGGGCTGCCGTACAGACCAATCACGGCGGGGAAGGGGGGTTTCAACCGCGGATTACCGCGCTTGCCCTCCAAGGACTCGATGAGGGCTGTTTCTTCGCCGCAGACATACGCGCCGGCGCCGAGATGGACGACAATGTCGAAGTCAAAACCCGACCCCAAAATGTTTTTACCCAAGAAGCCCTTGTTTCGAGCCTGTTCGAGAGCACGTTCCAGGATGTTGGCGATCCAGGCAAATTCCCCACGGATGTAAATGAAGCCAAGGGAGGCCTCGATGGCATAGCCTGAGATGACGATACCCTCGATCAGCAGATGGGGATCGTATTGCATGATCTGCCGATCCTTGAAGGTGCCGGGCTCCCCTTCGTCGGCATTGCATACCAGATAGATTGGCTTGCCGGTATCTTTGGCAAGAAATCCCCACTTCACACCGGCGGGGAAGCCCGCGCCACCTCGGCCGCGAATGTTGGATGCCTTGACCTCCGCGATCACCTCCGCGGGGCTCATTTGGAGGGCCCGCTCCAGGCCCTGGAAGCCACCCGTCTCCAGGTAGACATCGATGTCCGTGGCATTGGGAAGGCCCCTTCGGGCCAGCAAGACATTGCACTCTGTGTGGAAATGGGTTTCCACAGGCATGTCGGGCATCTTATCTCGGCGCAAGCTGGCAAGCAGGGCGTCGGTCCGCTCCTTGGTCATGCTCTCGTAGTAGCGATCGTTGACCTGGATCACAGGGCAGGTTCCGCAGGAGGCGAGGCATTCGACCGTGGACAGGGTGAACTTTTTGTCGGGGGTGGTCTGCCCTACTTGGATTCCCAAGGCCTGTTCCAGGTGGGTTACGATCTCTTCGGCACCGGCCAGCATGGCCGGGATGTTGGTATCCACCTGGAGATGGTACTTCCCCACCGGCTCGCGTCGAAACATGGTGTAGTAGGTCTGGACTCCATAGGCCTCCGAAACCGGGACACCAATGATCTTCGCGATGGCGATCAGATGGTCATGTCCGACAAAGCCTCCCGACTCGCGTTGTACCAAATGGAATGCTGGCAAGAGCGCGGACCGGCGATCCGGATACCGGGCGGCGATTTTTTCTATTTTTTTTTCGATGAGCTTCGTAATCACTTCTGCTCCAGGGCCGCGACGGCGATCCGTTCCAGGCGCGCTGCGCAGACCTTGAACTCGGGAATCTTGGCTATGGGATCGAGGGCATCGTTGGTGAGCATGTTCGCCGCGGCCTCGGCAAAGTGGAAGGGGATGAAGATCGAACCGCGGTCCACGCGATCGGTGAGCATGGCCGAGGTCTCAATCCGACCGCGTCGTGTGGCGACCGTCACCATGTCCCCGTCGGAAATACCGCGTTTTTTGGCGTCTTCGGGATGAAGCTCCACATGCCCGTTCTTCACGGCCGCGTCCAGAATCTGGGAACGGCGAGTCATGCTGCCGGTGTGGAAGTGTTCCAGGATACGGCCCGTACTCAGTACCAGGTCGTACTCTTCATCGGTCTCTTCGGCCGGGGGAGAGTAGGTGACGGGGGTGAGCAGGGCCAAGCCGCGGGCGAACTTGCCCGCGTGCAAGAAACGGGTGCCTGGATGATCCTCCGTCGGACAAGGCCAGGGAATCCCTACCTCGCGGATTCGCTCATAGGTCAAGCCAGCATAGGATGGCGTGAGGTCGCGGATTTCCTGAAAGAGAGACTCGGGTGCGCGTGGGAACTCCTGACCGAATCGCAGAGCCAGATCGGCGATAATCTCGTAGTCCTGACGCACGTTCCCGGTAGGCCGGATCGCCGGATTGGAAAGCTGAACGCGCCTCTCGGTGTTCGTGAAGGTGCCAAGCTTCTCGGCGAAGCTCACTCCGGGCAGCACCACGTGGGCCATCTTGGCTGTCTCGGTGAGGAAGATGTCCTGGACCACCAAAAGATCCAGCTTGCGCAGGCTCTCTTCCACATGATGCAAGTTCGGATCGGAGACCATGGGGTTTTCGCCTAGAATGTAGATCGCATGGATCTTCTTGCCGCATTCCGGGATCATTTGGGTGAGGGTCAAGCCGACCCGATCACTCAGTGGCACGTTCCAATATTTGGAGAACTTCTCAACCGCGGCCGGATTGGTCACGGGCTGGTATCCGGTAAACACATTAGGCAGCCCACCCATGTCACAGGCGCCCTGAACGTTGTTTTGGCCACGCAAAGGGTTCACGCCGCCACCTTCCACTCCGATATTTCCCGTGATGAGCTGGAGGTTGACGCAGGACTTGACGTTATCGACACCATGGCTGTGCTGCGTGATGCCCATGCAATAATAGAGCGCGCCAACTCCGGCTGTGGCGTACAGGCGCGCGGCGGCTTCCAGGTCCTCGACCGGGACTCCGCTGAGTTTTTGGACCCTTTCGGGAGTGAAGAAATCGATGGACTTTTTATAGTCCTGGAAGCCTTCCGTCCGTTCCCTGATATAGTCGGCGGCTTCCAAGTTGTCTCGCAGGATGATGTGCTGGAGTCCAGACAAAAGCGCCACGTCCGAGCCGTTGCGGTGCCTGAGCCAGATATCCGCGAAGTCCACCAGATCGATGCGCCGCGGATCGCAGACAATGAGCTTTACCCCGTTCTGCTTCACCGCTCTTTTGAGCAAGGAGCCGAAGACAGGATGGTTCCACGTCGTGTTGGATCCGATGACCAGAAGAACTTTGGACTTGAAAACCTCTTCCATGCTGTTGGTCATGGCACCCGAGCCCAGCGTGGTGGCCAGACCGGCCACGGTGGAGCTATGTCAGAGACGCGCGCAATGGTCAATATTATTGGTGCCTATCAACGCCCGGCCGAAGCGCTGGAGCGCGTAGTTTTCCTCGTTGGAAACCTTGGCCGAGGTGAAGAAGCCCACTGCGTCCGGTCCGTGCTTCTCTTGGATGGCTTTCAAACCCTTGGCAACCACGTCCAGGGCCTCGTCCCAGCTCGCCTTTTCGAGTTTTCCTTTCTTGCGAACCAGAGGTGACCGCAGGCGATCCGGCGAATCGATATAGTCCAAGCCGAAGCGTCCCTTGACGCAGAGCATACCCTTGTTAGGCTGGCGATCCCACTGGCCTTCGTGGGCCATGGCAAAGGCGTATCGGTTGTCCTTGGTGTGAAGATCGATCTGGCAGCCCACGCCGCAGTACGGGCAGGTGACTTTGGTGGCCGTGGTCTCGTGGGGGCGGATTTTGTTCTCCAGGGGCTGTTTGAGGACCAGTGCGCCCACGGGGCAGACCTGCACGCACTCGCCGCACTGCACGCAGGTCGACTCGCCCATCGGCTGGTCGTCATCGCAGACCACTTGGGCGTGACTACCGCGGTAGGCAAAGGACAGAACCTGGTTGACGACTCCATGTTGGCATGCAACCACACACCGGCCACACTGGATGCACTTGTCGCTGTCCCGAACAATGCCGCCTGACGACATATCCTTGGGCGTTGGCAAGGATTCGACGAGGTAGCTGGGGCGCTCGATGCCCAGATGATAGGCCATCTCTTGCAATTCGCAGTCGGCGTTGGATTGGCAAGAGATGCAGTTGTGATGGCCTTCCGAGAGTAAAAGCTCCACAATCATTCGCCGAGTTTGTAGGACCTTAGGGGTGTCTGTTCTCACCACCATTCCGTCCTTCACCAAAAGGGCGCAGGACTCCTTGAGGCCACGCAGCCCCTCCACCTCAACGACGCAAGCGCGACAACGTCCAGCCTTCCCGGTCTTCGGATGATAACAGAGGGCCGGAATGTAGATGCCCGCCGCGCGTGCGGCCTCCAAGACCGTCTGCCCCGGAACCGCTTCCACCACACGACCATCAATGGTCAGATGCATGCTCGAACCTCCTTTTGCGGGAACAAGGATAGTCCAGAAAAAAGATGCCGTCAACCATACCATCGTCTCTGTTTCGTCGACATTCTTCACACATTCCACGAGGGTGTAGTGGAAAGACTTTTATGGTTCGTCGAAAGAGTCCTTTCTTGTTGTTGAGTCCCTCCTTCCGGTCTTGTCTTGTTGACGGGAATCCTGTTGGCTCCGCCATTGCTGGTATTCTTCCTGGGTGTTGAGGTTGGAGTACCAAGCGAGCCGTTCAATGGGCAGATAGTCCACTTCGAGATGCTCCAGCAGTTCCACAACGCGTCGGCCTCCGCGACGTAGTATGGCCCGGGCCACAGGAACCACCGTCTTCCGGTAGACACCCAACATCGGCTCCACACGGCCGTTGGAATAGCGTGGCAAAACGATATCCTTGCCCTTAGCCCGGGCCAGGAGGTCCATGATGAAATCCAGGTCGAGCTCGGGAATGTCACAGCCGGTAACGAAGCACAGGTCGAAAGCGGCTCGGTCCACGCAAGAGAGGATGCCCATCAGCGGGCCCTGATCGGGCTCTTGGTCTGGAACGACCGGTAAATTTAAAAAGGCATATTTTTCTGGTTCGTTGGCACCAATGAGGCATTCCGGGAAAAAGGCGAGCTGTTCGGCGATATGGTCGATCATGGGTTGGCCGCGGATCTCCAGAAGGCTCTTATCCTCATGCATCCGCATGCTCTTGCCACCGGCCAAGATCACCGCACTGGCGTCGGGGCGCACGATCCACCGCCCGTTGGCCACGGTGATCCTGCAAGGCTCAAAATCCCAGCCCTGGCCATCAAAGTCCAGCAGCCGATCCGCATGCTCCACGACAGCCTTCAAGGAAGATTTCATGGCATTCGAGCCGGCCTGACGGACCACGAGAAACAGGCCAGGCTCGAGCACGGCGCGGGCGGAGTTCGACTCGCAGACGATCAGGGCATCTTGGGGCAGCCGTGCCAGAAGGGCCTTGACGCCCGATTCCAGGTGCTCATGCAGGACCTTGAGCCAAAAGACCTGGGATGCTCCGGCCCGCAGCATCCGAGCCGTGTCCTTATCCTCATCCTCGTTCTTGCCGGTTAGGATCTCCTCGGTGATCAGATAATCGCCTTCGAGCGCGTTGCAGAGTCCACAGCCCTGGCCACCGCGAGGGCAGCAGCCGTTTCTCTCACGAATGGAAGTGATCTTGACGCCGATCACCGGATGTGTCGCTATATGCCGACGGATGAGCTCGCAGACAAATTCCGTCTTGCCGAGATTTCGGTCCGCTGATCCGATCAAGAGGATATTCGGGCAAGAAATCAAATGAGGCTCCATCATCTTCTTTTTCATTGTTTCCACGAAGGATTCTATCGGCGGACAAACAGGATCGTCAGAACGCAGAGGCCGCAGGCGGCGGCGATGGCAACGAAGAGGGCCGGGTCGCCCCATTCCTTCATGACCAGGCCGAAGAGCGGTCCCTGGACCGCGGCAAAACCGTATGCCGAAGCATCCATGACACCAACGCCCGTCCCGGCGCGTTTGGGTCCCAACAGGTCCGGACAGAGCGCCCAGAACGATGCTTGTGGGCCGTAGACGAAAAAGCCAGCCAGGAAGAGCAGTCCGAGAGCCAGGGTCCACTGATGGTGCGGGACGAAGTAGATGGCGATGGAAAACGCGGCGGCCAGGCTCATCATCAGAATGATCGGCTTGCCGCGATTCGAGTGGAATACCCGGTCGGACAATTGCCCGCCAACAAGGGCCCCCAGCGCCATGCCCACGGGTAATGCCAATGTCACCCAGGCACTCGAAGGATCGCTCTTCCAGTCCTTGCCCAAATAGTAGACGGGTACCCACATGATCAATCCGTAGCGGGCCATGCTCTCGAAGCCCATCGCCAGGCAGGCCACGAGGAACCGCCAGTTGCCAAGCGTGGCCATGTATCGCTGGACGGTTGTCTCTTCGACTGGCCCGGTTCGGACGCATGGAGCCGTCTCCGGATTGGGCGAAGCGAAGCCAAGTTCTTCAGGATGATCCCGGGCGATGAAAAAGTAGACCACGCCCACCACGAACAGCAGCAGGACCGGCAGCCGGAACAGCCAGGGCCAGCTCAAGCCGGCCTGCAAGATCGAAATGCATAGTGCGAACGTGAGGACGCCGGACATACCGGCGCCGAACATATAAACACCAAATGCCTTGGCACGTTCATGCGGCCCCCACCAATTGGAGATCAGCCGGCTGCCAGGCGCCCAGCCAAGCGATTGCGCGTAGCCGTTGAGTGTCCAGGGGATGAGCAACGTCCAAAACGAATGGCCGAAGCTGGTTGCCCAGACGCAGACGACAGATGTGATGGCTCCGAGGCTCACCAGTATCCGCCCGCCGAATTTGTCGCCAAGGTTGCCGTTGATGAATTGGCCGCAACCGTAGGCGGCCAGCATGACACCACCGATCCAGCCGAGTTGGATCTTGTTCAGGCCCAGGTCTTCTTCCAGGGCTGGAACGACGAATCCCCAGTTCTGTCGCCCTGTGTAGTAGAAGAGGTAGCAGAACATCGTGGCCAACAGCATTCGCCACTGGGTACGGCGAAATTCGAGCTCGGTGGCAGAAGGGGCAATGTTCTGCTGGCTCATGCGGAATCTCCTTGGTCTTCAGTCCAGCCAGGTCTCCAGTTCCAATAAGGCCTCCAAGCTCGTCATCACGGGCACGGTCGTCTTTTCATCCGGCCAGTCGCGGCGAACGGCGTGGTGTTTGAGCCAGACCGGCTGCAATCCGGCGTCTCGGGCTCCACACACGTCATTGTGCCAGTCGTCGCCGACGAAAACCGCCCGATGGGCCGCGACGCCCAATTGGGCCAGGCATTGGATGAACGGCTCGGAATGCGGCTTGGCCGGGACCCCCGATTCGCCCGCCACGAGAATCACCCGGAAAAACCGCTCCAGTTCCGGCAACTCGGCGAGGCGGTGTTTCTCGGCAGCCTTCTGGCCCTGCGTGTTGGTCACCAATCCGAGTCGGTACCGGTTCTCAAGCTGTTCAAGCACTCGAAACGTTTCGGGAAATGGTCTCGTCCAATCCTTCACCCGTTTCCAATAGGCAATTTCCCACTCTTCGAGTACGTTGCAATCCGGCCTGCGGCCCTGTCGTTCGTAGACGGCTTGCCAGAGCGACCTGCGCGAATAATCCGAACGACGTTGGAATTCCTGACGCATCCGCCGGTAGTCTTCGAGAAACTCGTCGCGCCGGGCGATTTCGAGATCCTGCATCAGCCGGGCTTGGGCCTCCTTCTCAGCCGCAAGGAATCCATCGGCCGAATCGACCAAGGTCTGCCCAAAATCGAACAGGATGGCATCGATTGTCCTCGGCACTCAATCACGCCCCCATTTCTTGAAGTATTCTCCAAAAATCTCTTCGTCGGTGGGGATCTTTTCCGGGATGGGTGTGGAAAGCCACGTGTAGTTTAGGAAATGCCGGTAGTTGATGTTGTCGGTAGTGATGTTGCCCGCCCACGTTCCGCAGCCGAGCGAATCGGTAAATGGCTGGCCGTTGAACCAGCTTCCGCTATTGGCCATGGCGTGGGGCATGTTGCAGTTGACGCGGCCGACGTTGGAACGCCGGGCAAGTTCGAGTTGGCGCTGGCGGTTTTCACTATGGATTGAGACCGAGTGCCCCTCGCCCGAAAACTTCAGCATCCGGCCCACGCGATCCACGATCTCGTCGAAATCGGACCATTTCCAAACGGTTAGGACGAGGCAGATTTTCTCGCCGGAGAAGCGGTCTTCGGGGCCGATTTTCTCGCCGATGGCCATGAGGAACCGCGTGTTTTGCGGCACGTCCAGGCCGGCCATTTCGGCGATCACCAGCGCCGGCTTGGCGACAACGTCGCGGTTGAGATGGGTTCCATCGGGCCACATCATGCGTCGGAGTTTTTCCCGCTCGTCGGTCGTGCATAAGTAACCGCCCTCGGCACGCAGGGCATCGATCATGGCATCGTAGATCGATTCGTGGATGGCGACGGCGTTTTCGGAAGAGCACGAGGCGGAGTTATTGGCCGTTTTCGATTTGGCGATTTTCTTGGCTGCGGCGGCGGGGGTAGCCGTCTCATCGACAATCGAGACGACATTGCCCGCCCCGACGGTATGGCAGGGCTTCCCCGCTGCATAAACCACTTTCACCAGCGCCGCTCCGCCCGTGGCGATGGCGAAGTCGCATGCGGCCATCAACTCGGATGTCTTCTCGCGGCTGGTATCTTGAATGCACTGTAGCAGGTCTTCCGGTGCCCCGATTTTATGAAGGGCCCGGCGACCGTGTTCGACAGTAAGGTAGGAACTGCCCTGCGTGCGGGGATGGGGCGAAACTATCATTGCATTTCGGGTTTTGAGGATACTGACGCCCAATGCGCATATCGTCGACTCGGGATTGGTGCAGGGCACGACGTTGGCGATCACACCCATCGGCTTGGCGAATTTCACCAATCCGCGCTCGGGAAGCTCCTCGACGATATCGCACGTCTTCACGCCCCGCATGTCCCAGAGGCTTCCGCGGGTTTTGCTCTGGATCTTCGCCACCTTATCTTCGTAATTGCCGATCCCCGACTCGTCGACGGCCAGCCGGGCCAGTTCCCGGGCGGTTGTCTCCTTCTGCCACTGGTAACCGGCGGCCAACACCATTTCATCGACCTTCTCCTGGGGCCAGTGCTCCACGATCTGGAAAGCTCGTCTTGCCCGAGCATACATTTCCTGAATATTGTCAGCCATTGTCGTTCGTGTCTTGCTACTGGGTGTTCTCACTTTTTTGTAAAAATCTTCTATCTACCGACGCTCTTGGTCCCGGTCTTTTTGCTGGGGTCCTCGATTTCCTCGACAATTGCGAATCCGCTGCCGTAAATTTTCTTCTTCGCGTCGAATGCCTTTTTCCACGCTTCGGGAGTGTGGGTTTGTGCTGGTTGGGCGATTGCATGGCGGTCGGCCAACGGGGGTACCGGCCGGTCGGGCTGGCCGTCATACCAGTCCTTGGGAGTCAATGTCTCGCCAAGCCGCGTGGTGCCACCGCGTTCCAGTTCCTCGATGTAGTGGGCACCGGCCGCGAACGACCGGGTGACTGCGATAATTGCCCAGGTCGCCTCCGGCGTGAAGCCCAGATCCATCATGGCCGCGCCCGTCGCCCCGAGCATATCCAGATCAACCGGCCGGTCGAACATGGCTTGGGCGGCCTTGACGATCTCTTGCATCAATGCAATATGCTGGCCGGCGACGCCCAGTTTCTCGGCCCGGGCGAAAAGTCTCTTCGCTGCCGGGTCCTTGATCATTAGTTCCGAAACGCCCAACGCTTCGCTGCCGCGGCGCTCTTGGACGAGTACCCGGGCAATTTCCTCGATCGACTTGCCCTCTTTTTCGGCCCGGGCGAGATAGTTTTCAAGCATGTTGCCAAATTCCGAATACGCGCCATAGGCATGGCCAAATGCCAGGATCGACGCGCCGCATGCCTGCGTGAGGAACGTTTTCGTCTGGGCCACGATCCGCGAAAGGACGGCCGGCGCGGAAAGCCCGTCCTCCAAGCTGAGGATCATGATGTAGTTGAGCATCTCTTCTTCTTCGATCAGTGGGATCCGGGATTGGAAATCGATGAACAAGAGATCGACAACTCCGTAGCCGGCTTCCACCAGTTCGGTCGTGTCGTAGCCTCGGGCAACGATACGGTGAACGTTCTTGTAAGCAATTTCCGAAACCCAGCGGAACGAAGGCCGTTCGTCGACGGGCACGGTACCGTATTCCCGCTTAGCGTAATCGTAAGGCATGCGGGGATCGCCGAGATTTCCCTTCAGATGACCCATTTCTTGTATTCCCCTTCTTCTTTTTGCTGTTTGGCGTATTCTTGGCGCGCGTCTTGATCGGGCACTTCACGGTCCGGTGGGCCGATGTATTGGATCATGGACAGATCGATCATTTGGACCATCGGCTCGGCCTTGGATGCCCCCCAGGCGCGTCCCTTCTTCATGTTGTACAGGGCATGGGCCGCACAGCTATACGCCCGAGTCACACTGCCGATGCACCAGGCTGCGTTGGGCGAGAATCCGATGTCGCACAGCGCCGTATTGCCGGCCCCGACCACGTTCACACCGACCCGCCGACGCCCGTCCCGCTCGCGCCGTGCGTGGAAATGTTTCTCGACCGCCCGCTGAAACTCGAGATAGACGCCGTCGACGCCAAGTTCCTCTTGCTTGACATGGGTCGGTTCGGCGCGGGGGTCGCCATCGGTGTGCTGCGGCTGGCCCATTCCCATAACCGGCTTGCCGTTGTCCAAGTACTCGTCCACGAGGATTTTGGCCATTTCGTCGAGCGACTTGCCTTCGACTCTGGCGCGCTCGATGTACTTATTCATCATGTAGCCGTGGGCCGCACCGGGTCCGTGCACGCCACCGAAGGTCATCACCGAGGCCGCCACGGCACATGGAAGATTGGGCCGGCCGGTGATCACCGAAATGGCCGCCGCGGCCGATGGGGACATCGAATGTTCCAGGAACTCACCCATTTCGTACTTGAGCATCTTCTTTTCGTTGCTCGTCGGAATCCGATCCTGAAACAGGAGGAACATCGCGTCACAGAAAGAGTATCCCGCCTCGGCCAGGTCGCTTAGGTTGTACCCCCGCAAGACCGTTTTTTCATCCGTCTTGTACGAAATGGCTGTCCTCCGCTTGATCTCAGGTTCCCGACCCATGGGCCTCGCTCCGATTCTGTGTGGACCGTTTCAATTCCCGTTTCCTCTTCCGAAGACGCATAGCACTTGAGCCGGCTCCGTGCCGGGATTGTCGATGCGGTGTTCGACCTGCGCGTCGAAATAGGCGCTATCTCCGCGATTCAACATATACGTCTCCGTTCCGTAATCGAATTGGACCTGGCCGGCAACGACGTACATGAACTCCTCGCCCTCATGGGCAAGGGCGCTCTTGCGCGTGGTGCCACCAGGCAGATCGAGCAACATTGGCTCCATCGACTTGCTATAGCGGTCGTGGGCCAGCGATTGGTAGACGATATTCGATTCGGGACGGTCCCGTTCGACACGCGGGCCCTCTCCCGTTCGGACAATCACCAATTGAGGTCTCTCATCCAACCCTTCGGTCAGTTCCGACACGGTGGTCCCCAACGCCTGGGCAATCTTCGCTAACGCCGGTAACGACGGGGTCACTCGGAAATTTTCGACTTTGGACAAAACGCTTCGCGTCAAACCCGTTCGCAAGGCAACATGCTCCAGCGTCAGGTTTTTTTTGCGTCGCTCCGCTTTGATCCGTTGGGCCAGTTCGATCAGGTTCATGTTTCCTGATTTTATAAATAATGTGACTTTTAGTCAACAGCCATTCGCCCATGAAATGGGTAGGGCGGCCACGGATGCTTGACACTGATTTATCACAGTGGCGAAAATCGGCGGTGTTTGGGAATCAGAGTCCCTATCAGACATTCATGAATATTGCCATAGTCCACTACCATTTGAATCGCGGCGGGATCGCGTATGTCCTTGATCCCGCCCGTGGCATACATCGCAAGAACCTCGGCAACGCGGAGGGAAACGCCGTTGCCATCTGGGGGGAGTTTTTCCTAGAAGCGATGGGGTGTCGTCTATCCAACCTCGATCATCAACGGATCACAGAACCGAGATCCGACTCGTTTCGGATTTTTCAGCATGGCCAGCGATATGCGAACCATTTAATCAATCTGTCTCGATTCCGACCGGTGCGACTATGAATACTCGCGACGATCACCTGGCGATCATCCGCCAGCAGAGCCAACCGATCGAACCGCTGCCTTCGGGTGAGACCGCTCTTTTGCGAAAATTGCAGAATATCGAGGCGGTATTGTTCGATGTTTACGGCACGTTGTTTGTCAGTGCCAACGGCGAACAAGGCACCTTGGACAGCACGTCGAAGGAGAACGCGTTTTGCCAATCCTTGTCGGACGTTGGCCTGTCGTGTCTGGCAGGGGGCGTGGAAGGGGTTCGCTGCCTGTGCGACACGATCCAGATGTTTCATGACCGATCCCGGCAAGGAGGCGTGGATTTCCCGGAAGTCGACATCATTGAAGTATGGCGGGCAACGCTCGATTCATTGCAAGAGCGGGGATCTCTGTCGGGTTGGACGGAGGCGACCGACGTGGCAACATTGTCGCTCAGGTACGAGCTGCGGACCAATCCGGTTTGGCCCATGCCCAGCGCGGCGCAATGCTTGACGGAATTGGCCAGCCGCGGTATTCGACTCGGTCTGGTGTCCAATGGCCAATGGTTCAGCCCGTTGTTCTTTCCCGCCCTACTTGGTGGTGAACTCGAGGCCTTCGGCATCTCGCCGGAACTTCAGTTCTGGTCCTACCGAGCTGGCATCGCCAAACCGGGTGAGTATTTATTCCGCCAAGCGGCGGATGCGCTCAACGTCCGCGGAATCCAACCCGGAGCCGTCCTGCACGTAGGGAATGATATGCTCAACGATATAAGACCGGCCGCCACGATCGGTTTTCATACGGCACTTTTCGCGGGGGATCAACGCAGTTTCCGGCCCCGTAGAGACGATCCGCGGATTGTCACGGTCACTCCGGACGTGCTCGTGTTGCACTTGCGGGATCTTCTTGCGTGCGTGCGGCCGGATTAAGAGGCTCTAGGAAGAGAGAAATGGGGAGACGAAAAATCGGTTTTGTATCGACCCGCTTCGCGGGTACGGACGGCGTGTCGTTGGAAAGCACCAAGTGGGCTGACGTACTGGCCGATCACGGTTACTCCAGCTACTGGTACGCTGGAATCCTGGATCGCGATCCCGATACGAGCATGCTGGTACCGGAAGCATCCTTCGCGCATCCGGACATTGCAGCCATCAATGCCGAGGTTTTCGGCAGACTATCCCGCACACGGCAAATGACTCGCAAACTGTTCGAAATCAGCGAGCATTTGAAAGGCACGCTGTACGATTTCATCGAAAAGTTTTCAATCGACATCCTGGTGGTGGAAAACGCATTGTGCATGCCGATGAATCTGCCGCTTGGGATTGCCTTGACGCACCTTATTGTAGAAACCGGCATCCCGACGATCGGCCACCACCATGACTTCTTCTGGGAACGCGATCGCTTTTCGGTCAATGCCGTCCCGGACATACTCGAGAAATCCTTTCCTCCGGTACTCCCTTCGCTTCAGCATGCCACAATCAACACGGCCGCGGAACAGGATCTCGCCATGCGGAAGGGTGTATCTTCCCACCTGGTGCCCAATGTCTTGGACTTCGAAAATGGGCCACCCCCCATCGATGCCTATGACCAGGACTTGCGGGAGCAGATTGGCATCGCGCCGGACGACATCCTGGCACTGCAGCCCACCCGGGTGATCCCCCGAAAAGGAATTGAAAAGTCCATCGAACTGATCGCCGAACTTGGCGAACCACGCTGCAAACTCGTGATCACCCATGAGGCCGGAGACGAGGGTCGGGAGTACGAACGGATGCTACGCCACGTGGCGAAACGCGCCCAGGTCGACCTGCGGTTCGTCAACACGCGGGTCTCCGACGAGCGGGAAACCAGCCCGGATGGCCAAAAATTGTATTCATTGTGGGATGTCTATCGTCACGCCGACCTGGTGACTTTCCCAAGCCTCTACGAAGGTTTTGGCAATGCCCTATTAGAAGCATTTTTTTGCCGCAAACCGGTCGTGGTCAATCGCTATGCGGTCTTCATCTCGGATATTGAGCCCAAGGGTTTCAAGGTCATTTCCATGTCCGGTTACGTTACGCCCGAATCACTCAACCAGGTACGCCGCGTGTTCGATGACGAAGCATTTCGCAACGAGATGGTGGATCACAACTACGAGTTGGGACGCGTCTATTACAGTTATCGAGTGCTACGTCGCAAGCTGCGCACTCTGGTCTTTCAATTGACGGGTGAGGATATCGTTTGAATCGGGAACCTGCACGGAGTGTCACCCATGGCAGACTTCTTTCAAAACGGTTTGATTACCACCCTGCACGACCTGCGAGCCACGAACAGCGCGTACTTGGAGCATGTCCTCCTCGACGCCACGCGGCATTTTCGCATGGGTCTCATCCTGCCTGTCACGGCCGCGGACATGCGAGCCACGCCATTCGCACGAATTGTCGAGGAATTACGCGGCGAAGAGTTCCTGACGGAGATTGTGGTCACTCTCGGTGTCGCGCCATCCCCGGACGATTACCGCGACTGCCTCCGACACGTTCGCTCTCTGGGGACAAAAGCCCATATCCTGTGGTGCGATGGTCCACGTGTCCAAGCCATTTACAAGACACTCATCGAGGCGGGATTGAACTTACAGACTCCCGGCAAGGGACGCTCGGTCTGGACTGCCTATGGCTATTTGGCGGCAGATCCCAAGATTAAGGCCTACGCCCTGCACGATTGCGACATCGTCAACTACCATCGGGAACTTTTGCTCCGACTCTGTTTGCCCATCGCGCATCCAAGTTTCGACTTCCACTTTTGCAAGGCCTACTATGCCCGATTCACCGACCGCCTCCATGGCCGGGTCTCCAGACTCCTGGTAACTCCCCTGCTGAAGGCACTGATCCATTGCCTGGGATCCGATCAGTTCCTGCTGTTCCTGGATAGCTTCCGCTACCCCCTTTCCGGCGAATTCGCGATCACGGCCGACCTTGCCCGATCGAATCGCATCCCAGGCGACTGGGGTTTGGAGATCGGAACGTTGGCCGAGGTCTTTCGCAATATCTCCGTCAAACGTGTTTGCCAAGTGGATATCTGCCCTCAGTACGAACACAAACACCAATCACCTTCCCTCGAAGATCCTTCCTTGGGGCTTCTGAAGATGGCGACGGACATTCTCATCAACCTATTTCGCACACTCGCCGCGATGGGAATGACGCTGCACGAGGAACACTATGCCACGATACGATCCGCGTATCTGCGGAACACTCAGGATGCGATTCGGCAGTACGCGGCCGATGCGATTATGAATGGCTTGCAACTGGACCGGCACGAAGAAGAGGTCATCAGCGAAACATTCGCCCGGCAGATCATTCCCGCCGGTGCGGCAATCCGGCGAGATGCAACCGGAACGAACGAGATTCCTAATTGGGCGCGTGTTCTTTCAGCATTCCCCGACATGCCGGATCGACTGCGGGCGGCAGTGCAGGAAGACCGGCAGGAGGCTGGGCAAGTTTGACCGCTAGCGGCAGGCCTGCCTGGAGGGAAAACAGCAGAAACTTGGAAACGGTTTCCGGCAATAGTCATCCGCGCACCAGGACATGCGTATGCACGAAGGGCAGGGCAGCGGTTTTCGACAGTAGTCGTCGGCGCAGCCCCGCAGCGCCAAGCACGGGACGCAGGGCAGTGGCTTGCGGCAGTAGTCGTCGGGACAACAACAGCCCATGGTACTAGCGCGTGCGCATCGCAGTTCCTGGCCCAAGGAATGACAGCAGTTATCCGCCGCGATCGAGGATTCCACGATGCATAGAAAAGACAACATTCCTAGATACCAGGTGAATCGGTTCATCGTACGGGCTCATGCAGTGATGCAAAAGGATTTTGATTGGATCAAGATTGGCCCACCGGATCAAGACGGCTAGGCAGGGGGAGGTGACACAGGTTCCTGCGACGCGGCCGGTTCCGTTGATAGGACGGTCTCGGGTGCCGGGTTTGGTTCCACGGGCGGTAGCGGTTCCGGCATGTTCAATCGAATTTGCCAGCCGCCGCCCAAGGCTTTGTATAGCTGAATCAGGTTCTGAGCGACCGAGCCTTGGACAATGGCCAACTGGTCCTGCTGCTGGGTCAGGAACAGCTGGAGGACGAAGACCCGGTCGAAATCGACGATTCCCTGCTCGTATTGCGTCGTGACCAGTTCCACGGATTGGCGAGCCGCATCGACACTT
>JAFGFZ010000122.1 GCA_016930815.1 Pirellulales bacterium | reverse complement strand
GACGAGGATGACGAGGATGACGGATCCGTGGCAGCTTAAGAGAAATGCAAACTAGACTTCACTACTCCGCCGGAGGAGTGCCAGATAGCGGCGCCGCACGGATTTATAGATCCCCCACTGGTAGACATTGAGGCCAGCAAGGGCGATTGCGAGGGGACCAAGAAGCAGTGTCCACGCCCGCCACATGGATCCATCCGGGCTCGTCGCCTTAGTGTTCCTTTTCTCCACGGAAGGAGAGCGCTTTCCAGACGATTCCAAATCAGGCTGCGTTTTCTGCTGATCGGACGAATCATTGGACTCGTCCAGTCCATCCGTTTCCCCAACATTTCCAGCGATCTGAGACCAATCCAATCGAGAACCTTGAGTCTCCAATGGATTTGTTGCGTCCTGGGATGTTGAAAAACGAACCCCTTGCCCTCGCTCGGATTGCGGGGGAACGCCAATCAGGCTGCGTTGGTCTTGTATCGAGGTTCTCGAGTGATCCGGCCAGTCGTGCAACTGATTGGAACCATCGGATCGATCTACTTCAGAGTCTGGGAATCGCTGGACGTCGTTGCCAATCCCATGGGAGCCATGGTTGGGGGGTGGAAAAAGTGGTCCAGTTCCGAAGTTGCCGAACGGTGATGAAGGTGTGTACGCATCATCAGAACGCCAATCTCTGGAATCCGTGGCAGAACCTTGGGTGGGCTGGGCCAATGGGGGCCCCCAGCTGGTGACCGGGGACGAATCATCGGCCGGTTCCGGCCGGATCGGGGGGGATACACTACTCCAGCGATTCGCCTCGGAACGGTACCGGTTCCTCCAGGAACGCCGGAGTGACCGATATCCATCCATGGCCGATCCAAAATTTCCGGCTGCATTTCCCAGCATGGTGTCCACATTGGTTGTCCAATCGAGTGGGCTAAAGTCGCTTTGAGGATTCAATGCGGCGGCTGGTTCTGCAATCTCGCCCGGGATATGGAGCGGTTTCGGGGTGAGCAGTTTGCGTGGCAGAACCTCGTCGCCAACCAGGATCCGAACCCGCCCGATCGGCAGGGCTTCCGGCGGTACCTCGCTAATGATTTCATGCGTCCCGTCAGCCAATACCTTCAACTCATGCTGACGGAGTTGCACAATATATTCCATTTTCTGGTCATCCAACGGTTGATAACCCCATGTAAATCCTAGGAGGGCCGCAGCTAGGATTGTTGTCGCATACATTATAAACTCCTTGCGCAACAGAGATTAGAACGCTATCGCGTCGAGCCCTTTGATTCTACACTCCTACAAGCTGGGGACCTATAGAAGTCTGGGAAATCTTTACGGATGAAGCTGCCTAGGATCTTTTTCGTTTTCTTTGGCCCCCTCGCCGCTTCCGCGATCCGGCCACCGATCGTGCCAGTGGTTCTGGTTTGGACGATTGCTGCTGGTCCGTTGGAGGCTTTGCCATATCCGTTGGCGCGGTAACCGACTGGCTCGTCAAAGACTTCGAAGTTCCCTCAACGTTTCGATCAAAAGTGGCCATTTCCCGCTGCAACATTTCAAGGAGTGCCTGCAAAAACGCAACAAGCATCGGCCCAACGAGGATCCCGATGGGCCCCAGAACCTGGGCTCCTCCAAGGATGCTCAATAAAGCGACGAGGGGATGCAAGTTCGAACGCCCATGGAGTACGAATGGTTTGATGATATTGTCGGCTAGCGACACGATGGTGGCGCAGTAGATCGCCAGGACAATCGCGGCGGTGGGGCGACCGGCACTGAAGAGATCCCCGGTACCGAAAAGGAAAATCCACAAACAGGTGGGAATCCAAACCGACGCGGCACCTACAAACGGCACAATCGCTAATAACATCGTCAGTCCCGTCATGAAGAAGACCGGCCCAATCCCAGCGAAGTAATAGCCAACCCCAGCCAGAAGGCCCTGAACGAACGCTGAAAGAAGGGTTGCAACCACAACCGACCGGCTGATTCGGCCAAATTGATCCAGTAATTGCAATTCGTACCGGTCGTCTAGCGGAGAGAGTCGCATGATGGTCCGGATCATGATGGGTCCATCAGCAAAGAAATAATAGACCGCCAGCACCATGATCGCCACACTCACGACGATTCCAAAAACGAGTCGCATCCCCCCCAAAACGAGTGGCAGAGCCAATTCGCGGAGTTTTTCGATACCGGAATTGAGTAACTCCTGTTGTTTCACCCGGTCGAAACCGATCTCTTCCAGCCAGGTAACAGGCTTTTCGGCCCGTTGCTGAACCGATTCCCACAATTGATCCGAGGGCAGCTCCTTGAACTGGATCACGATCTGGGTCCCTTCACTGTAGGCGTTCCACAACATGCCACAGAATGGAAGCAGGACCACAAATAAAATCGCAAGAGTGGTTAAACCGGCGGCAATACGCGGATGATCACCGCATTTCCCGACCATCCACTCGTGCAATGGCCGAAAGATGACCACGATCACCGCCGCCAAGAAGAGGGGGAGGATGAACTGCACCATGACCTGGAAAAAAAAGGCTGTTGCAAGAAGAACAATCGCGATCAGAACGATGAACGAGATGACGCGGGGCATGAGCAATGGCAGCATGGGGGTGACGGGACGCAATCCATCCGTAAAGCGACCGTATTCTAACATGCAATCGGCAGTCGGAAACAAGTCGACTTGAGCCAAATGGTTCGAGAGCCGAGAATGGAAGGGTGTCCCATGCCACCCATGCCAATCGCCGACTCGTGGTTCGCGCAATCAAATTCCTGATCCTGGCGTTCATCGTCTGGTGGGTGTGGCAGTCTCTGCATTCCAGCATCATCAAGCTCGACCGCAGCGACTGGACATGGGACTGGAGGTGGCTTTCGATTGCCGGTGGATGGTATCTGGTTGGCCTTTTGCCAGCCGGTTTGTACTGGCATCGCGTGCTGGCTAGCCTCGGCCAGCACCCTCCCCTATCGATGGCATTACGTGCCTATTACATCGGCCATCTCGGCAAGTACGCACCTGGCAAAGCGTGGGTGGTCGTCCTCCGGTCTGGCCTCCTCAGAGATCAAGGCGTTCGGGCCATTCCCGCCGTTATCAGCGTCTTTGTTGAAACGCTCACGATGATGGCAGTCGGGGCTGCGGTTGCCGCAGTGATCGGCGCAATCCTACTGAAGAATCAATCAGGTGTTGTCCTGGGCGGCCTATTCCTGATGGTGGTTGCTGGTGCACCGACACTACCACCTGTGTTGAACCGGCTCTTCCGCCTCCGATGGGCGGCACCGCTATTCCGGACTCAGGATGGCGAGGGGGAAGGTCCCCTACCGAGCTTTCATCCTCGGATTTCATGGCGGCTGGTCGCGACCGGATGGATCTTGAATGTCACCGGCTGGTTCCTCATCGGCATCAGCCTCTGGGCCGTGCTCCGTTCGCTTGTGCCTGCCACCGAGGCTCCATTCGCCACACTCCCACATTACACAACCGCGGTGGCCATGGCCATGGTGGCCGGATTCCTATCCGGCCTGCCAGGCGGGATCGGGGTTCGCGATGGGATCCTGATCGTCGTCCTGACGGAACTTATCCCACCAGATACCGCCCTGGTCGCCACTGTGCTCTTGCGAATCGTTTGGCTCATGGCAGAAGTGATGATTTCTGGTATCCTGTATTTGGGGGGGATGCGGTCCAAGCCCACCCCAATGAACTCAAACCATTAAGAGCGATTTCTCCGATAGAACCATGCCTCTTTCTACCGTTATTCCTGTTTTCAACGAAGCCGAGAGCCTTGGCGAGCTTTATAACGAACTCAATCGCGTGGCCAGCGAGCACGGTTATACGATGCAAATCATCTTCGTGGACGATGGGTCCTCGGACGCGTCGTGGGATGTGATTCAAGAGTTGGCCTCGCGGGACGATCGGGTGCTGGGGATCCGATTTCGCCGGAATTTCGGTAAAGCAGCCGCCTTGGCCGCCGGATTCGATGCGGCCGAAGGAGAAATTGTGGTGACTCTCGACGCCGATTTGCAGGACGATCCGGCCGAGATCCCGAAATTGCTCGCCCGGCTCGATGATCACCTCGATGTCGTCAGTGGCTGGAAACAGGTCCGCCGGGATCCATGGCATAAACGATGGCCTTCCAAGGTTTTCAATTGGCTCGTTGGGTGGTTGAATGGAGTCCATCTCCATGACCATAACTGTGGATTTAAAGCCTACCGGCGCGAAGTGATCCATGAAGTCCGGCTCTATGGCGAGTTACACCGTTTCGTACCCGTGCTCGCCGCCTCACGCGGTTTCCGAGTTGGTGAAATACCTGTCCACCACCGGCCTCGAAAACATGGCCAATCGAAATATGGGATTTCGCGGATTCTCAAAGGATTTCTGGACCTCCTGACAGTCAAGTTTCTCACCGGCTACGGCCACCGCCCCCAACATGTCATGGGAGCGATCGGCTTGATCGCATTGCTGTTCGGCGGGATCACGATGGTGGCTCTTGCCGGAGAATGGTGCTTTTCCCGACTCGATCCTGATGTGAGTAATAACGTCCACCTACATCAGCGTGCCGCGACATATTACGCCCTGGGCCTTATGCTGATTGGGGGACAATGTCTATCGATTGGCCTATTGGGCGAGATGATCACAGCGCACTTCTCCCGGGATTCCGATCACTATTCCATCTCCGAACATACGGATCCGCGGAAGGATCCGAAAACCAAAACAACGGTTCAGGATTCCAATTCCAATCGCCGTCGGCCATGACCGGCGCAGGAGAACAACCTCTGATGACCCCTCCCAGCATGGACGCGACCGCTCCCATCCGGAAAGCGGTCTATGGTATTCTCATTGCATTGGCCGTCGGCCATATGATTGGCCGGATCTTGGCCGTTAATTCGGTCAATCTCGAAAATCTGGAGAAACACCGAATCGACCAGCGACTTGACGAAACGCGACAGGAACTGGTGGCACGCGGCATGGAAGGGGAAGCGCTCGAGCAACAACTCGCAAAGCGCCGGGACGAACTGACGCAAAAACTGCGTTTGCAGCGGCCGTTCCTCAGCAGCAATGACCGCAGTCGCTGGGCAACCGTCCGATCGCTCGTCGAGCTGGGCACATACGAGATCGAGAAGATCATTACCGAGCCCACGTGGGATACCATCGATATGGTGTCGCATAAGGGCCGCGATGGCGTCAAGCATATCTACAGCAGCAAGCCGCCACTCCTGGCGACATTGATTGCCGGCGAATATTGGCTCGTCCACAAGGCAACCGGCGGCAAGATGACGTTGGGGTCCCACCCCCACGAATTAGGTCGGTTCTTCTTGATCACACTCAACGTGCCGCTCTTCTTCATCATGTTTGTCCTCGTGGCCCGAATCACGGACCGGCTCGGTGGCACCAATTTCGGGCGGCTCTTTGTCATGGCAACCGCAACATTTGGAACACTCCTCACGTCGTTCGCCATCGCACTGAATAATCACTTGTTTGCCGCCACTAGTATCACGGTCGCCCTCTATACCACCCTGCGGATCGTCTGCGACGGGGAAGAACGCGGGCGATACTTCCTCCTGGCCGGCCTGGCCGGGGCGTTTGCCGTCGCGTGTGAACCGCCAGCCCTCTCGTTCTTCGCTGTCCAGCTGGCCGTTTTGCTATGGCGAGCACCTCGCGGCACATCCATCTGGTTCGCTCCATCCGCACTGGTTGTTGTGGCTGCCTTTTTCGGAACCAATTACCTCGCACATAACACGTTCTCGATCCCCTACGCCCATCGCCATAGTAAAACGACTCCAGCTGCTACCACCGATGCCGAACAACCACCTCCGATAGAGGGTGGAATCAACGAAGAAGACAACTGGTATGTTTTTACCTATGAACAAAATGGCAAGATCCGCCAGAGCTACTGGTCCAACCCCACTGGAATTGATCGTGGTGAACCCGATCAAGGAATCTACGCTCTGCATGTCCTCGTCGGGCATCACGGTATCTTTTCACTCACGCCCGTCTGGCTGTTGAGCGTCCTCGGCGCGGCAATCTGGCTAGTTGGCAAAGGGAGCCCCTCCATGCCATCCGCCCCCGTCAGAAAATCGATACCACGGGATAGGGCTCAGGAAGGAAACCAAATCCAAGAGACCGATCCGGGATCATCGTCGAACGGGGGCGACCGGAGTGCTATCCGCGAACGCCAGTTCATTGCCTTCACAACGCTTCTTCTCACTGCCGTGTGCGTGGTCTATTTCATCTATTTCCGTCCTGCCCAGGACCGGAACTATGGTGGCATGACCAATGGATTCCGCTGGCTCTTTTGGCTCATCCCCCTGTGGCTGGTCACAATGCTCCCAGCCGCCGACTGGATGGGTCGCCACCGTTGGACCCGCGGGATCGCCTTCCTGCTCCTGGCCCTCTCCGTCCTCTCCGCCGCGTATGCCACCTGGAACCCCTGGAGCCAGCCATGGCTCGCCCGCTGGATGGAATCAATGGGCTGGGTGACGTTCGGTTAGAGACATCGCCAATCCCTACGCCTTCACCGGAAGACGGTACGACGACGAAACGGGGCTCTACTACTACCGCAACCGGTACTATGCATGGCACCTGGGGAGGTTCGTGTCGAGG
>JAFGFZ010000121.1 GCA_016930815.1 Pirellulales bacterium | reverse complement strand
GGGCTGGCCGATCGAAGCGGATGGCCAGGGCAGCTCGCTGCATCGAACGGCCACGGACGTCTGGGGGAATGTGCCAACCAGCTGGAATCCACTCGACCCCACTCCGGGCAACACCCCGTGGGCCGCCGGCCTACCGGGCGACTTCGACGCCGACGGGGATGTCGATAGTCTAGATCTTGGCATCTGGAAAGGCGGCTTCGGGATAACCACCGGGGCGACTCTCGGGGATGGCGACGCCGACGGGGACGGGGATGTCGATGGAAATGACTTCCTAACGTGGCAACAGAACTTCGGAATCGGTCTCGCGCCCGGCTCAAGTGGCAGCGGGGCTCTCGGTTCCAATGCAATCTTGCCCACCGGCGGAAAATCCATGGAATCCGAAACATCCAGTGATCCTGCTACCAACCATTCACCCCAAAGCATACCCGTTGCGAAATCCATTCAGCCGGCGGATGAACTCTATGCAGCACCGCTATTTAGGAACGAAGTGCTACGGATTCAACAACCGAACCAATCAACGAATCAGAAATCGGCACTCGATGATGTATGGAGTGATTATTACAACGACTCCAACCGAGTTTTCTTGACCAAGACTTCGGCTCAGCAGCCAGCCCAAGAATCGATTGGACCACGGCTTGGCATAAAACCATTCCATGAAGGATTGCTCAAACGCAATGATTCTCCAGTCGACTCCCTTGCCAGGAACCGTATCCGGTCCCAGAATACGCAGCAGGAATTCCAAACTTCCGAATGGAAGAAATCGCTCGACGATCTGTTTGGAATAGAGGACGGTTTATCCGGCATCTTGCGGAAAGTATAGTTTTGGACTCCTACCATGACTCGATATCTAGCGACCGCTCTTATCCTATGTGTTTCCCCCTGTTTGGCCGACGTGCGACTGCCGAAGATCCTCGGCTCGAAGATGGTCTTACAGCGAGATAGTGAGGTCCAAGTCTGGGGCTGGGCAGATGCAGGTGAAGAGGTCTGCATCACTTGCGACTGGCTGGAGGGGACGGAACGTGTCCAAGCCGATGCGGAGGGGAACTGGCAGGTTCGTCTCAAGACCGGATCGCCGGGCGGGCCGCATGCAATAACAATTGTTGGTGCAAATAGGATCGTCCTCGATGAGATCCTGTTTGGCGAAGTGTGGATTGGGTCGGGCCAGTCGAATATGGAGATGCCGCTTGTCAAAGTGTCCAATGCATACACCGGGATCCAGAACGGCTCAGAGGAAATTGCGGAGGCCGAGTACCCCGAGATACGTCTGTTTCAAGTCGGCAATTTTAGCAGTCAGGAGCCGCTGGATGACGTGGAACCTGGGATCAGCATGTATGGTATTCCACCGGCTGCCTGCCAATGGAAGCCATGTACCCAGGAGGCAATTCCGACATTTTCATCGACCGCATATTTCTTTGCCCGCGAATTGCACACAAAGCTTGCGGTCCCGATTGGGATCATTGATGCATCATGGGGTGGAACCTCGGCGGAGACCTGGACACCGGTTTCGGGCTTGAAGGCCTTGGGCCTGACCGCGGATTGCGAGCAGGCGGCAAATCTACCGCAGCAGGCGGACCAAAAGATCCCAACGCGGCTCTACAACGGCATGATCCATCCGCTCCGCAAGTTCAAGATACGAGGGGTCGTTTGGTATCAGGGTGAGGGGAATGCGGGTCGAGCAGACCAATACGACGAGCTCTTTTCGGCAATGATCCGCGAATGGCGGGGCGTATTCGGTTACGAGTTTCCATTTTACTTCGTGCAGATTTCACCCTTCAATTACAACGGTTTGAATGCCGCCTACCTTCGCGAGGCCCAACTTGCGACATTGACACTACCGAAGACCGGGATGGCAGTGACGATGGACATTGGCAATCTCACCGACATTCACCCGAAAAACAAGCAGGAAGTGGGGCGCCGCCTCGCACTATGGGCTTTGGCCAATGATTATGGCCGAGACGTTATCTATTCGGGGCCGATCTATCGGACAAGCGAATTCCAAGATGGGCGGGTACGTCTGAAATTTGATCATGCTGGTAATGGCTTGGCGACCCGCGATGGGAAGGCTCCGACCCATTTCGAGATCGCAGGTGCGGACAAGCTTTTTCATCCTGCAACGGCTATCATTGACGGCAACGAGTTGATTGTATCGTCTGAAAAGGTTCCCGAACCTGTCGCCGTTCGCTACGCGTTCACGAGCCAGGCGATGCCGAATCTGATGAATCAAGAAGGCCTCCCAGCCAGCCCGTTTCGCACCGACCGTTGGTAATTGTATTGAATTTCTTTTTTGCACCACCACCTGCTTGGATAAGGAATGTTCCATGGAAGATGAAATGAATCGCCGCAAGTTTGTCCGGGAATCGGTTCTCGCATCCGCAGGAGCCGCATTTGCCATGAGTGCGACCGGCTCGGTCCAAAAAGTGCAAGCCGAAGAGACAGCGACGCAGCCGAATCATCCATCCACCGCGACAACCACAGAGATGCCTTGCGGGAAAATCGCGAATATGGAGGTCAGTCGATTACTGCTGGGCGGTAACTTATTGACTCATTACACGCACAGCCGTGACCTGAAATATGTCTATTCACTCGCCAAACATTACAACACCGACGAGAAAATTCTCGAAACGCTCGCCCTGGCCGAGGACAACGGGATCAATACAGTCGTTGTTCACAACATTCCTTCGACGATCAAGCTGCTGCAGAAACACCGGCAGCGTGGTGGAAAAATGCAGTGGATTACTTGCACTTGTCACGCGCTCGTTGCAAGTTTCGAACGGTTCAATCGTGAAATCGAGGAATTGGTCGATGCCGGTACCGACGCGCTCTACATTTCGGGCGTGGAGGCGGATACACTTTGCGGATTTAGGAACGATATTGCCGCTGCCAATGCCTCCGAGCGAACAACGCCGGCCAATCTTGAATTGCTCGCACAAGCCGTTGATCTGGCTAGAGCCCATGGCTTACCCACAGGATTAGGCGCCCACCGGATCGGGGTGATTGTTGACTGCGAACAGGCCGGAATGGATGTTGATTTCTATCTGAAGACCATCCATCACCGTAATTACCCGACGGCCAACATCCAACACGATTCCAGTTTCTGCCCGGAACCCGAACGTGTGATCGAAGTCATGCAATCGGTGCGGAAGCCATGGATTGCCTATAAAGTGATGGCCGCGGGCGCCATTCCGCCTAAGGATGCCTTCCAATATGCCTTCCATAGTGGAGCCGATTATGTGCTGGCGGGCATGTTCGACTTCGAGATATCCGAAGATGCTCGGCTGATCCGCGAGGTGTTTCCGCAGGCTCAGCGCCAGAGGCCACAGCCGGTCTGAAATCGCTCCCATCGCGCTCGGCAACATCAGATACTAACACGTATGAATCGCACCGCGACACCTGCCGACCGGAGAGAGAGCGCGTCATGAGGCGCCGAGACTTCATCACGACGACAGCCGTTGCCACTTCCGGCTTGATTGTGCCGTGGGTGCACGTGGCATCTCGAGACCGCGGTGTCGAAGAGAGGGCCCAGGTTCACGTGGCTTTGATCGGGATTGGTTATCAGGGCCGAATCCTGCTCAATGCTGCCCGGCAAATCCCGGAACTCCGCTTCCGCGCCCTGTGTGATATCTGGGACTACGCGCGGAACTTCGGCCAAAAATACCTGGCTCGCTATGGGCAGGAAGTCAACACATACACCGATTTCCGCGAGATGCTGGACCGGGAGACGTCGCTCGATGCAGTCCTGATTGCAACGCCCGACTTTGCGCACGCCCCGCAAGCGATCCACTGCCTTGAAAAAGGCCTTCATGTCTATTTGGAACCGATGATCGCGCATACCCTTAGCGATATCCAATCCGTTATCCGTGCCGTCTCCGGCAGTGGCAAATTATTGCAGGTCGGGTACCAAAGGCGGAGCAATCTGCGTTACCGCCATGTCCTCGAACGGCTACTCAATGAAGCACATCTGGCTGGCACATTGGCCGCGGTCCAGACTCAATGGGCACAAGAGGCAGCCGACCTGCGAGGATGGCCACAGCGGTACACAATGACCGAAGAACAACTCCGGCCGTTTGGCTACGACAATATGAATCAATTCCGGAATTGGATGTGGTACCCGCAATACTGCGGTGGCCCCTTCTGCGCCTTCGTATCCCAGCAACTGGATATCTGCAACTGGTTCCTTGGCACGCATCCCCAATCGGTGATGGCAAGTGGCGGGAATGAACACGATCGGGACCGCCCGCACATGGACACCGTGATGTCCATTTTCGAATATCCAGCCGGCCCGGGACTGCTGCGCGCGTCCTGCAATATGTTCACGACAACCAGCGCCGGCGGAATACGGCAATACGAGCGGTTCTCGGGAACTCAAGCCTCCCTGCAGATTTCTGAAAATCCGAGGTGGACACAAATCGGGCGGGAAGCAAACGCCGACGACTGGGAGCCATGGATTCGAAAACAGTATTTAATTCAGCCTGAGATCCAAGCAGCGGACGAAGCGGAAGACGATGCCATCGATGTGCAGGTCAGTGGCGAGCTGGAGATGTATCAACTTCCTCCGCTCCAACAAAACGCGCGGTGCGCGCCGCATCTGGCCAATTTTCTGGCCGCGATCCGCGGCGAGGAGGATCTTCGTTGCCCCGTTGATGCGGCGTACCCCAGCCAGGTCGCTGCATTCAAGGCGATCGATGCCGCTCAACAAAAAAGGACGATCGCCATCGAACCGGCTGCCGATCTAACACCCGGTTGCGGCTCGGACTCCCGACCGAGCCCCAGCCATAGTTCATGGGCTACCACAGAGCGCACCGAGGACACAGAGGATAAAACGAAATGATAAGGGGAAAAAGCGAGGGAAAGGGATATGTCGATGCTCTTGACTTTGCTTCCATTCTATCTGAGGATGTCCGGAAATTGGGAGGGCGAGGCTCCTGCCGAGCCGGAACTCTAGGACTGTCATGCGGCTCGGCAGGAGCCTCGCCCTCCCGAAAACCGCAAATTCCAGCATATCGAATTCCCGGACACCCTCATTCTATCTCTGTGCTCTCTGTGGCCTCTGTGGTTTTTCCGCAATTTCCATTTCAGGTGAGGGCAACCAAATCGGAAATTGATTTATCGGCCGCCTTGAACCGCCTTGAAAAACATTATTCGTCCGATCGCCGTGCAATCTGACCATGATGCCCCCAACATCCATTCCCGTCATCACGCTTCGACACGAAGCAATGGCCACAGATTTCTGGCTGGCCGTTGCGAATGACGATGCTCGTTACGCCAGACAGGCGGCTGCCGAGGCAATGAACGAACTGGATCGGCTGGAAGGATTGTTGAGCCGGTACATCGATCAAAGCGATGTGGCGCGCATTGGCTGCGTTCGCTCGGGCGATTCGTTCCTGCTCCATCCCGACACATACGATTGCCTCGACCAGGCACTAGCCATGGGATCTGATACGTTGGGAGCATTCAACATCGCATTTCGCCAAAAACCCCATGGCCCTACCGCGAAGTTTTTTGTTCTGAATCGGCGACCACCTACCATCCGCATCCTGTGTGATCATCTGCAACTTGACTTGGGAGGTATTGGCAAAGGATTCGCGTTGGATCGAATGGCTGCCCTCCTTCACGAATGGGACTTGCCCTGTTTCCTGGTTCGAGCCAGTACCAGCACGGTTCTCGCGGGCAAGGCACCGCCTGGCGAACATGGTTGGCCGATACGATTCGGTCCCCGAAACCATGCCAGCCGATTGTGGTTACGCGAAGCCGCGTTCAGCGGCTCCGGAATCATCGTGGATCGTGGCCACATTGTGGATCCCCACACGGGACAATCGGCTACAAAACGCCAGATGACCTGGGCCGCGACAACCACGGCGGCCGAGGCGGATGCCCTTTCCACTGCCTTGATGGTGATGTCTGATGGAGCTATCCGTGCGTATTGCCAACACAATCCATGTGTCCTTGCCTATGCACTTCATCGTGGCGAATCGCAGGTTCGGACGTATTCCCGAGAGCCTATGGAAATCTATCGCTCAAGTGGGCAACCGCCAATGAACACGAGTAACCGTTCACAGGACGCCGGGGACTGGCTCATTTTTCGGCCCATTTTGGCCTTTCCGCCAGTTCATGCGTGAAGGCCGAAAAATGTGCCTGTCCCCTTACGGCCAAGGGGACAGGCACATGATCACACGCGCATGGGCTGAAGGGGACAGTCCCATTTTCGCGGTGCGAAAATTGGGACAGTCCCCGGAGCGAAAATCGGGACAGTCCCCGTGAATAGTTACACGAATCAACACTGATGAGGAAATATGATGAATCACAATCGTTCCCATAATGGATTTCTCGTCACTTCATGCGCGCTTAGCCTGATACCGCTCTTCCATGCCCTCGGAACCTTTGGCCAGGAAGAGAAGGTTCAAGCCCCCGAGTTTTTTGCATTCTGCTTTGACACGCACGATGCAATCGATCGCGATTATGCGGAACAAGCAGGACTCCTCAAGGAATTAGGATTCTCCGGAGCCGGCCATGTGGAACTGGTCGATATTAACCAGCGCGTCAAGACCCTGGACGAAGTCCAATTGCGATTGTTTCTTGCCGGCCTTCCACTGGACCTGAGCAAGGAAATCGGCCCCCAGCGCCAGGTTCTGGAAACCGCACTCCCGGTATTGAAGAATCGCGACGTGATCCTTTATGTGGTGCTCCGGGGTCTACCCACGGGTGATTCCCAAGGGATGCAGCCAGCCGTTTCAGCTTTACGGGAGTTGAGCGATCAGGTGGCACCCTATGGCGTGCGTCTTGGAATCTATCCGCACACGAATGACTGGGTGGCAACCGTCCCTCAAGCGGTGCAAGTTGCCCAGCGTGTGGGCCGGCCGAACTGCGGCATCATCTTCAATCTGTGTCACTTTCTCCGCAACGAACCGCCAGAGTCCTTGGACCGCGTCCTGGAACTAGCCCGCCCCCATCTGTTTGCCATCACGATCAACGGAGCGGATTTGGATGGGACGGGAGATCCTGACTGGCACCGACTTATTCAACCGCTCGACCGTGGCTCCTTCGATATTAAAAAGCTTCTAAACAAACTGAAGGACCTGAACTACACAGGACCGATCGGACTGATGTGCTATGGCATCGGCGGTGATGCACGCGATCACCTGACTCGATCGATGGCCGCATGGCGCAAACTGCAGCATGATTGCGGAGGCTCCTAACGCGGCAGAGCCACAACCAAAAAAGGTGTGTTTGATTGTATCCCACAACCCGCCGTAAACGGCGGGCCGAATACCGCCTCCGGCGCCAAAGGGCCGTGAACGGTACTGATAACATGTTGTGGCCGGTCAGGACCGACCATAACGGTGACCCATGTTGCAGCCTCCATGTTGTGGACGGTCTCCCACCAGAGTTCGTCAGGACAGTCGTACTCGTACTCAGTGCAACGGGACTCGTACTCGAAAGGATCGTGATGGCAGTACCAACTTTCGATCATGAGCGGCTCGACGTGTATCGACTCTCGATCGATTATGTGGC
>JAFGFZ010000120.1 GCA_016930815.1 Pirellulales bacterium | reverse complement strand
AGGACGGGCGACGTGGAGTATCGCATCGGCGCGAAGATCGTATCCAGTAAAAAACATAGCATCCATTCTCCTGTCACGATATGGCCCTCTATCGTCATTACCCACACACACCGATTCCATGCAAGAGTGGCCATGCCGGTGTAGGATGCCATGGCGTACCGAATGCCTTTGCGGTCTCGAAATGAGCGAATGGGGTATTCACCTCCTATACTCGACCGCCGAATTTCGAGGAAGCCAACCCAGGGCGGCGTAACCGCTCGACGACTCGCGGTCCCTTGCCCTGATTCAATGAAATGGTTCGATCGCGGAGCGATCGACGGCGATCATTCTAATGATCGAGATACTTGGTATATCGAATCGGGCCTTCGTCGCTGAGTAAAACGTGGAGGTTGCCGTCCGCTAGAACCTCTGCGATTCGGGCCGGTTTGCCATCGAGCAATGCACATTGGTCAATCAGCCGGACCGCGTGGCTGTAATCGACATACCAATCGACATGGACCGTGGTGAGTGGCTGAATGGGGGTACCGTCGATTTGATGCCAGCCGTAAATCGCAACATGTCCTGGCCGAGACTCCAACATGTTCGTAATGACGACATCTTTCTTGCTGCCTGCCATAAGTGCCCCGGGAGTTTGCCCGTTGAGTTGTTTTTGGATCAGGTCGTGATGGTGGAGGAACGTCGCCATCGATTCGCGATCCTTGGCCAAGGGAAGTGGTGGCAACTTGATCGAGGACTGTTTGTAAATATCGTCGACCATTTTCCGGGTTGGCAGGATACAACCAAAGACATCCGCCACATGCTGGGCCGATTGCGGCGTGAGCGGCACGCGGAAAAAGTAGTCATCCGAACCAACGGATAAGTAATCGGGCATGACTCGATAAACGATCTGGTGCCGTGTTCCGTCTCCCGTTTCAGCATCCACGCGCACCGCGACAAAGTCGCGCAAAAAATCGGGCAGATTGCCGGCGATCAGTTCGGAAAGGATAATCCGCTCGCGGTCTTGGAGATCGCAATCGACAAGTTCCCGCGCTATTTGAGATGGATCGCGGGCATACGTGGTTCGCCGGGATATGGCCGCCCCGGGGCATGGCCATTCGTTCGCAGCATATGGTGAGGGCTGGATCCAATCCGTGTACGTTCGCCGGTCCTCCAGCCGTTCACCAAGATGGGTTTTGGAAGAACCGGCCGCCAGCGCAAAAACCAGCCCGTTCATTTCACCGACCAATTTTGTGTGGAGGATCTTATTCTCCGGATTGGGATGGATCACGACCAGCATCCGGCCGTCCAGTCCGACGTATCGGTTGAATGCACCAAACGGATCCTCCGTCCAATGAATTTCCTTCCGCAGGTGGTCGATCATGCGATAACTCGCCCGGAACGTCCCGCCGGTCGGCCCAACAACTTTTTTCCCATCGAGCGTGATATTTCGGTCGTCATAAGCCAGCGTGACAAACTGGTGATCCGGATCCGCATTGAGCCATCGAAGGATCTTTTCGCCATGTTGGCGATCATCGGAGTATCCATAATTCGCATCGAGGAAAGCAATGCGCTGGATTGACTTTGGGATATCTTCGAACGCATCCATATAGCCAAAGATGAAACTGCCACCACCGCTGTGGCCGGTGAGTATCATTTTAACATCACGAGCAGGGACGATGGCCGCGAGGGAATCGACCATCCTCCGAATAAGCAACGGGGCATTCTGGTGGCTGCTCCGCCATGTTGGCCAGCTTCGAATATCGGATTGAATGACGGCCAGCACGATGTTTTCTTCCGGATTTTTAGCACGCCATTGCCGAACCTGGGCTGCCACATGCTGGATATCAAAGTGCCAGTCCACCGCTTCAGACAAACGACAGCCTAGCGTTTGTTCGGCCGAGTTGCCGTTGGGCGTCGCGTAGACGATCAGCTGCGCGGTGCCGCGATCCCGGAATCGATGGGGCATGGGAGCGTTGACAATCGCGCGGGCCCCATCCGCGAAACGGATTTCCCGGACCTGCTCGTCAAACCAGTCACTTTGAATAAATCCCGGCCAACATATTGTTTCTTCGCCAATTGCAGGGCCGCCACCTGCAATCCAGAAACATGCATATAGCAATAGATTGAAAATATATATCATGATTGGATAGCGGAATCTGTTTAGTTCTGGCGTTGCCACGTTCGAGTCCAGGTTAATAACCTCCGCGTACGGTGCGTGCATATTTGTAAGTTCTTTCATCAGTGGATTGTGGTATCAAAGAAGCCCGGCTTTTTAAAAAAGCCGGGCTTCTCCCCTAAAGTTGTGATCCCAGAAAGCGTTAGGCAAATGCTGCCCGCAGTTGATCCATGTATTTTGGACATTCAACTCGGGGATCCCCATCCTCCTCATATTCCAAAACGACATACCCGCGATAATGGGCTTCATCCAGGATACTGGCCAGGCGCTTGAAATCGCTCGGTTCTCTTTTGTTATCTGGCCCGGAAATGGCAACTTTGACTTGAACATTCAGAGCATAGGAAGCCAATTTGGCAAGATCGCCATAGATATCTTGGCTATGGAAGTTACCCGTATCCAAGTTGACTCCAAACCACGGACTCTTGACATCTCGAACAATGGCTAAAAGCCCATCCACCGTGCTGGTTGGACCACCATGATTCTCCAACGCCAGATGGACTCCATGCTGTCCAGCATAGTCGCAGCATTCTTCAATTGCAGAAACGATGAGGGCATGCGTCTGATCGGGAGATGATCCTTGTTTCACACTACCAGCAAAAATCCGGATCACCGGGGCACCAAGGATTTCAGAATACTCGATCCATTTTTTCACGCTGGCTATCTGCCGGCGCCTCGCTGCACCTTCTGGAAATCCGAAATCGTTTCCAACCGCTGTTCCGGAAATTTCCAAGCCGAGCTGAAAACATTGTTGTTTCAATTGGCGGAGGTAGCTTGGGATGACAGGTTTCGGGATGTAATACGATGTCAGTTCGGTCCCCTCCAGCCCCATTTTGGCACAATCATTGATAAAATCAGTTAGCGATAATTGTGCGGGATCTCCCTGGAGTTGATTCCGATAGCTGTAGGCTGCGAGGCTGAACTTAACCTTCGTTAATCCATTGCGTCCGAAGGGTTCGATCGCACGGACGGATCCGGATGTTAGCCACATTCCGGCAATAGTGACGGAAGGAATGGCTACGCCATGATGTAAGAATCGGCGTCGATTGACTGGTTGGGGCATCGTTCTGTTCCTTCTGGGCAATTCCTAAGACCGGCCAGCCTCTGGGCTCCAGAAGCCCGCTTGTTCTCGGGAAGGGACGGAATGGTAGTCAACACATCCCCTGGATATTAAAATAAACGGGAGCATCTGGGAATACGATGCACGGGAATTTGCAGTTTTGGAGTGCACCGACTCCAGGGGAACATGCAGAGAGGCTCCCATGTCCATCGGATCCATTGAATCGGATTTACTTCGGCAAGCCGTCCGCGGCGACCGGGCTTCGCTGTCGCAATTGTTTTTGCTTCACTATAGCAGCCTGCAAAAGCACATTGCGTCGCGGATTTCCCGCGATCTTGGACGACTCGTCGATGCCGATGATATCTTGCATCATACCCTTCTTCGGGCTGCTGGAGGGATCCGCTCATTTCAGATCCGGCAGGAGGGTTCTTTTCCCGCTTGGCTGAAAACGATTGCCAACAACCTGATTAAAGACACTGCCAAACGGCAGCGGCGAGAACGGCGCATGGTTGATATCCCTGGCCTGGATCGTGCACCCGGTCCAAGCAATTCCTGGGCAACTTTCATAGAACAATTCGCAGGCAATGCGACCAGCCCCAGTGTGAGAACCCAGAAATACGAAAATGCGCGTCATTTGCGAGTTGCACTGATCGCCCTGCCGGATGATTATCGTGAAGTCATCGAACGTTACTATCTTCAAGATCAGTCCTTCGCACAGATCGCCGAATCCATGGGGGGAACCAAGGATTCGATCCGTGCCATGTGTTATCGGGCGAGAAAACGTCTACGTGAATTGATGGGGCAATCATCATTGTATTTTAGTGGTTAATCGCGGAATACGTCCTAGAACGACCACTCGATCCATTCCAACGTGTCCATCCCATGGCGATCAGCTCCACCAGCGACATGCGATCGAAAGACCGAGCCCATCGGATCCAGCAGATTGTCTCGGACTATATTCGAAGCCACTACGCCGGAAAACAGATTTCCAAAGAGTCCGTGGCCGCGGCACATCCGGATTTGGCACCCGAACTTTCGGATGAATTGGAGAAGTGTATCCACATCCATCACGCGCTCAACGAAGCGGAGGACATGCAATACGAACAGGCTGCTGCTCGCATCGCCCTGGATTGGCAGAGTTCTCCGTCGAACGGGCAATATGAAGGGAACAATATTCGGGAATCCGGTGCCAGCGAGGTACGGCAGGCCAGACACACTTCGGGCGGTTCCGAAGCAGAGGACGTCGGGGCAACCGACCATCCAACACCCGCCAAAATCGGCCGGTATCGTGTGCGGCACAAGCTCGGCGAGGGGGCATTCGGGGCGGTGTACCTGGCATGGGATGAGGAATTGGCTCGGGAAGTGGCCGTCAAAGTATCCCATGCCTGCTCTTTCGCCGATTCCAAGCGGATAGAAGACTTCTTGGACGAAGCACGAACCGTCGCCCGGCTTGATCATCCGTCCATTGTCCCCGTGTACGATATTGGTCGAACTGCCGATGGTTCCTACTATGTCGTTTCCAAATGGATTCGTGGGACCGATCTCCAGTTACGCATGCACCGAGAAGAAATCTCCGAACAGGAAGCGATCCACATTGTTGCAACGATTGCCGATGCATTGCACTATGCCCATCAGCGCGGACTTGTCCACCGGGATGTCAAACCGGCCAACATTTTACTCGGCGCCGATGGAACAACCTATTTGGGCGACTTTGGACTGGCCTTGAGTGACCGGCGATTCGGTCAAGATCGCAGCTTCGCGGGAACTCCCGCTTACATGAGCCCTGAACAAGCACGTGGGGAAGCCCATCGGGTGGATGCCCGGTCGGATGTCTTTAGCTTAGGCGTTGTTCTGTATGAGTTGATCACGGGAAATCCACCTTTCCAATCGGAATCCCGCGAGGAACTCCTCGACCAGATTCTCTGGTCCGATCCAGTGCCACTCCGCAAGCGCCGGATTTCAGTGCTACCCGAACTGGAACGGATCTGCCTGAAAGCGCTATCCAAACGGGCCTTGGATCGATACCGGACGGCCCAGGAATTCGCGGATGACCTGAGACATTATCTCGAGTTCTCGGCTATGGAAAGGTCCTTTCATGGATCCAAAGACCTGACCAGCAGTTCCTGGACCTTGCATTCATTCACGAAACCAGCGCCACCTCCGCGGATCGTTCCCAAAGGCCTGCGCCCTTTCGATGCCAATGATTCGAAGAGTTTTCTTCAGTTGGTTCCCGGACCTCGCGACCGGGATGGCCTGCCTGAAAGTATCCGCCAATGGAAGGTCCGGATCGAAACTGGAGATCTTGAGGAATCCTTTGCGGTCGGTCTCCTTTATGGCCCATCGGGATGTGGGAAATCGTCGTTGGTTCGAGCCGGCTTACTACCCAGAATACCATCCACCATTCATGCAGTTTATGTCGAAGCCACGGCGGATCGAACCGAAGCACGGATATTAAAAGAACTAGTCCGCCGTTATCCAGAGCTGGCATCGGATGGAAACTTGAATGATTGCCTCGCCGCCTTGCGCTGCGGATGTGGCCCGACCGAGGGATCGAAGTTACTCCTGGTCATCGATCAATTTGAACAGTGGCTTCATGGTCGAACAGAAGCCGATCGCCGCATTTTGGTTCAGGCGTTGCGGCATTGCGATGGAAGTCGATTGCAATGTTTACTCCTCGTCCGGGATGATTTCTGGCT
>JAFGFZ010000119.1 GCA_016930815.1 Pirellulales bacterium | reverse complement strand
GATCTGTTGAAGCTCGTTCGTCAACCGGTCCATTTCATGATTCGAAAGCTCGAGTCGGGCGAGCAAAGCGACCTTCTCGACATCGGACCGTGCAAGGGGCATGGGAAACCTGGTTTGTAATCTAAGGTTTTTTTGCGGCCTGTTTTGGCAACTGGAAGGGAGCGTTCCTGACGACCTTTTTGATCGAACCGTTCCGGATGCACTGGGTGCAGACCTGAATTTTCTGATGCATTCCGTTTTCAGCGATCACATGGACCTGCTGCAGGTTCGGCTTGAACTTCCGCCGGGTAATCCCGGTCACTTTAGTGCCGACACCGCCAAGATATTTTTTCTTGCCTCGCGTGGTTACACGGTTGCCTATCTGGGCCCCTTTGCCACATACTTCGCATTGCCGCGCCATGATACTCGTCCTTCCAGGATTGACTCGCCGTCCAAAAGAAGCTGGACGCCAGACGGAGGACGAACCAGCCGGAATATTGAATTTTTAGAATCTGTTAGTATAAGTCTGCCCGGGAAAAAGGCAACCGGACTTGTAGAAAAAAGGAACTTCCGATGCCAAACCGTATCTTTGAACAACGTACCAGTCAACTTCTCGCCGAGATTCACGCCTCGGGACGCCAGAAGGCCTTTTATCACATCACCGGGCCGATGGGACCGGAAGTGGAAATCGCTGGCCGTGGCCGGGTGCTGGTACTCTGCTCGAATAACTACCTTGGCCTGGCCAATCATCCGGAAGTGATCGAGGCGGGCATGGAGGGCCTTCGGCGCTATGGTGGCGGGACGGCTAGTGTCCGGTTCATTTGCGGAACATTGCAGTGCCATCGCGAGATTGAGGCGGCTATTGCAGCCTTTGCTGGGACCGAGACCGCTCTAACCTACGTCAGTTGCTGGAATGCGAACGAGGCTCTGATGCCAACCGTTGCCGGCGACAACGACGTGTTGATTTCCGATGAATTGAACCACGCGAGTATTATCGACGGTTGCCGGTTGGCTGGTAAAAAGACGGCCCGGGCTATCTTCCGGCACAGCGATATGGACGATTTGAGGGCCAAGTTGGCCGAGCATGCCGATAAGGAATGCCGTTGGATCATCACCGACGGGGTATTCAGCATGGAAGGAGACGTTGCCCGATTGCAAGATCTGGTCGCTATCAGCAAGGAATCGGATGCCATGTTGATCGTGGACGACTCGCACGGCGTTGGGGTCCTCGGCGAGCATGGGCGCGGGACCCCCGAATATTCAGGGGTATTTGGTGCAATCGATGTGGTCACGGGCACGCTTGGCAAGGCCCTGGGAGGGGCCGCTGGAGGTTATGTCGCGGCGAGGCGGCATGTGATCGAGCTCTTGGAACAGCGCAGCCGCCCTGCCCTTTTTTCAAACGCCCTGCCAGCCACGGTTGCCCATAGTGCCAAGAAGGCAATCGAGATTGTCGAGCGGGAACCGGAACGAGTCGCCCGATTGCATGCCAACGTGCAGGCGATCCGTGACGGACTGGCCCGGCTCGGCTTCGATTGTCCGCCTTCCCCGACGGCGATCATTCCGATCATGATTGGCGATGCCGCGGACGCCAATGCCAAAAGCGGCCGGCTCATGGAACTGGGAGTCATGGTGATTGGTTTTGGGTTCCCAGTTGTCCCGCAAGGCAAGGCCCGCCTTCGAGTTCAGGTTTCCGCAGCGTTGGAACCGCATCATATCGAACGAGCCCTTGATGCCTTTGGCAAGCTATAGCCGCACCGGATCATGGCGGATTCCCCAATGGAAACAACCGGTCTGGATATCCTCTACGAAGATGGTCCGATCCTAGTGATCAACAAGTGGCCTGGAATCCTGACCCAAGCGCCTCCTGGGATCGATAGCCTCGAAGTTCGGATTAAGGCCTACCTTCGTGAGCGGGACGGCATTTTGGGGGATGTCTATCTGGCGATCATCCATCGGCTGGACCGCCCGGCCTCCGGGGCCCTGGTTTTTGCCAGCCAGCGGCTCGCCGCGAAGCGACTCAGCCTGCAATTCGAGCACCGCCGGGTTGCAAAGACCTATTGGGCCTTTGTGGAGGGGGCGGTCACTCCCGAGGAAGGGACCTGGACCGACTATATCTACAAAGTCCACGGCGTCTCTCAAGCCCGAATCGTGCCGGCCGATTTTCCGGGCGGGAAATTGGCTGTGCTACATTACTGGGTCCGGTTCTCCAATGAACAGGGCACGTGGCTTGAGATCGAACTCGAGACAGGACGAACACACCAGATCCGCATTCAGGCCGCATCGCGGGGCCATCCGGTTCTCGGCGATGTCCAATACAAAGCCGTGTGCCCCTTCGGCCCCCAACATGCCGATGAACGGCTTCGGGCCATTGCCCTGCATGCACAATCGCTCGCTTTTACCCATCCGATTACCCGTGAATCGGTGGCAATCACGGCACCCACACCGGCTGCTTGGAAAGACCTGGAATTGGGCTAATTCATGGCTGTTTCAGTCTTCGTCCTTCTTCATTTTCGCCTTCGCGATGATCTCTTGCTGGATATTCGGTGGAACGAATTCGTAACCGGCGAAATCCATCGAATAGCTCCCCTGCCCTCCGGTCATACTCAAAAGCGTTCGGGCATAGGTGGAAACTTCCGCTAAAGGGACCCTTGTTTCGACAGTCGTCATACCTCCGCCAGCCGATTCCATACCGACCATTTGGCCACGCCGCCCCGACATATCACTTGAAACGTCACCCACATTGTCGGCAGGCACCGTGATATGCATCCGAACCATGGGTTCAAGCAAAACGGGCCGTGCTTTCCTGAATACTTCCGAGAAAGCCCGATTGGCCGCCGTCCGAAAGGCTGTTTCGTTACTGTCGACCGGGTGGTCTTTGCCATAAAAGACTTCGACGCAGATATTCTGCACTCGACAGCCGGCAATCACACCCTGGTGGATCCGTTCTAAAAAACCTTTCTCGATTGCTGGCATGAAATTTCCGGGAATGGATCCACCAACCACCGAATCGAGCCAGAGAAAGTTACTATCCTCGTGATAATGGACATTCTTCAATTGAGGGAACCGGTCTTTAACGGCATAGGTTTCAACATCGGTGCCTTCAGGGAGCGGGTACATTCGAATATGGACTTCGGCGAATTGCCCGGCACCCCCCGACTGCTTTTTATGACGGTAGCTTCCCTCGGCATTCGCTTGGATCGTCTCGCGATAGGGGATTTTCGGCTCGTGGGTTTCGACCTCGACCTTGTCACGGCGTTTGAGCCGCTCCTGGATGAGCATCAAATGCAATTCGCTCATCCCAGTGAGGACCATCTCTTTCGTTTCTTGGTCGAGTTCCAGTTGAATGGTGCTATCTTCTTCCACGATTTTCTGAAGTGAACTGGAGAGTTTCGTCTCGTCTCCACGACTCTTTGGGCGGACGGCGAGGCCGACCATGGGTGTGGGGAACTTGATCGGGGGCAGCTCAGCCTCACCCAGTGTTGTTCCCGTGTGTAACTCTTCGGATTTGGCAATCGCGACGAGATCACCGGGAATCGCGGTCTCGATACTTTTCGTCTCATTGGCCTGAACTTCGAGCAACGGGCCGATTTTGATTCCCTTCCGAGAACCTGGAGATGGAACCACCATGTCCTTTTTGAGCGTGCCCGAGAAGACACGAATATAGCTCAGACGTTGAACGAAAGGATCAATGCGTGTTTTGAAAACCTGCGCAACCAGAGGGGCCGACGGATCGGACTGGAGCGTGATCTCGTCACCATTTTGCATGGCCTTGCGTTGGATTGCCGTTGGCGGCGGTGCTGCGACATTCAAAACATCGAGGAACGCATCGACACCAATGTCATGCTTTCCGGAGACGCAGACAATCGGTACCAGAGTGCCCGCGGCGATCGCATCGACCATGAGCCGGGAGAGATCCTGATCCGATGGCATCACACCCTCGAAATACTGTTCCATCACGGCATCATCGACCTCGATGATCGATTCGATGAGTGGTTCGTGAAGCTCGTTCGGATCAATCAGCGCGCCGGCCGTGTCGGCAGGCACCTTCAAAGTGCTGGCAACACCTCGGAAATCATGGCCTTGTCCCAAGGGTACATTCAACAGGGTGCACTGGTTCCCGAAGACTTCCCGGATCGAATCGACGAGCGCGGGAAAATCGATATTGTCCATATTGAGTTTCGTGATCACGATCATTCGCCCAATACCCGCCTTTTCAGCCTCCTCCCAAACCCGCCGCGTGTTCACTTTGATTCCCGCATGGGCATCGATGGCAATGAGGGCCATCTCAACGGCTCTCAGGGCACCGATGGTTTGGCCAATCAGATCCGGGTAACCCGGTGTATCGATCATGTTGAAACGTTTGCCGGCATAATCAAAGTGCGTGATCGATGCTTCGATCGAGTATTTATGATTTTTCTCCTCCTCGTCGAAGTCGCAAATACTTGTCCCATCGTCGACGCTTGGATTGGCATTGATCATGCCTGTCTTCACCAGGATCCTGTCCACCAAAGTCGTTTTCCCTGAGGAGCCGTGCCCACAAATGGCGATGTTGCGAATATCTTCGACTTTCCTGGACATGTTATTTGATCCTGAATGGGTTGAAGGAGATGACAATCCTGGTCCACGAGCGACGCAGGTATCAAGGATTTCTACCAACGGCGATTGCATCCCGAAGGGTGATGGTCCCTTCATACAAGGCCCGGCCAATAATGCATCCAGCTACCCCAATTGTGGCCAGTTGCCGGACATCATCGACTGTTCGGACGCCTCCCGATGCAATCACTGGCACGGGGACCGCCAGGCACATCTCGACGATTGCCGGGATATTCGGCCCGGTCAGCATGCCATCGGTCGCGATATCCGTATAAACAATCGCCGCCAAGGGTGCATCGGAAAATTGCCGGGCCATTGTGACTGCGGGTATTTCGCTTGTTGCGAGCCACCCGTCGGTTGCAACCCGGCCCTCGCGGGCGTCCAATCCAAGGACAAGCTGCCCCGGCCAGCGGTGACAGGCTGCCCGAAACCAATCAGGGCGTACGAGCGCCGCCGTTCCAACAACAAGCCGGTGCAAACCCAAGGATAATAATTCCGTAATATCCCGATCGTCGCGGACTCCGCCGCCAAGTTCGCAGTGCATGCCAACCGCCTTCACGACCCCCGCCACGGAATCCCGATTGGCACCACGTCCCGAACGGGCCGCATCAAGGTCGACCAGGTGCAAAAACCGAGCTCCTTCCGATTCGAACTGTCCGGCAATCGCGACTGGATCGGTCCCGTAAACGGTTTCTCGGTCGAAATCGCCCTGCGCAAGCCGAACGCACTTCCCTCCGCATAGATCGATGGCAGGCCAAATCTCCATGGTCAGCGAATAGACCCTCGTCGAAACAATGTTTATACGACCAATCTCGCAATATCCCACACCTCATGCCACGCGACAAGTAGGCTGGATCCAAACAAATCATTCCCCCCTTGACAAGCAATTACTACCTTGGTAGTATTACTTCGTTAGTAGTTGCATCGAATAGCTGAGGAAGACTATGCAAGGCAATTGTATCCACCGTTTGGGCGATTTGCAGCTGCGAATACTCCAGGTCCTCTGGGACGATGGTCCTTCGAGTGTCGCCGCAGTTCAGAGGGCAACTGGGGAAGATCTTGCGTATACGACGGTCGCCACGATGCTCCGCAAGATGGAGGCCCGAGGCCTGGTCACCCATCACGAATCGGGACGGCGGTACATCTACCGTGCCGCCGTGAAACGAGACGAAGTTACCCATGGGATCGCAGACCGGCTGGTCGATCGATTATTTCACGGCAGCCTGACAGGCGCGGTCAATCACTTGCTTGAAACCCGGGAGGTCGATCCCGACGAGTTGGATGATTTGGAACGGTTGATTCAACGCCACCGGATGCGTTCGTGACACAGGTATTGCAAGCGGAGAGAGAACCATCATGCGAGTGGATCAGGGGATCGCTGAGATATTTTTTGTCGAGACGGTCTGTGTGTTGGCAATCACAGGGGCTCTGCTCGCACTGGCCGCATCCGTCATCGTGCGATTCGTTCGGACGCCTGTTTGGCGGCGTCTCGTCTGGCGGATTGCAGTACTCGCTCTGATCGCCGGCTGTTTGGCCGAATGCACCGGCATTCGACGCGTGTCGACTGGTTGGTGGAGCGGATCCAGACAGATCCAGGGAACCGGACCGGCCTTGCGCGCCTGCGCGACAACGCCTCGGTCAAAGGAGTTTCTCAAGGACCTGAGGGACCTAAATGACCCCAATGACATAAATGGCATCAATGGCATAAAGAATGACATCCGTATGATTGAAGATGCCGGCGATCCTGATCAGCAACTCATCAAGAAGCCCGGCTTTTCTGAAAACCTCAAGAAGCCCGGCTTTTCTGAAAAAGCCGGGCTTCTAAGAGCTGTTACTGAAAAAGCCGGGCTTCTGTCAGATGGGCTGCTGGCCCGTGTGCGGTCAACCAATCTGCCTTCTCGAAAGACTACCTACTTGAAAGAGGAGCAATTATGGAAAGCTCGACTTCGAGATTCCATACCGGTCTTGGCGTGCGTTTGGTTGGGTGTCAGCTTGGTTTGTATTGCCTGGATAGTCATCAACCGAGCGGCGTTGATTTGGTTCCGCTGGCGGCGTTTGAATCCCGCCCCAGCCAATATCCAAATCCGCGCCAACGAACTGGTGGTAGGTGGCTTTCGAAAACAGATTACGGTTGGCGAAGTCGCGAATTTGCGGGTGCCGGTTGCGTTTGGCATCTTTTGGCCGACGATTTGCGTGCCGGCTCGATTTCAAACGGACCTGGAACCGACGGCACGGGACGCGGTGCTTATCCACGAGTTAACCCACCTGGCCGCCCGCGATCCCATCTGGTTCCTGGCCGCCGATTTCTTGATTGCGATTCTCTGGTGGCATCCGGCAATCTGGTGGATCCGATGCCAACTACGTGCCGAGAGTGAAACAGCTGCCGACCAAGCCAGCGCTCAGATGCCGGGCGGTCCAACCGCTTTGGCTGCCGCATTGGTTGTCTTCGGGAAACGGCTGACACTCCGCCAACGACTCGCCTGGTTGACACTCGCCAATCATCGTTTCCGCTCATCCCTTGGAAAACGGATCGCCCACCTGATCCGGCTCGAACAAATCCACAGCCAACATCAGGCATCCACCGGTTGGCTCGGCATGGCACTCCAGGCTTGCCTTCCCTGCGTCCTCGTTTTCGGAATTCTAATGGGCTGCGCATGGGCGCGGCCCGGGTCCACTCTCATTGAAGGAGAAACGACAATGACCCTGCTAAACACTTCCTGGCGGCAATCGCTTCTTGCCGCGGCACTCGCAGCTTTCGTCACCGCGGATGCCCCACCCGCAACGGCGGATGACGAACCATCCCTCCCGCGTCTCAGCACGGGCGTGGAAGTGCCCTCGGACAATCCCATTGTCCCCGCGGCCTTCAGGGAAGAGGAAGCCGAAAAGATCGAAGTCCAAGAACGCCGTCTTCGCATGGAATCGGAAGCAGTCGAGGAAGAGAAACGTGACGTTGAATCGGAGTTCCGCCAGAAACAAGAGAGACTTGCCAGGGCAATTGAAGATCTCAAAGGAAAAATGCAGGACGAGGCAGTTCCGGAAGAACATCGCCAAGATATCGAGCGTGAAGTCCATCGACTCCGAGAAGAAATGGAACGCGAGGAACATCGAGCCCAAGAACGATTTAAGGCGATCCAGGAAAAACGCGACCGGTTGGAACGCGAAAAACATGGATTGCGTGAACGCATGATGCAAAGTGAGGCAAAACAACTTAGGAATGCATTGGAACAGATCGAGCGCGAACTAGGAGAACTGGGCGACAGCGCGCCGGAGAGGTCCCGCGAATTGTCCGAACAACGCGCACGAATTCAAGCACGGTTAGCCGAGATGAAACAAACTCAACGGGAACACCTTCTTGCAGACCAGAGGGGAGGACTCGAACGCATGCGTCAAGAGATCGAACGGCTACGTGCTGAAGGCAAGATGGATCGTGCCGAGCGGTTAGAACGCCAAGTGCAAGCGATGGAGGAGCGGATTCATGGTCTTAAGCGGGAAGAATCCGACCGCACGCGCCCGGAGAGACGAATCCCTGGCGACGAACTATCTCGGCGTGTTGAACATATCCGTATCGCTGCCGAGAATCTGCACGCGGCCGGACTCCATGATCAAGCCGAGGCGATCATGCACCAGGCCGAGGAAATCATGCGCGAACGTCGTGATCGGCCAAGGGAGATGCGAGATATGAGACCTCTTCCTCGGGATTCCGAGCCGGCTCCTCCCGAACATGCCGAGCGAGTGGAACATTTGCAACAGCAATTACATGAACTGAATAAGCAGATGGACCAACTCCGCGAGGAACTTGGCCATATCCATAAGTTCATGGAAGAGATCGCCGGTCGTGTTGAACGTGATCGGCGATAAGCGGGATGCACGGTTCCAATCGTGTGCCATCGGCATCGGTGACGGCGATCTGTTCCGGTCCAAAGAGGCAGACACCGCCGTGGGCGCCATCCTTGGTCATCAGGAAAAGCCGGATATTGAATGACGGTCGTCCATCCTGGTCGAGTTTGGTGGATGAAGTACGTGCCACCAGCCGTTGCAAGACGGCCAGGCCGGCATCATGCGGTGCCGCGCCGCCGCGCATCGCCTCAACGGCCGCGTAGCTGCTGAGATTTTGCATATTCGCCTCGCCCCAGCCAATACTGCCGCATGTGCCGACGCCATTATCCACATAGAGGCCGGCCCCGACGATGGGAGAATCGCCGACCCGGCCGGGTAGCTTGAAAGCGTGGCCACTGGTACTGGTCGCGCAATACATGTCCCCGTTATCCACCCGGATGGCGACATGGACGGTCCCGGTTGGCCGTTCGAAATCCCTTCCATCCCAACCACTGGCGATCGGACTTGGGGACGGCTCCATACGCGTCCGATCCGGGCATGCCTGCCCTGCACGGCAAGCATCGAGTGGCAGCCAATCATCGATTGGACTGCGAGTTCGTTTCCAGCGCAGCCACTTGGCCCGCGCGGCATCGGTCAACAGGTCTTCTTCCCGGAATCCGTTGGCCTTGGCAAATGCCAACGCGCCAGCCCCGACGAGGAGGACTCGTGATGTCCGTTCCATGACAAGCCGAGCGACTTGCGTGGGATGGCGAATATTTTGAAGGGCCGCAACGGCTCCGGCTTGATGTGTTGGACCATCCATAATCGCGGCATCCAACTCAACAATACCCTCTTCGTTCGGTAATCCACCGTAGCCGACTGTATCCTCTTCCGGATCGTCTTCGATCCGTGAAATACCAGCCACGAGTGCATCGAGCGGGGCGGCGCCGGAGGCGAGCATCGCATAGGCCAGACGGGTTGCTTCGAGACCGTTATGTGAGGCGATGACTTTCATGGGTTAAACAGACAACCTTCCACGAAATAATCGAAGAAATTGGGGGCCGTTTCCAGTTCAATGTGTTCGATTGTTTTCACGAGTGATTCGAGCTCGTTTCTCCGGGTCTTCGATCGCAAGGCAATCGTTGCACCTTCGATGGCCGCGTTGCCGACCTGGACGATGATGTCATCCGGTAGATCCGGAATCATCCCCACGCGGCGTGCGGCCGGAACATTCAAATGGTGAGCAAATCCGCCCGCCAAGTAGAAGCGGTCCAGGGCATGGAAATCGATCCCAAACTGTTGCAGGACAATTCGCAGGCCGGCGGCATTGGCGGCTTTGGCTTGCGCGAGTTCGCTGATATCTTCTTCGCTGAGATAGATATGATGGTCGGCGTCGACGATGAACCGCCGTGAACCATCGGTCAACCGGCCGAACGCATTGATGCGGCCCGTTCGCATCAGTTCGTTCAGTAAATCGACGAGGCCGGATCCGCAGATCCCCTGCGGCGGCCCATTCCCAATCACGCGGTACGCCACGGTTCCATCAACAAGAATTTGCACGCTTTCAATCGCGCCCTCCAGACCCGGCATGCCACAGGCAATTCTCCCTCCTTCAAAAGCCGGGCCGGCCGGGCAGGAGGCCGCAAGGATCCGATCTCGAAAACCGACCAAAAGTTCCGTATTGGTCCCGATGTCCATCAATGCAATCGGCCGTTCCGAGGCGGCGAATCGGACGGCCAAAAGACAGGCCGCCGCATCCGCGCCAACATGTCCGTGAATAATCGGCATCCCAAAAATTCGAGCCTCGGGATGGATTGGGAGCCGGAGCCGCTTCGCGGTCGCTGTTAGACTCGTCGTATCCCGTTCCCCCCGCGCCATCGCATGCTGCGTCGATGACCAGAAGGGCTTCTGGCCAATCGATTGGACATCCAAACCAAAGAAAATATCCCGCATCGTTGAATTGCCGACCACGACCAATTCGTAAATAGACTGCAAATCACAATCAAATTCCTTCAAGGCATGAGTCAAATACCCGATCAGCGTCCGTTGCAACAAGTGATCCGGGTGATCTGAATCGTATTGGACCCGGGCGATCACGTTGCTCCCGCCAAATCGCTGCGGATTTTCAAAAGACTGCGTCTTGAGGATATCTCCCGACTCCAAATCGACGAGGCGGAGGACGACGGTCGTCGTCCCTAAATCCATCGCCACGCCGAGGAGTGGACCGGCCGATTGGGTGATAGGTTGGCCGTCGATCAAGATGGTCCCGAACGCACGGGTGACCGCCGGATCCAGTGGCTGGCCGGCGAGTTGCTTTTCAAGGTGGTCGCTCGTTTCGGTGATTACGACCGCACTGCGCCGCATCGTATGGCATCGGACAACCCCGGATTCGCCCAACAGATGGGCACGACATGCGAGCCGGAACCCATCTTGGAGATGGGATTCCGGAGCCGACGGCGGTGACAGATATTCGGATCCTTCAACGATTTCAACGAGGCACTCACGGCACGATCCGACTTTGTTGCAGGAGGTCGGTATGTGAATTCCCATCTGAGTCGCACAATCAAACAGCGTCGAACCGTGCCGAGCCCGGTAGGGTCCTTTGCCGTTGATATACAAATCGAGGGCCATGCTGTTACCCAATTCGGAACCGCGGGTGCCCATCGGCCGGCTTGAAGCCGCGTTCCAGAGCGAGCTGGCTGAGCGCGGTATTGACCATGGCAACCGCGGGAAAGACATACTTGGCATCTTCCACGGGTCCGTAGAGCAAGAAATCCGCCCCCACGGCGACGGCCGCCGCATTCACCGATGCGATGCATGGTTTCTCGGCTTCCGGACCCATTTTCGTTTTCAAGCCCCGCCATACGGCCACCGCATTGTGAACGCCGCCACCGGCCGGTAATCCGAACTCGTTCTTGACATCATGGATGGCACCGCATGCCTGGCCGAGGGTCGCCAGGTCGAGGATACATGTATCGACCAAAAGATGTTCGATCCCGGCAGCCTCCGCCTTCGGGACGAGTTCTCGGACTGCCATCAAACGCCCGGCCGCGGAGAAATCCCGCAGGTAATACGTTAACAGGATCGCGCTCTTGACCCCAGCCTTCTTGAGGGCGGCTAATTCCTCGTCAGAGATTTCAGGCTGGATCGAATTGTAGACAATCCGATCCACGATTCCGATCCTCGTCGCGTGTTCCAATCCTGCCAGGCGGACATCCGTGGTTGTGCCATCGATCAACAAAGGCAGATCGGTGATGCCCGCGACAAACTCAAGATGTTGGACGATAGCCTCGGGTGTCGCGCCCACGACGTCGAGCATGCCCGGACAGCCGGTCCGCGTGGAATAATCCTCCTGCCCGCGGATCGCGGCTTCGGCGGCTGCCCGATCAAACGTCCCTCGATCCTCGTCCATGCAAATCTTATGACCATGGTAGAAAATACTGCCGATCATCACGGTCGGCTGCACACCCGGTAAACCGCCGATTTGAATTCCGGCAATTTCGAATCTCTTCTGCTCGACTTGGTACTCAAACAGGCCAGATGCCGTATCACGCGCCATAAGGGCCTCTTTCTCAATGATTTGTGTTTTGTAAAAACATTCATGGGACTTGAACATCGTATGATCATGTTCCACCAAGCCCCCTTTGACAAGGCCCATGAAAGATGTGCATTCTAAGATTCCAAAACGTCCATTTGGAATTGGCGCCGGAACGCGGTCGGTGTCAACCCCGTCTCGCGATGGAAAATGCTGCTAAATACTTGGCGGCTGTTGAATCCGGTCGCAAACACGATATGAGTGATCGGATCGGTTGTTTCGGCTAGGAGTTTCTTGGCCCGTTCAATCCGTACGCGGCGTATTTCTTTTGCCGGAGTTCTACCAATCATGCGAGCGAACTTGGTTTCCAAGGAACGCCGCGACAAACCCACCTTTTCCGCCACATCGATGACATCGATTGGCCGCTGGGCGTGATCACGAATGAAGCGGAGACTAGCCGCGACAACTGGATCGTCGACTGCCATCATGTCCGTTGATCGGCGGGCAACAACTCCTAGCGGTGGTAAAAGCAAGTGCTGTTCCTTGATTTTGTTGCCGCGCATCAACTGGTCGAGTCGCCTGGCCGCCTCCAGACCGATCTTCTCGGATGGCTGCGCAACGGCTGATAATGGCGGGCTCGTTGATTCACAGATAATCGGATCGTCATTGACTCCTAAGACTGCTATCTGGTCGGGTACCAGGTAATCCGCATCCTGGGCTGCATCGACAACCGCATGCGCGATGACAGAATTAGGTGCAAATACCCCTATTGGCTTGGGCATTGCCTGAAGGCCGGTAGCTAAACGGGCCATGTCTGGATAATAACGAACCGAGGCGTCGGTCGTCGTATATTCATGCATCGGAACGGATAGCGTCTCAACGGAATGTCCAGCGGCTTGGACCGCTTCGGCAAATCCATCCCTCCGCAACCGTTCGTTTTTCCATCGCATTTCGCCGGCGAAGAGAAAACGTTCAAGACCGCAGGCTAGTAGATGCTCGGCAGCCATCCGGCCAATCGCCATGTTGTCGGTCACGACACTCGGCAGGTCCTGATGCATGAACCGGGAACCTGTATTCAAAACCGGAACATTTGCATTCAATAGCATCTTCAACTGATCCTTGCTGTTGACCATAGCGATCAATCCATCCCCTTCCCAGTCAGAAAGTTGATCCCAGCCAAGCAGCGGGCAATGGCCTTCGCCGACAATCAGCCAATGCTGATTTTCCCGCAAGAACCAAAAGACCCCACGCATCACCCCCCGCATGTGGGCCTGTCCTGTCTGGAGGACCAGGCCGACACGAAAAAGATGCGGCTTTCCTTGAGCTTGAATCTGGTGGGATCGAGACATGGCGTGCCTGCATGACCGGCCATCATCAGACGTGTATCCAGCGCTAAAAAAACCACATTTCGTTTATTATGACATCAGGTGAATCAGAACTCAAACATTTCCAATGCTATTCCACCAGCTCAAGACACCAAATGGTGGCGGACCGGACCCGCGGCCGCAGTTCGCCGCTGGGAATGATGATTTTTCCATCCCACCAAACTGGAATTGTTGTGACGTGATTTTGGGGGATTGGCCCGGCGGAGGTCCAGGTATCGGTGATCGGATGGTAGGCCAATGCCTCTTTGGGGAAACCGGGATGCCTGTCCTTTAATGCATCGGCTTCGTGAAACAGGGAACCATCCGCTCCTCCAAGAATCAACAGATGGTGGTGCCCGATATCGATTCCAAGACCGGCCATACGACACCGTGGCGCGTCGGCGCATCGGCGCCACTGGTGTGTTGGAGGAGAAAATTCCCATACGTCTTTCAAGAAGGTGACTTCATCGCCTGTCTTCCTGCGACCACTTATTACGTAAACACAGTCATGGTCGCCGTTCTGTTGATGGGCCGTGATATTGAATGCCCGGGCAGAGCCGGGCCAGGGTGGCAATTCCCGCCAGACGAATGCATCGGCATCCTTTTGTTTCGCTAGATCGAGTGCCCAAAAATTCCGCATCGCCGTTTCCAGGCCCTGATCACTCTGGCCTCCAGCGAGATAAATGATATTCCCTACCACGGTTGCCTGCCCGTAAGCGCACGGTTTGGGTAGTCGAGGGTAGCCTGTCAATGTCACTTGACCGGCTTTGGGATCCCAGCGAAGTAAATAGACATCGTCCAAAGTGTTGTTTTTGTCATTGCCTCCCATGCAGACGATGCCGTCCGAAGTGGAGACTGCCGCACCATACGCGGTAGGCCGGGGAAGCAGCCCCCCGTCGCGCCATGTATAATCGTTGCCCTTTTTAATCAATACATGGATCCGGTTGTGCCAGACCTTATCATGATCCCAAACCGGACGGGGGAAATTCGCGCCGCCGGCAAGAATCAGCGAGTTGTTGTGTACCCCAGCAAAAGGTCCGGCAACACCAAGCTCGTCCGGAAACGGTGGCAATGTATTCCATTCCAATCGATTCCATGTTTCACTCGCTTGGATTGAGCCGATGGTGCAGGTAAAACAGAGATAAATCGCGAAGAGCTTGTTCCATAATCCGTCACCCCCTACTCCTTGACCCGCAAGCGAAGCGAGGGTAGCCGATTCATCGAGAAACGCAAGATTGGCAGCGAACTGTTTCATACCTCGGAATATTAGCGGGCTAGGCCACTTTGTCATCGGCTATTTCGATATGTTTGAAAAAACCGATGCGTGTTAGGTCTGATTGGAGCTCCACTTTTTGAGCATTCGTCAATTCCTTCAGGGGTGGTCGTACAGGGCCGCAGTCGATACCAATCATTTTCATGACCGATTTGATCGCCGCGGGTGCACAGTATCGTTGCATGAATCGGACCATCTGCACGGAGAGAGCTTGCAACGAACGGGCCGTTCCCCAATCGTCGGCTTCGACGGCTTCGATGATCCGGAGGTAAAGCGGGGCGGCAAAGTTGTAGGTGCTTCCAACAGCTCCTCGGGTGCCCAGAGCGATACCCGCCAGTAATGCTTCATCGCAGCCCCATAAAATATCATAGAATCCATCCGCAAACTGGATACATTCCTGAAGTTCGATAATATCCAGTCTTGAATACTTGACGCCCGCCAAATTCGGGATGCGCCCTCTTCCTTTGGCGAGGAATTGGGATGTTGGGAGCGCGACTCCAGTCATTGACGGGATATCGTACAGATAAAAAGGAGCTTTCGGTGCGGCGGCGGCAATCGGCACGCAAAAATCGACCAGGTCCTCCACGGATTGCGGTTTGAAACAGGAGGGAGCATGCATCGCAATCGCATCGGCGCCGACCGATACGGCATGGGCTGCCAAATGGCATGCATCCCGCTGACAGTTGTGGCCGACATGAACAAAAATCTCCAGTTTGGAACGACCTTCCACGTTGACCCAGAGCTCGGTCAGCAGCTGGCGTTCGGCGACTGTCAGCGACTGCCCCTCGCCTGTCGTGCCGGCAATGAATGCGCCGCCGACTCCCGATGCGATCAGATGCCGCGCTTGATGCTTGACGATGGATCCGTGGAGGCTCCCATCGTCATGCATAGGTGTATGGGGTGCGGCGATCAGTCGGAAGCTGCTCAAATTCATTGGATTTCCCTTGGGGATTAAGATGTCTCAATCACCCGCTTTGAGTTCAAAGTCAATCCGTTGCGGATTGCTGTCGGGTGACACGATGCGTACCAGTTCTGTTCGATCATTATATTGATTTGGAAGATAATTCTCCCGTCCTTCGGATACGTAAATTCGATTCGGAATCCCTTTTTTCTGGCGGCCGCTACCGCCCATCATGTCGCCCGCGTTGGATCCTCCACCGATCGGGCCGAGTCCCTCGAGGATGAATGCCCGGATCTTCACTTGATGTTTCCCGACGGGAACCCCCCCTTTTTGGAGGATGGAATATTCACCATCAATGATTGGAGCTTGTGTGGCTCTTCCGGATGTTCCCTCGATGGGTTGATACCGAATGTCCCCATTCAACACCCGCTTGCCTTCATAGAGGACGCTGCCTTGAACTTCGACCTTGTCAACGGCCGAACCGCCGCAACCCAAGGACACGATGTTCACCAAAAGACATATTGTCTGCCATGCGATGTGCCGCATCGTTTCCTCGATCCAAGGGATCCGGTGAATTGCCGTTTTACGCAATCCCTGAGTAACCTAACGTTGATTGCCGTTTCATGCAATCGCTGAGTAGCCTGTCGCAAAGATTCCTATGGCCGGCCAGTCCCTGAGTTCCCGGTGGTCTCTTGCTCCTGGCTCGCGCGGGTGGTGAGCTCTTGCAGCGCCAAGGCATCGATTTCTTCCTGGAGAAACTCGATATGTCCGTCCGCATAAACAAAATGGGCTCCACCGGGGTGGAAGCTGGAAAAACCGGCTTCGTCAAAATATTCGACGTGCCGGTTCCCAGAACTTCCATCGCCATCGAATGGATCGAGATTGATATCCCGCCCACCTGGAATACTTCCCAAACCATTGATCCCATTGGCGGTGTCTTGCACATTCCAAGTGATCCACATATGCCCGATCCACGCGCTCCCTTGCGACGGATGGGCGCCGAGGCCGTTTGTCACTTCTCCCACCAGCAATGTCTTACTGGTGCCGTCAAGAACTTTCTTGAAACCGACCGAGTAGTAATTGAATAGCATGCCATCGCCGTCCGAGACGGCCTGCGTATGTTGAAAGAAGGCATTCACGCTATCCGCGACGCCAGCATAATGCGACTCACGGAAATCTTCAACATCCGACGCACCGTGACTAAGATTGCTGCAACATTCGACCCAGTGCCCACTATCGGCTGGAGCCGAGGGGCAAAGATAGGTGTTGATCAGTACCGCGCCACCGCGCGATGCGGCCGGATCCCCAACCCAATGATTAAAATCCATTTCCCGATGGGCGGCCTCTTCTTCCAGATAGGGTAAAATGAAAGTCCCCCAACCCCAACCAATGGTATCAACCTCACCAATATTCGGATCGTTATACGATGTGATGATTTCTCCTGGGGGGAATGTCTTATGGGCACTGGCATAATTCTGCAAAGCGAGGCCAATCTGCTTGATGTTGCCTGCGCATTGCGACCGCCGCGCCGCCTCCCGCGCCGCTTGGACCGCTGGCAGCAATAACGCGATCAGAATACCGATGATCGCGATGACGACCAGTAACTCGACCAGTGTAAACGCCGGCCAGCCCGGACCCGATCGAAATCGGCGACTGGACGATGTCTCCCAAGACATCGAATCAATCTCCTCGTGAAACATGATTTGATCTCCTTGTGGTTTTCAGCATCCCGGACGTTCCGACTGTCCGGGATGCTTCCACGCATGACCCGATCCGTGATCTATCGTTTCCTACGCTGGAGCATTCCGACAAGCGAGATAAGTCCGAGCAGAATCAGCAGAACGGAGCCAGGTTCGGGAACGCTCCCACCGTGGAGCAGGCCGTAATCCAATCCACCCAGACCCGCCGCGGTCAGGCCCTCGTGCAACATATGCGCGTCGGCCAGATTGACGACACCGTTGAAGTCCAAATCGGCGGCCTGGCGGCTATTCCAGTCACCGACCGGGTACGTGCCACCGCCGTCGAAATCGAAGACCTCGCTGGTCGTTCGCCAATAGAGCAGGAACCTGGTCACGTCCCCGCTGTCGACATCCCCATCGAGGTCGACATCGGCCGCATCCGTCACGCCCATGGTCGCCAGCGTTCCCGCAATCCACGCGTTGTCGGTGGGCCCGATGGTACCCCAGTCCTGGCCAACCTGGCCCTGCGGACCATCGGCAACACCCGTATTATCGCCCCAGGTAAAGAAAGTCAGGTTGTCGAGATCACCTTCGAAGAAATGATCGCCACGCACTTGATCCGAGCCGACACAGAGATCCGTCTCTTCGTTATCGTAGACTATCGAGCGGGCCGCGACGGCGATGCCGTTGATGTACAGAGCACCACCGAAGGCTCCAGACAGCGATCGGTTCATGACGTGGGTCCACGCATCAAACGCGACGGCGACACCGGTGTCCATTCGAATACCGTCGAACAAAAATCCCCAAGTGTTGTTTTCCGTGATAAAGACGCCATGCTGGCTCGTGTCGGTGACGATGTCCTGCCGCACGTCTTGCCTGTTCGAACTGGGCCGAACCCAGAGTTGGAACCCGGTATTGTAGATCTGATCGTAGTTGTGCGGGAAGTAAGGCGGTGCATTTGTGTTGATCGCCGCGCTATCCCAAACCTCATTGGGAATATTCCACCGCAGGCCATAAAGGGCATCCGTTCCTGTAAAATGGATACCAAGTGTATCCGATCCGGAAAGCATCGGCCGGCCTGTAACATCGATATAGGTCGGAAATCCGTGAACCGTCAGATCCTGCGCATCACCGGCAGCCAAGGTCCCAGCACTATCGTAGGTGTCACCGCCTGTGGCCCAACCGACGAAATCATCGACAACAGCTCCTTCATAAGGATCATCACCAAGCCGGTAATCCCGGTCCACGGTGATCGCCGCGCTGGCGTTGAGTGCAAGGAATCCAGCGATGACGATTGCTGTGAGGGTTTGTCTCTTGCATGATCGGGCGATGGACCAGGTCCCGGCCAGCGCGAGAGCGAGCAGGCAGAGGAAACCGGCAGCCGGTTCGGGAATGGCCGCACTGGCCAGGCCACTACCGGAGGCTCCGCCCGTTCCGAATTGGAGTTTCCAAACCGCCAGGTCGGACGAATTGACTTGCCCATCCCCGTTGGCATCGCCTTGGGACGGCCCGCCGGCGGTTCCAAAACCGGCCTGCCAGGCGAGGAAATCGGCGCCATCCACATCGCCGTCGTTGTCAAAGTCCGCATCGGCCACGGCACCGCCCGTCACGTATTCGACGGTTGCGAACATCTGGCTTTGAATCTGGCGGCCGTCCTGGTCGGTTAGCGTGAATGTCAAATCGCCATCCTGTTCCAAGCCGAAAATCGACGGATTGAAGGCCGTGCCGAGTGCCAGCGACGCACCGGCAGAGAGTGTGGAACCCCCAGTGAGGAAACCTTCACCGAGGAACGTGTTGCCGGAAGCATCGAACTCTTCCCAGCCGATCCCGTCGTCTGGGATGCCATTGCCGTCCAGATTCTGTTCTTCAAGGCTATTCCAACCCGATGGATTCAAGGCGCCTCCTTCACTCGTTACGAAATAACCATTGAGCGAAACAGTCTCCGAGGAATGGTTCACCAGCGACATGCTGCCGTTCGTTGTGTTGACTTGAAGCGTAAGAGTCGCCGGTTCGGGAATGGACAGGCGGATCAGGTGGGCCAGCGCCTCGAGCCCCGCACTTGGACTCGATCCGGACTGCAGGCCCAAGACGTTGATGTTGAGCGAATTTGGAGAAGTGGCGAATCCAGACATGTTTTGTGCCGTGCCAATCTGAGTACCGCTAGGGTGCTCGAAGATTTCAAATGTGTAATCCAAACTTTTGGCCTCCCCGATCATCACAGCACGAACAAAATTGCCATTGAGCGTGCCGGTTCCTAGATCAACATTGGTCCCTCCCGTTCCGACCGGCTCGACACGCATCCCACCGGAGTCTCCAGTTCCATAGGCGATGCCAACACGGCTCAATGCCCCGGTGCCCCATGGGTTGTCCGTGTCAACACCCCAGGCGGAGAAGTGGGAACCTTGGACCAGGACTCCCGTCAATTCGTATTTCCAGCCGAAGTCATACATGGCCTGAACCACTTCATCGGAGAGGGCATAGACCCAACCACAATTGGTGGGCCCGTTATCGAAATTTCGGTAGGCGTTGACGCCGTTATGGACGATGCCTTCCTGAATGATTAACGCCGGATCGTGGATCTGCCCTTGCTGCGTTGCGCCCCATTCACTCCATCCCTGGTCCAGTGGGCTCTGGATTGCCGCCGCATTCGGTGGATTGCCGGCATCGGCATCGTATTCAATGATCACATAATCGGCCGCGACGACGGCATTCGAAAGAATCAAGAATGATCCAATGCACAATAAACTGGTTGAAAATATCGATTTCATGGCATGCTGCACGCGATGATTGAGGGCCGGATGATATAGAAGACGCCTGCGGGTGCCGATGCAGAGGACAACACAGCAGCCGGACAGGAACATAAGGAAGCTCGACGGTTCCGGTACACCGGCAACCATTGCGGCAAACGAACCCGCCCCATTGGCCGCGTTGTAGGCCTCGACGAAAAGGAGATAATCGGCAGGGCCAATTGCCAGGTCGCCATTGAAATCGCCTGCCTGATATGCTTGCGCGATCGAGAAAGTGGAGACGTCCGTTCCCACATGACCGCGGAACGTGAGCCAGTCGAGCCGGTCAATGGTCCCATCCGGTTTCCCGCCGGCGCCAGAAATATCTCCCACGGCAATCGCATCACCCGTGTATTCGATCGCGATATTCTCGGCAGTGGTCGTCAGAATCGTGCCGTTGTCAAGCAATAGTTCCAGCTGGATGTCCTCGTACGGGCTCTGGATCCAGACGTTGCCAAAATCCCATCTCCCGGGAGTGCCACCTGAAATGGCTGCTAGATCGCCCCCATTGCCATCACCGGTTGTTTCGAGGACAGACTCGGAAAGGTCGGTAGAAACTCCCGCGCCCGTGAGGACGGTCCAGACATCATTGTCATTGGCAAGTTGGCTTCCAGCTGCCTGCTTGTCCCAACCGGTTTGCATCAACGAACCGGACGCGCTCAGGATGGAATAACCGATAATGTTGGCGACACTGCTGATTGTCGCATTGTAGAGCGAGATGTTGCCAGCCGTCCGGTTGATTGTAAGACGGGGGATTTCTTCCACACCATCGAGAGCTTCTAGTAGGAAGTCATCGAAATAGAAATACGCACCATCCGTTCCCGAGTTTCGTACGATCGAAAAGTCGATTGTTTCGTTAAGGGCCAGGCCACTGCCCGTGAAGCTGATGGCGAATTGGCGACTCGGAATTTTCCCCACGGACCCGCCAGGCACAGTACCGCTATCCAGGAGTGAAGTGAACGTGGTCGATGGCGGTTCATCCAGACTACCCCCGGAGACAAAAGTCAGAAAACCTCCCGGACTTGTGATGTCGTACGTGAAGTCGACCACTCTTGATATGTCACTCGTTTCAGCCGAGATCACAAACGACAATTGGAACGGCGCGTTGGCAATGATATTGCCACCTCCGGCATCGAACGTGGTACCACTAAGTGAGGCCAAGGACGCGGAAGTACGAATTCCACCTCCGTCTTCCAGAGTGATCCATCCGGTAGACTGCATGGCCGATCCGCCGGTACCTGAAACGTACGTACGGTGCTGATTCGTCAAGGCGCCATCCCCGAGGCCATCAATATAGGTCCAACTGAGCGTCGGACCTACCAACGGATCGGGCGCTGGATTCTGGTTGCCATAGGACTCAAAATCATCTCGATCCACGATCGTGGCACTTGCGGGGATCGCGAGCAATGTTGCCAGGATCACCACAGAAAAAAACCCCTCAGCTTTCATGATTCTCGACCTCCATAACTCAAAGAAATATCTCTATCGTCAATTACTCCCCCCGCGTATTTCCGATCATCCGATCTGGCTCCTGAAACATGACAGGGGCGGTAATGGTCCGGGGCGGTGCCTTGGGTGTTTCGGCCGCCTCGCATAGAAGCTCGGTCAATCGCTCGACCTGTTCTGGCAGGGATAGGACCGACCGGACGCATGGATATCGAGAAGAACTATCTGGAGGCTTATGGCCTCCGCTCACCACGTCAAAATCGACACCAAGCCGCCGCCCAGCCTTTTCCGCGACTTGGATTGCGGCTTCGGCAAAGAACTCGTTCCTGCAGAGGAAAATGACCGGTGCACTATTCTCGGATAATTCCGTTGATGCCATCTCGGCTATCAAGGCATGTTCCGGTGGCACGCTGCGAATCGTGAGCCCGTCAAGAGGAAAGTTGGCCAATGCAAGTGTTTGAGTGATCGCATCGAGCATCTTGTTATCACCATACCGCCATTCATTGCGGGTTAATAAAACACACCGGCGAAATCCACCACGAATGGCATACTCGGCCATCAAACGCCCGACCGCCGTCTGATCGTGATTGACACTCGAAAGCTGCACGCCCGGATACGCCTGGCCATAGATCACCGCGGGGGCTCCAGAGTTGGCAACATATTGTTGCACGGGTCGCGAACAACGGATCAGGACGATTCCTTCGATCGAATCGGCATGATCCACTCGATGCAATACCCGTTCCATGTAGCCCAGTGCGCTCGATTCAGGCAGAAATTGCACGTCGATCACCGCACGGGGCAAGCAGTGCATCAGGCAATCAGCGAGCGAATCCATCGAAACCGTTTGTGTCTGATGATAGTCCATCGCCATCATGACGTGGACGACATCCAGGGCGGGCTTCGCCGGGAAATCTGATTGGAATTTCGGGCCGACAAACGTACCGCGACTCCGCTGGCGGATCAAATAATCCTGTTTGGCCAGAAGTTGCATTGCCCGGTTCACGGTAACGGCACTCACCGAGAACATCTTGGCCGCCTCGGTAGCCGTCAAATATCGATCGCCTGGCCGCAATCCCCGATGATGGATATCCTGCTCCAAACGCTCGGCGATCGACTCCACAGTCGTTGGCGGCAAATCGTTCTTGTAGGATCCCTCATTGGCCATGGGATCCAATATATATAAACCTGACGAAAGTTGCAAGTACTTTAATCAGGATAAATCAACATTAACCTTGTGAGGAGAGGGGAGGGAACTTTTGGCCGGAATGGCTCGCGGCCAACCTGCGGTTGGGGCCCAATGGTTCCCGATCCCCTTTCCAGTTTCGGAATTCTGTTCTATTGGCCGGCTATCCCTCCACAATCACCTGCCAATTCATCAAATCAGCCAGATGCTGGGCATTTTGTTGATGATCGCCGTAGAAGACGACACGGTGGAGGAGGGTCATCATATCTTCCACCTGAATCCCCCGACTCCATTGGCGGACCATTTTGGCCGCATCATTCACCTCAGTCACGATCTGGGTTCGGCAGGCCCGGGTCGATTTTGGGGGAACTTCGCGGATCGTGCCGGTGGATACGAGCAATGTATCCAGGTTGACGAGTTTCACCCGGCTAATTTTCTGCCCAATCCGGTATTGGATTTCGGGCACGACACCACCTCCAACCTCGGAATGACTTCGCAGTAAATACGGCGCGCTGGGACCGTTGGGGCCATCCATTTTGGTCGGTCCCACGCAGTGCGCGGTCCATACAACATTCCGGGAGGTATCGAATGTGGAATTCCCTTGAAAACCCGCGATATCGAACATGAATCCGAACAGCATCATCGTCCACAGCGAATCCATGTCCCCTTCGCAGGCCGCGGGGATCCCTCGATTCCGCAATTTCGTGAAACCGAGACATGGGAAGCCGCGATCCAGCCATCCCATGCAGGTGCCGACTGCCAGGCCCTGAGCCTTTTCCTCGTCCATCAACTGGGCAAGGGCCAGGGAAACCCGAGCTGCTTTCAGGATATCCTCGCGGGAAGGCTCGATGATTTCTTTCGCATCACGGATCCATGCCTCGGCCTCTTCCTGGCCCTTCTGGGGATCCACGGATTCCAAGAGATCATCAAATCGCTTCTGATCGACGACAATCAGATCGACGCCAAGCCGCGATTTGATCAGTTCGGGATTGCAGGAGGGCGGTGTGCCGCGGAGCGGGGCAAAGACGACCACTCGGCTCCGACGCATCTGCGGAATCACTCGAAGAATTCGAGTCACGCGTTCCAGTTCCCCATAGTCGCTGGTGGTAAACATCGTGACCCGTTTCCCTTCCTGACGCCATCGAAATGGATACATCCAGTCATGCCCGCTCGCGGGAAGCGAGAATACGGCGAGTGGCCGTCCACCCTCCAGGATCGGATTCACTACCCGCAACAGTCCACCGATGCAGAGATTGATTACCAGGACCGGCGCCTCATCTCCGGCCTGTTTGAGCAGTGCAACCGATTCCTCGGCAGTTGTAGCGCGGCCACTGACGAACTCCACATTGCCCAGTTTCTTTTCTATTTCCGCGAGCCGTTCCTGCAACGCCTTGATTTCTGGTTCACAGACACCCCAGCTACGATCGCAAGGGGTCGGTGTACCGGAAAAAATCACACAGATGCGGACCTTGGATTGTTGTGGGTCGGGAGTTTCCGAAGAACCGCCGGCTCCACGGGCCTGATTTGCTGCTAGAATGAGGCTGGCCATCGCCGTGGTGCTCAAGAAGTCCCGTCGCGTACAATTTTCACACATGGTCTGAATCCTCATGAAGTGGGGAAGAATGAAATTGACTTTGACCAATGAAACTTAGCTAGGTCATAGGAAATTATCCTGGAGCGATACCGGATCGAGAAGGACGAAAGGAACCAAATCGGAATTTTTTCGAGTTTTTGTAAGTCGGCCGAGATAGAGGCTTCGAACATGCCACCAGGATCCCAATGGTTCCCCTGGTCCATTGTTGGCACGACGATCGATAAACTCCTAATCCCAAAAGCCTTACGATGAAAACCGGCCCTTGCAATCGCCTTGGCGCTGGCGGGATGGAAAGGTCATGTTTCCCACGGGCCTGTTTTGATGTTGTGTATTTGGAACTAAAAAATCCGTTTGGCCGAAGGCCAAAATGACCGTAACCTAGGCAACGCCCTTGTCCGTACCCACAAATCGTCGACTGTATTGGAATCGAACCATCGCGCTAGCATCATGGATGCTAACGTGACGATAGTCCATAATGAAGGGATGTTCCGTGAACCAACGGATCATTTTCGTGATTTACTACCTATGAGAAACGCGGGCTGCATGGAGGCTAGGCCTTTTCCCATTGGTAGGCTGGGAGTCCAAAACTAACATGATCGGTCTTTCACGGAGGTATCTGGCATGCTCATCTTTGATACGGAAATGGATTGCCTCCAAACAATCGGCCTGAAGTTCCATCAGGCCGATTCATCGGCCTTCACCGCCGCAGGCGGTACT
>JAFGFZ010000118.1 GCA_016930815.1 Pirellulales bacterium | reverse complement strand
CATCGGGTTGCCGTTATTTACATTTCGCATCGGCTCGATGAAATTAAGCAAATTGCCGATCGCGTGACGATCCTTCGGGACGGCCGGCATATCATTACGGCGGACCAGAAGGATTTATCGCCTTCGCAAATCATCGAGCACATGGTTGGTCGCAACCTTGAGTATTTTTACCCCAAGAAAAAAAACCATTCAGGTCCCGTCCTTTTGGACGTGGAAGGTCTGTCCAGGCGAGGTGTGTGCCAAGAAGTGTCGTTTCATGTTCGCCGTGGCGAAATCCTGGGTATTGCGGGATTGGCAGGGTCCGGGAGAACGGAGATTGCCGAACTGCTATTTGGGCGGAAGAAACCGGATCGAGGAATCATACGAATTGGAGGACAGCCAATCCGTGTGCGATCACCTCGGCATGCCGTTTCGCACGGGATCGGACTCATTCCCGAAGAACGCAAGTCCCATGGGCTCGTGCTGGAAATGTCGATCTTTGATAATACGACACTTCCTATTTTAGAGTGTTGTTCCTTCTGCGGCTTCCTACGGCGGAAACAACTTGCATCCAGGGTCGCGCAGGTGACTCAAGACTTACAGCTCAAAGCAGCCTCTCTATCCCAGCCAGTCAAGAATCTCAGCGGTGGCAATCAGCAGAAAGTCGTCCTTGCCAAATGGCTGCTCCGCGATTGCAAGATCTACATCTTCGATGAACCAACGCGTGGCGTGGATGTGAGCGCCAAGAGCGAAATCTATCGCCTGATGGAAGACCTGGCGATGCGCGGTGCCGGAATCATGATGATCTCCTCGGACATTCCCGAGGTCCTTCATATGAGCGACCGGATCCTAGTCGTTCGTGAAGGTCGAATCGCCGGGGAATTACGGCGCGAAGATGCGACGGGGGAATCGATTCTTCGCCTGGCGGTCGGTGGGGAAGGGGTGGCATCATGAAACGCTGGATGAACCGCGCGTTGGGACAGTATGGTATCTTTCTAGGATTCCTCGGCCTGGTCTTCGTGCTCTCTGCCCTCGAACCGGATTTCCGGACCACTCATAATTTGACCAACATCCTGCGCCAGACATCCGTGATTGGTATCATGGCCGTGGGCATGACATTTGTTATCTTGACCGCCGGAATTGATCTCTCCGTGGGGTCGATTCTGGCTCTGACGGGCGTCGTTTGTGCAAGTCTGGAACATGAAGGCTGGCCTGTTGTTGGCATTGTGGCTGGAACACTATTGTTGGGAGCCTGCATCGGGGCGATCAACGGTGTTGTAACGACGAAGGGGAAAGTGACACCCTTCGTGGTGACCCTCGGCATGATGAGCATCGCGCGAGGACTGGCACACATTTATACCGGTGGCCAGCCAATCAGTGGATTCGGACCTTCGTTTCGTTTTATTGGATCGGGTGAGATCTTCAACGTTCCGGTCCCGATATGCATCTTTGCGTTTTCCATCCTAGCCGCCGCCGCGATCTTTCGGTATACCACTCTCGGCCGTTATACCTACGCCATCGGCGGGAATGAAGAAGCGGCGAGACTATCAGGAATCCGCGTTGATTGTTACAAGACATCGGCGTATGCCATTTGTGGTTTGACCTCCGCGCTGGCCGCCATTGTCTTGACATCGCGCCTCAATGCCGGTGAATCGATTGCCGGAATGGGATATGAATTGGACGTGATTGCGTCCGTTGTCATCGGGGGTACTAGCCTAATGGGCGGGCGCGGTAGTGTTTGGGGAACGCTGATTGGCGCGCTGCTCATTGGAACGATCAATAACGGCATGAATCACTTGCTGATCTCGTCCTACTATCAGCTGGTTGTGAAAGGGACAATCATCGTGGCAGCCGTCCTGCTGGACCGATTAAGGGAACCGTGAAACCATGATCTTGCATCAACGTGGGATGAAATTAAACGGTATAGGTGGAAGCCGCGGTATCGCCGCCGCGGCCGGTCCAATTGGTATGGAAGAATTCTCCACGTGGTTTGTCGATTCGTTCGTAGGTATGGGCTCCGAAATAATCGCGTTGCGCCTGGAGCAGATTGGCCGGTAGCCGGTCATGCCGATAGCCGTCGTAGTAGGCGAGTGCCGAACTGATGGCGGGAATGGGGATTCCAGTCTCCGTTGCCATGACAACAACGCGGCGCCATGCGGGGAGTGCTTTCTTCAAGGCATCCTTGAAAAAAGGATCCAGGAGAAGATTCATCAGGTTGGGATTCTTCTCGAAAGCTTCCTTGATTTTTCCAAGAAAGACCGATCGGATGATACACCCGCCCCGCCATATCAGGGCGATGCCACCATAGTTCAGGTTCCATTTGTATTCGCCGGCAGCCGCGCGCATGAGTTGATAACCCTGGGCATAACTGACAATTTTCGCGGCGTAGAGGGCTTGGCGCAAATCTTCGAGGAACGTGTTCCGATCGCCGTTGAACTTCGTTGCAGGGCCTTCAAGATGCTTGGCGGCTTCAACGCGTTCTTCCTTCAGTGCTGAAAGGCATCGAGCGAAAACCGCTTCTCCGATTAATGTCAATGGCTGACCCAAATCGAGTGCCGTGCGCACGGTCCATTTCCCAGTCCCCTTCTGGCCAGCCGCGTCGAGGATCAGGTCGATAACCTCGCGGCCTTGTTCATCCTTGTAATGGAGGATATCTCGTGTAATTTCCACGAGATACGAGTCCAATTCACCCTCATTCCATTTCGCGAACACCTGGTGCATTCCCTCGTTGTTCATGCCGAGACCACCTTTCATTAGATGGTAGGTCTCGCAAATCATCTGCATATCACCATATTCGATTCCATTATGGACCATTTTAACAAAATGGCCGGCACCATTTTCACCCACCCATTCGCAGCACGGATCGCCCTCGGCCGTATGCGCCGCAATTTTCTGAAAGATGGGCTGGACACTCTTCCAGGCAGCTGGGGAACCGCCGGGCATGATCGCGGGGCCGATCAGGGCCCCTTCCTCGCCACCGGAAACACCTGTTCCAATGTAAAGTCTGCCCTTGCTCTCAACGAATTCCGTACGGCGGATGGTATCAGGGAAATGCGAGTTGCCGCCATCAATAAGAATATCTCCTTCATCGAGGTGATCGATGATTTGATCGATGATGGCATCAACGGCATCCCCTGCTTTGACCATGAGCATGACTTTACGAGGTTTTTTCAGGGCAGCCACAAGCTCTTCAACCGAATGGCATCCGATAATGTTCTTCCCTTGCCCTCGGCCCCGAAGGAAATCGTCTACTTTGGACGTCGTCCGGTTATAACAGGCGACTGTAAAACCTTTACTTTCCATGTTCAGAATGAGGTTTTCACCCATAACAGCCAAACCAATGAGTCCGATATCCGCTTGAGACATAATCCGTGTTCCTTGATGATGATGGATTGGAATGTTGAATAAGAGACCTGTTTCCCAACCAAGACCGCTTTGGATTATCTGCTATGCCAAATCGCGATCCTGGAACAGAAAAAGGGCAAAAAGCATCGCAGCCGTACAGTAGAGGACTCCGTAGAGTGTTGCCCAACCTAAGTAGTCCATGGGAATAGTATTGCCGCTGGTAATCGCTGGCTGGATGTTGAAATGGTCAAGAACTGGAAGGATGGTTGCAATAAGGCGCCCGAAAAAAGCGACGAATTCAATCTCGCCCGTAGAGGACTGTACAATGGGGGGGCCTAAGTGGCCCAACACGTAGATCGATCCGCAGATGACCAGGTTGGGTAACATCGGCAAGCGGGTAGAAATCGCGACACTGATCGATGCCATCACCACCGCTTCCAAGAATGCCAGAACAAGGCCGGGCACGGTGGAAATCATGGCTGCATAGCATTCTTGCCATTCGGGAGCCATTTTGGCCGTTTCACGGGCGTCATAGATTACTTTCCAGGAAATTGCCATCAACAGGCAAAGGCCAAGAATGACGAACATCAGCAAGACGGCCCAAGCGATACCAGCAAATTTACCGAGGACAAACTGCCTGCGGCCGATCGGTTTGGAAAGGAGCGTCAGAGCGGTGCGCCCCTCAATTTCGTCCGCAATGGAAATACTCGCCGTCCAAAGAGCAACCAGGATTGCCAAGACCATGATCATTGTCACGCCCACGTCCTTGTACATTTTCACATCTTCACCAAGGGTGTGGTATGGGATAATGACAAAGACAACCAGAGCGATGATACCAACAGCCATCAAGACTAGATAAAGTGGTTGCGCAATAGCCTCGCGCGCCGTCGCCACCGCGATAGTCGATAACCGGGGAAACAGCCATCGGAAAACGAAATAAATCAGATAGATGCCCAAGGTGGAGATGGATGTGATTGTGAGACCATACACTTGTGGAATCGCCACTTCGGTCTTCACCTGAAAACGAACTTTGGCATCCGAATCTCCTTCATTGGTGATGTACAATTCAGTCACCACGCCTTCAAACATGCGCCCACGCGGACTCTTTCTAGCAATCCAAGTATATGGTTCTGGCCCACCGGGAACGTCGATGAGCGTTTCGGAGAGAGCTTTCCCCGGTTCCTGGGCAATGAACAAGTTCTGATCACTTTGGATCGAATAGGAAGCTAACTCGTCGGACTGGAATTTGATCTCAACTAAATGATTCTCTGCATGTGCTGGTATCGTGAATGTCTTGGTTTGTTCTCCAACCATTGGAATGCGACGGATTGAATCCAACACGCCACGGATCGGCATCATGGGAGAGGTGAGCAGGCAGAGCGCGGCAAGGGCCAGGCAAATATAGGTAATCCAGGCAAGGGCACCTTCTTGAACCATCGCCAGCACGGACGTGGCAGCTGGGCGCGAAACCAGCCAAAGGACCCCCCAAAGAAGAACCAAAATGAGGAAACCAAGGGAGATCCCTAGCGATAAAAACCAAATTGGGGTCAGAAAGGTAACGAGTTTCGTTGCAAATATGGGGTAAAACGGGGTGTTCATCGGTGTTGGATGGGGGGAAAGAGTAGGTCGAAATGGCTGTTCAATCCGTGGATCCCAACGTTGGCCAAGGTGACGTTCCCGGCAGAGTTTTCACAGGTTGCCATGGCTCATCCGCTGCGATGGAATGAAATTTGAACTGATTCGTAGCAAAAAATCCAAAGATCGTTCGTCTGGTTACCGTTCATACCGGAGTTCGAACCTTGCGAACTCGCCAGTTGGGGCAAGTTGCTGGCAGTCGATATCCCGGATGCAATCCTGCATTCGATCTGCCACCGCCTGCAGCATTGCCTCAACTTCATCGGCTACGCCTTCGACGACCAAGCGAACACGACCGTCCAGGAGGTTCTGAACATATCCCGTGACCTGGTAACGCCTGGCGATCGACAGCGTGGTGTATCGAAAGCCAACCCCTTGAACCAGACCGGTATAGTGCACATCACAACGAATCACGCGTCCCGAACCACCCATGGATTGGTTCCCAAGACTGATCTGGATCATTCTCTACCAAGCCCAATATACGCCGCGATTCCCGACCGTACCAGCCTTGACTGGCCAACGAGTCTAGACTACCTTCCGCCCGCTATGTTCACGCATCCGGCCAACCACGCGAAATCGACGATTCCTCCGGGCCGTCTCGAGTGGTCAACTTTCATAGTGTTGGTCTTGGCTCTGGCGTTTCAGCCGTTGCTGCTAGCTCAAGAGACTGCCGGAGAAGTCCTGCTCCTTCGCACGGGCGGTGTTCTACGGGGCCAGATAGAACGGCAGGGGGATCATTATGTGGTAACCACCGCCGACCGTGAAATCCGGCTTCTGGCGCGGGATGTTGAGTCGGTTTGTCGGTCGTTGACGGAAGCCTATTCGATCCAGCGTGCGGCACTGATCGAAGACTCTCCAGCCGATCACATCACGTTAGCCCAATGGTGCATCCGGCACAACCTATGGGCCGCGGCCGCCCGAGAACTTCTCGATGCCCGGCGCCTGGATCCAGAGCATCCGCGCCTGGCCATGACAGAACAACGCCTGGCCCTCGCCGCCCGACCCAAAAAAGATCCACCCCAATCCTCATCTCCGTCTCCTGGAAAAGAAGCGTGCCAAACCGGCCAACGAACAGGAGTCGAAGTGGATCGAATCACACAGCTATCTTACGAAACGTCCCCGGGAACAGGGCCCTTGATGGCTGTGCCCCATCAGGAGCCACTCTCCGAGGAGGTCCTTAAGCAATTTACTGAAAGCATACAACCACTTCTGCTGAATACATGCACCACCAGCGGTTGCCATCAAGTTGGTGGTCGTGAGAGATTTCAGCTCGATCGATCGGCGTTAGGGTGGACTGGAAATCGCCGAAGAACCATTCGGAACCTCGAAGCCACACTCGATTGGATTGATCGCGAGCATCCCGAGACGAGCCAACTTCTCGTGGCAGCCACCCAGGCCCATGGATCCCTTGATTCCCCTTCCATCACCGTTCACCAAACCCAACATCGAACGAAATTGAGACTCTGGATCGATCAGATCTGCCAACAGGCCACTCCCTCCAAGGCGTCGATCCACAAGGAGGTCGGATTCGCGGATTCTCCGCCGGCGGATCCTCCCCGCTTGGGTGATGATGGACAATCTGGCTATGAAAACCCCGTGAAGGATCCGCTGATTAGAAAAAGTCCTAAGCGGGGCGTTCAACTCCGTCGAGTCCGGGCGGTTGATTCAGCGGATCGAAGAACCGACATGTAAGAACTGTGCCGGTCCCGTGAAATGCCGCCAGTCCGATTAACGTTTGATGTGGCCTTGATCCGACTGCGACTCTGGAGTCCAACTCGTGCACGACACACAACCATCGGTCCCACTTGCCGTGGCAACCGGCGAAGTGTAGTCGGTCGAGTCTTCACAGGTCTGGCAGCCGGCGAATCCGGCAATCCCAAGCAAGAAAAAAAGGGCAATCACGCGCTGCATACGACGGTTCCTTTCGTCGGCGAATCGAGAAACAAGGCTGGTTCTTGCCAATCCTGAGGATGGGATCGCCATGAGCGTTTGTTGGTGCGTCCCGAGTGGAAATCGGACACCGGGATCCGGCAATATCCGGCTATTCGATCCTCTGATTCAGAATTGACACCAGGTATTTGAGACAAGAAGCCAGGTTTATAGCAGGACACCTCGATCAAGCCAACGCCACTTCATCATGGCTAAAAGATGCCGGTTTGAGGCATCAAAGCCATCCAATATGGGTAAATTGGGGGATTTCTGCCGGTACAGTGAGAAGTATCGCAGATGCGGCTCCTGCTGCGCCGATTCCAAGCGTGAGGAACCGTCTTTTAATATTCAGGCGTTTTGTTGTCATGAAAGTCTGAATGGATCTCTAACGACGAGAGGAATTCGCCGATGGTCCGTACGCTATTTCTCGCCGTTTTCATCACGCATCTGATGTTGGCAACGCAAGCGAGTCTGGCATGTGATTGCTTGTGTTGTTTCAAGCAGGGATGTCTTCAGAATCTATGTTGGCCGAAACCGTATATCTATCCTGATCGGGCAGCGGTTGCCGCGCCCTTTGCCTTGATGATTGATAATGGCTGGCGCCGCAATAATCTGCTGGGCGATCATCACTTCACTCCAGACGGTTCGAAGTTGACCACGGCAGGTGAGCTGAAAATCCGCTGGATTTTGACGCAAGCGCCCGAAAACCGCCGTTCGATTTTCGTCCAGAAAACATGGGTTGAGGAGACGGATACCATGCGTCTGGAGGCCGTGCAATTGGCAGCTAGCAGCGTGTTACCGATCGGAGCCATTGCGGATGTTCAACCAACGCATCTGCAGGTTGAGGGCCAATCGGCTGATCTGGTTGACAGAATCAACACGCGATTCCGGGAAAGCTTACCGCCACCCATTCTCCCGGCGGCCACGAGTAACGCGCCAGAAGAGTAATCGATGGTTCGTCCGTTTCGTGGGACGATCCTTTCATTTCGATTACAGCGATTGCTCCAGCATATCCGATTACATGGAATACGTGCTGACTGCGCGCATACTCTGAAAGCAGGATGCTTTCGTGGCAATCCAGGGAGGGAATTGTCGTGTGCAAGGATTCATTTCATTCGCTGGCCGTTATCTTTTTTACCGCTGGATTCCTGGGTTGTGCGGGTCAATCCCAGGCCCCCCATTCGTTGATAGGGCAGGCCAATTCCGGGGCAACCATGGGTGGCCAAGCATCCCAACTGCCCGGTTTTCCAACCACACCTTCCGCTTTTGGCCATCCTTCTCAGCCGAAAGCCTCGTCCTGGGACAAGGTCACCGATCCGATCAAACACAATCCAGTCAATGATTCGATCAAGCGATCATGGCAGGGGCTGCAAAAGATCGTTCAACCCGCGAAGACTCCAGCTTCCGAAGTGATAAGTAGTCCGCTATCTCTATCGTCACCCACGAAGGCACCGACCCCCGAATTGTACATTTCCATGGGCCTTCTTGCGGAGAAATATGGGAACATCGATCAAGCCAGACTCCATTACGAGAAAGCAGTTGAAGTGGCCCCGAACGACGTGGAAACCCTATTAGCCTTTGGGCATTTGGAAGACCGCCAGGGCCGTCTTGATGAGGCTTTGAAATACTACGATCGGGCTGTCCGGACCGACCCAAAAAACGCCACGGCACTGAACGACTTGGGTCTCTGTCTGGCTCGAAAGGATGATATGCCGGCAGCTGCCCAGGCATTATCGCAGGCAGTTCAATTACAACCCAATCGAGAGCTCTACCGCAATAATCTAGCGACCGTGTTTCTCGAACTGGATCGACCGGACGAAGCCTTCGCGCAACTTTCCGCGGTTCATCCCCCTGCAGTAGCGCATTACAACATGGGGTATTTACTCAATAGACGAGGCGACCTGGACAAAGCCACGGAGCATTTCGCAACGGCTACGCAGATCGATCCATCCATGCAGGCCGCCCAAACCTGGTTGGCCAAACTCCAATCCCCGGAAAATTCGGCCGGGATGGCTCAGCAAAAGAATCCAGATAGCACCCCAGGAGCGCAAGCTCAACAAGTGTTCGTGGATAGGATCCCGTACGATACGACTCGAGACTTCAAACAGGCAGGTCCTCTCCCCCAAATTCTCGGGCCTCAAAACGAGGTGATATCAACCGATGCTGGCAGGTCGGGATCGGACTGGAATAGCCCAACACCATCCAGCGATCCCCAGCTCGTATCCGCTGGGATCCCTGCCACGCCTCCAGTTCCGCAATATGCCCCCAATTATCCAACGTATCGACAACAGCAGGTTTTCATCGGGGATTCCTCAGGCATTGCCACACCCAATGGAACAGTTCGTCCCGAAAACGATTCACCATTCCCGGATCAGTCTCCCTGGCCACTCCGACAGCCAGGTGAAGTTCCTAGCACGGATCTAGGCGGACGAGGAGCTCAACCCCCTGTCCCGGTTGCGGTTACCAACGTCTATGCCATCCAAAATCCACAATTGCAGCCGCCTGTCCAGCAGGCAGCCTCTTCCACCAGCCTGGGACAATACTAGTGGGCATATCTAGTCCTTGGCGCTTGACATAGCCTGGGCGGCACATAATCGTAGTAATTGGATGCGTGACTGCCAGATTGGGCTGTTCTGCAGCGGTCATTACCTTCGCGACCTTGGATTCCAGTGCGCCAGATTCTCCTGGAATCGTCCGGAATCCGGGGACCGTGGATGTCGATCAGCGGTCACAACCCCGGTTTCGTCCCATGATCGTCACCCATTCCCGTTCAGGAGACATCCACCATGAGAAGCAAGCGGATCTGGTTCTGGTCACTGACAAGCGTCTGGGGCATTCTTGCATCGTGCATCACCGTTGCCGATGACCATTCCGATCGCATGATGCATCTGAAGAATGCCCTGGCAAGTATCGAGCGGGAAGAGGAGATTGCCGCGGATTCCGGAAATACGGGTGCGAAAACACTATTATCTGAAGTGCACCAGAATATTGCCATGACGATTGCGGATATCGAGGCGGACGAACCGATTGCGGAGACTGCGCCCCAAATTGCAACTCATAACCTACTAGACCTCGATCATCCCTTGAACCGCGCAAAGTACGCACTCATCCAACAACCTGATCGTCTTGAAATCCCATCCGCATCCAAAGTGGT
>JAFGFZ010000117.1 GCA_016930815.1 Pirellulales bacterium | reverse complement strand
TTGAACGGTGCCCCCAGTCAATTATTCGAGGCGTTCTTATTTGGCAGTACGTCCCTGGATAATCAAGTCGAAATTTTAATGGGTAACGCCTACAATGAACTTGTCGACGGCCGTGATCTGACGTTCCTGTACACGAATATCTTCGGCGATATGGCAACGGGTGTTGTTGTGTACGATGTTGATATTCCAGATGTCACAAACTTGGCCGATTTTGATAACGATGGAGATATTGATGGAAACGATTTTCTCCGGTGGCAAACGAGTTACAACCAAGATGCCGCTGGTGACGCCGATAGAGATGGTGATACCGACCGCAACGACCTGTTGATCTGGCAGCAACAATTTGGATCGGTTGGTCAGAATACCTCAATAGCCATACCTGAACCGGCTACATTCATCATTTGTGGATTACTCTTCTTCGGATCTGTTATTACTAAGTTCCTCTGCCGGCATTTGCAACCATCGCCAACAACGGCGGCCGTCACATTACCTATCGTCCTTGCCCTAATTGTGATTGTCAGCGTGCCAGCCATGGGGGATACCTTCAATGATCGCGAATACCAAATGGGGGACGAGACAGGCGAGGGCGCTGTGGCCGGGGGGTATGTCAGCTCGACATGGGACTCCGCCGATCAGCCGGGATCAGGAGATCTTCAAGATCTGTTTCAGGGCGGAAATGCTCGCTACGTCAATACGAGTGCCAGGCCTTTTGCCGACGGGGGAACTGAGCTTGGCATCCAATTCAACGGGATCTCCGATTTCCTCGAGGGTGATCGCCTCGATTATCCAGAAACAAGTACCGCTTCCGCCGCTGCGAATCCACCCGGCCCGGTGGACTACTATGGTATTTCGAAACGGGGATTCCAATGTTGGATTAATCCAGCGTCACCAGGTAATGGCGTGGCCCAGGATATCGTAATGGATACGAATAATCATGGTGTTCGTTTGAGCGAAACTGGCAACTGGATGATGCGCTACATCAATCTTGATTATGATAGCGGCATTCCGGCTGTGGCAGGCCAATGGTACCACATCGAGTTGGTTGTTCCCGATGGGGAGTCGCTCAGTGCCCAGATGTATGTCAACGGAATTGCCGTTGCGGCAGCATTCGGTGACTATCGAAATAGAAATCAGTCTGAGTCTCTTGTGATTGGAGCAAATACAGGCTTCTTATCGGGAACAGAGAATTTTTTCGCCGGGATTGTTGATGATCTGGATATGTTTGTCATGGGTGTTTCTGCCAAGGATTTCAACGACTACGGCGAATTCAATCCTGGCACTGACAACGAATTCATCGCGAAGACAATGGAGTCAATTGATGTGGCCGACGTCAATGCGAATGGCACTGTTGATTACGATGATGTCGATGCCTTTGTGGCCGGATGGTTCAGTAAAAACTTGATTAACGGCATCCCTGTTGGCGATCTTGGATCACGACATAACGGGGACTTGAATTACGATGGCATCGTTGATCTCGCGGATTGGTCGATACTCAACGCGGCGAATCCTGGCATCGGTTCTGCCGCAATGGCGTGTATTCAGGGAGTCCCGGAACCAGCAACGATTGCCCTAGTATCCCTGCTCCTGTTTGGATCTCTTTCATGTCGCGGTCTTCGCCTTTTGTAATCCGTACAGCGCTGCCCATTCCAAGATGTTATCCACACAATTCGAACATATGTAGAGATCAGAGACTGTGCCGCGACGGGCTTGGAGGCTAAAAAAGTTTAGGAGATCTGACGATGTTGGCTAACAGGGGGTGGAGAAGCCCACGGATATCCGGAACTGGCGGTTTCACTCTTGTAGAACTACTGGTGGTGATTGCGATTATAGGCATTCTTGTTGCACTGCTTCTTCCTGCAGTCCAAGCCGCCCGGGAAGCAGCCCGCCGATCCACCTGTAATAACAATTTGCACCAGATTGGGATTGCAATGCAGAACTACCATACCACATTCAGTACTCTGCCGATGGGCGCAAGCCTTGCCGAAGGGAGTATGTGGTCTGCATTTATCGCGCCCTATATGGAAGAGGAAACCTTGGCGGACATCCTCACGATTGGAGAAAACGGAAATGGCAACTGGCAATGGGCGCATCCAGGACCCTATGGATACCCTGTGCAAACCGCACTTGACCGCCAATTCTACAACATCGTTGCTTGCGAAACGGTCGTTCCATCATTCCGATGCCCTTCCGTGGGATTGCCTGAACATCAACTTGATGTGTCGAGTGACGATTGGTGGGTGCAGCGCCGAGTTCCAACCTCATACATCGGCTGCGCGACAGGGATTCTTACCCGGCAAGGATCGCGATCCAGTTGTTCCGACCAGAATTTACTCAGGGAGGCTGATGGCGTGCTCTATCCAACACTCGTCGAGTGGGGTACACAATCGGGGACAAGTAAGCCAATCCTTCTTGGGAAAGATCCGGTCGTATCGTATAAAAAGATACTTGATGGCACTAGTAAAACTATGCTGGTTGGAGAAGCAGTGCATGATGTCCAACGACAGGATGACATCGGAGGAACTCGAGAACATGAATGCGGTGATCATAAAGACCACTGGATCTTTGGTAGCGATGATATCGATGTTCATAACGATGTCTCCGAAGCCCTCGGATCAACTGCGATCCCACCGAATTATCACAAGCAAAAGGGTGCCAATTGCGGGACACCCGGTTCCGATGAATGCCACGCCCTCCAGCTTTGTTTTGGCAGTGAGCATAGCGGTGTTGTGCAAGTCGTGATGTGCGACGGTTCAGTCCAGGGAATCGACGAATCGATCGATTTGAACATCTGGCGAGACCTGGGCACGCGAGCCGGTCAGGTGGCATCCACTGGCCGTGACTGAACGCCCAAGTTCTGTGCCGCATGTCGCGGTCTTGCGAATTCAAATGTATGCTCAAGCATCCTGGAAATGAATGCCTTGTTTGACAGGATAGGTTCATGGATGTCTGCCACTTGGAAGAATGAATCGACTTGGAATGCAATTCAATAAAAAAACGATCTGGTCACGGTTATGGCTCGTTGGCGCTATTGCCTTTTCCATGCCCTGGATGGGGGGGTGTGGCAGAAATAAGTTTGCGCAGGATGAAGCGAGTGATTTATTTTTGGAAGCAATGCAGGTGAAGGAGAGTAATCAGAATCAAGCAATTGATCTACTAACCAAAGTTATTAACTCAAAACCATCGACCCATGCATACTTCCAACGGAGTTGGCTCTATGCCAGCCAGGGAAAGGAAAGCGAAGCACGATCTGATGTCAGCGCGGGGCTCCAGTTGAATCCTAACTCGACTGATTTAAAGTGGCTCGCAAACCAGCTTAAGAAACCGAAGCCAAATAGAACACTTGATAAGTTGCCCACCACAATTAAGTAGTTCGGTGATGCGATCACATTGCCCGCAAGATTACACACAAGGATAGCGAACGAATGCGGTGTTCTATTTCGATTATCGCCGCGATTATCCTGATGCCACTCATGCTCGGCTTGTTCGATCCTATGCAGCTCCAATCGATTGCGACGCAAGAATCGCCATCTGACATCATGGTACCGTGTACTTTAGCATTGGGGCCTTATGTCCGTTATGTCACTCCTTCGGAAGCGGTCGTCCATTGGCGGACAACCGCAGCCTGTGCATCAGTGCTTGAATATGGCATTGCGGGGCCCGGAGCGAAATATTCGCCGAGTATTCAGCTGCTCGGCTCACACCAAGGATCCCTGGAACAACGCATTGAGGATAACGAACCCAAGAAACAGCACGCGATTTCAATCCGCGGGCTGCGTTTGAACGCAATCTATGCCTATCGGGTGAAAATTATGGAGGCGGGTCAGGAGCGGAGCTCTCCCGTCTATGAGCTGGACACCGCGCTCAACTACAGCCCGCAGCCATTGCCGAGAGACATTCCTTTTACTGATGATTTATCCCGCCATGACCAGATTCAAGCATTAGTCCAAGAGGTTCTTCGACAAGGCGTAACGCAGGGATACTGTCTAGTATGGGGGCTCGAGGATGGCGCGCTCGCCCAAGCCCTGGCCATGCAGACCGACTTAACCGTCCTTGGAGTCGATGAAGATCCAAGGCGTGTGGACGAAGTGCGTCGCCGATTGTATCGAGCCGGCATCTATGGGACGCGAATCTCGGTTCAAGAAGTGAAGACAATGGCCGCCGTTCCTTATCCAAGCAACTTTGCTAATCTGATTGTCTCGGAACGTATATTCACCGAATTTCAATGCCCAGGACAGGCATCGGAAATCATGCGGGTGTTGCAACCGCGAGTTGGGATTGTCGTCTTTTTTTGTCCTGCATTCGAATCACCTGTAAGTGTTATGGCCGTAGCGGATTGGTTCAAAGCATCTGCAATTTATCCGGATAGACACCGTACAAAAGGGGGGTGGTTTCATATCATCCGGAAGCCCTCCTTGACCGGTATCGGTTCCTGGACCCATCAATATGGGGATGCTGGGAATACGGCCGATAGTCATGATGATCTGGGTGGCGTGACAGGCATCGATGGGCTCCAGGTGCAATGGCTTGGCAATCCAGGTGCCGATTTTGGGATGGATCGTAATCCTCGTATGCCGGCGCCCCTGGCCGTGCACGGCAAGCTCTTCCATCAGGGAATGAATCGGATGGTGGCGATTGATGCCTACAATGGGAGTATTTTATGGTCACTCGAAATCCCGGCGATGCAACGGGTTAATCTACCACGGGACGCAAGCAATTGGTGCACTAATCAGGACTCGCTTTATGTCGCGATCAACCATGCCTGCTGGATAATCGCGCATCATCGTGGATCTCTCAAGGATGTTCTCGAACTGCCACGCGGTCTGAATCATGCCCAGTACGACTGGGGCTATGTTGCGGAAAAGAACGGGTTCTTATTCGCCAGTGCGGTTCGGAAGAATACCATCTATACGGATTTCTGGGGTAATCGGTCTTGGTACGATAAGACCAATGGTGAGGGGACGGAGAAGGTATGCAGTGATGCCGTCTTCGCCTATGATCTCAATACAAGAGAAGTGATGTGGATCTGGAAAAAAGGTCTGGTGATCAACACAACCCTGGCCGTTGGCACCCGGGCCATCTACTTCGTTGAATCGCGTAATCAGAAGCTCCAGGAGTCAGCACAACGCCGGTTGAACAATCCGCGACTCTGGTCGGACCAATACCTGGTAGCTTTGGACCATCGAACGGGGAATCCGCTTTGGGAAATTCCCATTGCACCTCAGGCGGGTATCGTAACTTTTTTTCTGTCCGCTCGCGACGAGGGGATCGTGCTTGTATCCTCGGCAGCTGGCAGATATTCCATCGACGCGTTTGATCCTGCAACAGGCCAACGACGCTGGCATGCCGAGCATGCATGGCCCAGTGACAATCATGGTGGCCACATGCAACACCCCGTTGTTCTGGCCGATAAGGTTTTCCTGGAACCATGTGGCTACGACCTAGAGACGGGTTATCGGTTTACATCCGCCATGAGTGCTCGCGAGGGCTGTGCAACCTACTGTGGGACCAAATATGCCCTGATTCATCGTGGGCAATCCCGGCAAGTCACGATGTGGGATTTCCGCAATGGCAAGGTAACGGGTTGGTACAACCTTCGACCGAGCTGTTGGTTGAGCACGATCGCCAGTGAAGGGATGGTTCTTTCGCCCGAGGGGGGCGGAGGTTGCAGCTGCGGCAATTGGCTAGAAACGTCGCTGGCTTTCGCGCCGAGAAAACATTTGGACAATGCCGATGAATCACCACCGCCGAAGCCAGAATAAAGACCGATCCCGCGGGCAATATGCCATGCAACAGCGGATTTCGATGACCTACCGTAGCCGCCCGATTATACTCGGAGCGATATTGGCCACTTGGTTGATTGGTAGATGGTTACATAACTGGGCAAGAGCCGAGGATTGGCCAACCTACCGGCATGACAACCGGGGGAGCGGTGTCACGACTGAAGCATTGGTATTCCCCCTGGAGAAAGCATGGGAATATCAATCCTCTCAAGTTCCGCGACCTGCATGGCCCGGGCCCGCAAAGTGGGATGCCTATGCCAATCTTTCGAACCTCAAGTCGATGCGCAACTTTGATCCGGTTTTTCACCTCAGCGCGGTTAAGGATCGGATTTTTTTTGGTAGTTCGGCCGACGATGCCGTGCATTGCCTCGATGCAACAACGGGCATCGAGCAATGGATTTTCTTCTGTAACGGGCCAGTGCGTCTTCCACCCACCTGTGCTCGGGACCAGCTATATTTTGGATCTGATGATGGATGCATCTATTGCATTCATGCGGCAAACGGTGAACGAATATGGGACCATTGTGCCGTACCGGGAGCCGCTAAAATTCCCGTCAATGGGAAACTGATATCACTTTATCCCTGTCGTACCGGAGTGATCTTGCAGGACGCCAAGGTCTACTTTGCGCTCTCCTTGCTGCCATGGGAGAAAACCTATGTCTGTGCTGTGGATGCTAGATCGGGTGCTAGCGATGGCAGCGGCCTTTACCGGAAAGAATATGAGCACATGACGGCTCAGGGGCCCATGCTTGCCTCGGCCACCAAGCTCTATGTTTCCCAAGGTCGCCAGATACCCCTTGTTTTCGATCGGACCAGTGGTGATCTGGTTGCTAGTCTGGGTAGCTCTGGTTTTGGTGGCGTATTTGGTTTGTTGACCCAAGATTCCATGTTTGTGCACGGGCATGGACAGAACCACCGTACGGTGGGCGAATTACGTTTTTTTGATTCCCAAGACGAGACCTTCCGTTGCAGCCAGGATGAAAAGGATCGGTTAGTAACTTTTCCACGCGCAACATCGATCGTAATTCATAACGGCATTGTTTATCTGCATGCGGATGCCCAATTGCAAGCGTTCCATCGGGGTGCGTATTTGGATTTCCAACGCCATACAAACCGGCTACAACATCACAAAGAACAGCTATTGGAACGGAAGGAGAAGTTTGATGCCAAAGCAAACGAAAGGGATCGCGAAAAATTGAAGCACGAGATTAACAGAATTAATGTGGAAATTGCGCGAATTGAGCAGCAGATACCATCTTGTTTTATCTGGAGAGTTCCCAGCGATTGTCCGTTCGAATTGATCATGGCGGGCAATACGTTAATCGCCGGTGGGGAGGGAAAGGTGGCTGCGTACGAGATAACCACCGGCCGCGAAGTATGGCGGGGCTTGGTGGCGGGCCGCGCCTATGGGCTCGCCGTCTCGCAATGCCGCTTGTTTGTAAGTACGGATCTTGGCCGCGTAATCTGTTTTAGCGGACAGCATCTGTTAAATTCCGCCCGTCTGGAGTGCGGGATTCATTCATGCAATCAACAAAAGCTTTCTCGATCAGAAGCACTACAGTACTTTGACCCATCCCGACAATATCGTATGATATCGGCACCGCGACCACTGGATCAATTCCAATGCCTTTTACCCATTCTGAAAAGAAGGCCATTGTTGATAAGCCGTCTGTAAAAGCGCTGCCTTTCAAATCCTTTTCCCACCTAGAAAAAGCACCGTTCCCACCAGCTGGGAATTATTCGCTAGACAGTGCCGTAGGATCTGCCATACCGCTGACATTGATTGATCCCGAATAGGGTATCGACCCCCTAAAATTCACTCGATCGTTATTGTCACTAATCATGCGTTCCGTTTTTGCTTCAATTGAACAAATCAAAAGATGATATTCTGTCGCGTAGGCAATATAATGCGTATTCACTGAAACACATGTCGAGGTCATCCCCTAGAGTCAAAAAGTGGTTCTCAATCTGGCAGTCAAGACACCTGGTAACACGGGCTATCGCGAACGTGGATCCTGGTTTTCCTTAGACAGTATAAACGACCTCGTCTATGTATTTGCACCTGGCAGTGCTTGGATTACTTCACCGTATCAAGTAAGAGGAATATGGACCCGGCTAGTCCAAATCGGACTGTCATCATGAGAATTGGGATTCGATCAATGCGGGAAGATCCTTAACACTGGGTATGACATGTGTGTGCCAATAGGTTCCCCATGCTTCCACCGGTCGAGGCCCACTGAGGACGCCCACCACTCCCCGGCATCCAGCGTTGTACCCTTCGAGCATATCGGCGGGCGTGTTGCCGACCTTGATCACTTCGTGAACGCTCTGCACATCGAGATGCGTCATTGCGTAGTAAATCATAAACGGCGCCGGCCGGCCGCGATAGCTTGGAATATGCTCGACGTCGACGGAAAGATCGACCAAGCCATCACGGATCCATCCCAGTCTGTCCATGATCGCCTCAGTAATATCTCGGTGAAATCCAGTGTCCGTGGCGACCTTGATACCGTGTTCGTGACACCACCGAAACGTATCGGTAGCTCCCTCGACCTCATGGACTTCATTGCGGTAGTGGTCAATCATCATTTCCGAGTAGCGATTGAAAATTCTGGTTGCTTTTTCTTCTGTTTGTGGATCGATGTTCTTTTCGAAATCTCCGATCGTCACATCCTGTCCGCGCGAGCGAGCGATAAGAAACTGGTAAAGGTGTATCTTGTTGGTCCCCATGTTGAAGAGGATCTCATCAGGAGTGGTTTTCAAATCGAACTCTGCTGCCGCTTTGTACAGGCAGTCCCTCACTATTTAAAAAAAAAGATTCAGAAACTTTTGCGGCAACCTGTGAACTCGGCAAAAGACACATTGCCCGCACACCGCCACAATGGTCCAGCTAATGCGGTCCCCTAGTGCGAGGAGTTGTCCGGTGGTGTCCCGCTCGACCGCCTCTCCCAATTGCATAATTGTTCCAATGCCTTCATGCCCCAACACTGAGGGCGTCGGGAAGGGCCGGCGTCCCCGCCAGCTGTGCATATCCGATCCACAAACCGTTGCTATTCTTGTTTTCACGAGAATAGCTCCAGGTTCCAATATCCCTGGGAGTGGGTACTCACGGGTCTCCAATGGCTGATCTGCGCCGAGAAAATAAACGGCTTTGCCGGTCTATTTGGTCATAAGTTCGCTTTCGAACGACGTTTTGCACCAATGCTTGAAAGTCTACTATGTTGACTAATAGTCTGCAAATACCGGAAGGTGTTTGGCTTTGACAGAAGAGAACCTTCGGAAAAGATGTTCGTATTGCCGGGACCTATCATCTCATATTCGGTGCCAAGGAACAGGGTGCCGCAGCAATCGACCGTATTTGTTTATGTGGATTCCTTTCCTAGTTCGAATTGTGGCTTCAGTCCTGGTTCTATATTCCACATACTCAGAAAGAATCCGCTGGACCGCCGATTGCCTGTAGAATTTTTAATTGGGCGGCGGAGAACTGGGATGCGTACCGGCTATTTTCTTCCAGGCATTGTTCGAGTTGTTTGGTGACCGCATCTAGCTTCTCCTCGACCAGTTGCAAATGCCGGTCCATTGCCTGGCGATCGCGGCGGAAGCCTTCCAGGTCGTATTGGGTGTCCAACTTCTCCTGTTCCCGTTTGGCCAGATCTTGTTTGGCGGATTCCGTCATGGTTTGGAGTTGATTGATATCCTGCTGGATACTGGCCAGATCGGTCTTCATGAGAATCCGTTGATGGGCCAAATCACTGAAATCGGCTCCATAATCGTGTAAAGTGCGGACATAAAGCCAGTCGATTTCACCCGGTTCTGTTTCGGCAACCGCTTTCTCTGAGAGTAACTGGCCGTCTTTGGAGTACGGGGTCCGGTTTTCTGGAGGATCGTTTTCGGTCCATGGCTGGCCGTCCTTGATGTATTCTTCCGGGCTTTGCGGAAACATGGCACGAAGTCGCGCCGCACGGTCTTCCGGCGAGAGTTCAGGAAACGCGAATAAATCGTGGCGGTCGGCGGGCATTGTCTCATAGAGGGACCAGGAACGATCGCTGCCAGCCAGGCGTTGTAATTGACGTGGTGTCCAGGAGTAGATCATAATCGGCGAAATCTTGATGCCTTTCTCGGCCACGTCGACGACCTGAAATTTTCCGAGATACTGGGAACCTTGGGATGCATTTTGAGGATTTGGATACCCTTCTTCAAACACAAACAGGACCATATCCTTTGCGATCCCAACCGGCCCGGATCGTTCCTCATCTCCCGCGGGGGCTGGAAATCCAACAGCGACTTCACCCGTTTGTGGATCCACGTTCCCTGCCCGCCGGACACTCCGCCAGACTCGGCCTCGGGTCCGAGTGACCATTTGAAGTTCTGATTCAAGTGTGCCGATCCCTTCAAGCAAATCCGTGTCCGACTCAAGTTTTTCCGTAAGCTCTTTTTTTAGAGCATCACCAATTCGCTCATCATTGTTGATCTGGTCCTTCAACTTAGCCGCGATCTGGCGGATGAGTTCCTGGTCGAATGTGTCGGTTTGCAGGGCGCGGTTTTCTTCGGTTATTTGATCCAATTCCGCCTGGCGATCGTGGACGAGTTTCAGATAATGGCTCCGGGTGTTCAAGACATCCGCGGCTAATAGGGATGCACCGGCTCCAGCCAAGAAGATCAAGAGGACCAGAATCACATGGCCCCAATGCCAGGTCTTCGCGCTGAAGAACGCGACCACCAGGAACGCGACAAATGCCACGCCCAGCCCGATCATTCCCATCGTTTTCGGATCCATGATATTTCCGTGCAACCTCGTTCTGGTTTTAATAGACTGGGTAAGCCTCTCCCCAAGAGCCGATCCGGAAACCCCTCACCCCCAACCCCTCTCCCCGCAAGCGGGGCGAGGTGAGTTGGTTGAAGAATAGGCTCTAAGTTATCCATGGTTAGGATCACTCCCATTCTGCCGATCGTAGGCGAACTCTGCCCGGTTCCATCCCAAGCAGGAGCTGCAGGTTAGGCGAGACGTATAGTCCTGATGATAAATGGCACGCATCGGGGGGTCAAGCAATGGACTCGGCAATATAGCGACGCCACGCGTCGAGTTGTTCCTGGTTCATCATATTATCCCTGTGCAATGTATGGGATAGAACCCGTTGCCCGTCAGCCAGACGGGCGGCGATTTTCAGTCGGCCGTTCTCTTCGTAGCGGAAATGGACATCAATCGGTGTCTTGGCGGGAAGACCTGGCGGGAGGTTGCGGGCGATGCATTGACCGATGAGTGAACAATCGCCGGGCGAGGCACTTTCGCCCTCGACGACCTCGATCAAGATTGTCTTCTGGTTCGCCCGCTGTGTTTGGAATGTCCGTTTCGCTGTTACCGGAAGATGGGTGTTCCTCGGAATCAATACGCCGGTCCGCGGGCGGCCCGTGGCTGGGTCGGTACCGACCACTCCGAGACTGTGCGAGTTGACGTTCCGAATCGAAAAGGGAAGTGGATGCCCACCCTGGGCGATCAGGATGCCTGCTCGAAGCGCCGCGCCGTGGGCCACCGCTTCATCGGCGGAGATGGAGGTATCGGGGGCCTTCTGGGAAATGTCCATGAGCATCCGCACAACCATCGGCATCCGTGTCGAGCCACCAACCAACAGAATTCGATCGATTCCAGACCACGCAGCGCCGGCCGTCCGAAGGGTCTGTTCAACCGTGAATCGTGTCCGGTCGAGAAGATCGCTTGTCATCATCTCGAACGCCTCGCGGGTGACGTCGGTTCGCAGATGATGCCCTTGATAGTCCATCGCCACGGCTGCCTTGGATCGAAATGATAATGTCCGCTTCGCCTCTTCACATTCCCTCCAGAGCCGGCTGGCGGTGGTCTCGTCCATGCGTGGATCCTGGCCATAACGGCGCTGGAACTCGGATCCAACGAAGTCAACCAAGCGCTGATCCCAATCATAACCTCCGAGCCGCACATCCCCGTCGGTTGCGAGTGTTGTGAACTGATCCCGTTCGAAACGCATGACGGTCACGTCGAAAGTGCCGCCACCCAGGTCGTAGACAAGCAGGTTGATTGCCCGTTCTGGCTTCCCATCGCGGGTCAGAAAGCCCTGAGCCACACCAAACGCGACGGCCGCGGCCGTGGGTTCATTGATGATGTCAAGCACCTCCAAGCCCGCCATATAACCGGCATCCTGGGTCGCCTTGCGGCGAACTTCGTCGAAATAGGCAGGGACGGTGATCACCACCTGGTTAAAATCGCCTATTTGGGATTTCGCGTCCTTCCAGAGCTTGTTCAGTACGAGAGCTTCGATGACTTCAGGTGGATAGTCATGTCCATCGAGCCGCTTGTGGAATGCGGATGCACCGAGCTCGCGCTTCGCGCAGAGGGCCACATTTGCTGCGTTGGAGGTCAATGCCTTCAGTGCCTCGCGGCCCACGATCGTCTCGTTCCCTTCCACGAGCACCGCGCTGGGTGTGAGCCGTTCGCCCTCGGCATTCGCCAACGTTTGCGGCCGATCATGTTCATCCAGGTGGGCAACCACGGAAAACGTCGTCCCCAGATCGATGCCGACAGCCGGTGGCCGAAAGGAAGGCATGGCAAGGATTCCCGCTACTCCTGGGAGGTCGTGCAGTTTTTAACGTGTTGTTGTATTTGAATTATCGACATCATCTCCCCGCCTTTCCTAGTTGTAGTACATAAGTTTGCCATGGTGGAAGAGCCTGCCATCGGATTGTGTCCCGGCGGGACATCCGAACATAGCCCAACGATTCATCACTGGGTGCTCGGATAAAACTCCGGGCCACGGGGCCCGGCTCTTCCGCAAGCGTGTGGGGCATTTCTTCCGTAAATTCCCATTGAATCGAAACATAAAAGCCGCACGACTTCCTGGACCGAGGATCATGAAATATTGCGAATTGGCTAATCTATTCGCTATCTATTTAGAAACATGAATTTAGTAAAATAAGCACATCTTTTCGCACTTCACCCTTCACCTTTCGCACTTCTTTTGTCAGTCTCAGCCCATTTTGCGCATCCAATCTCTAGAGCGATGACACGAGCCGAATCCTGCGGCGCCTCGCGGTGCCCCCAGCCTGAGCCGATCCGTTCGCCGTGCGATGAGAGGCGATTGGCGGCTCGATTCGCGGCCGGCGATCGCGGCGCGGAAATCGAGGTCGTGACCCGGTACGGCCCGCGGATCACGAGGCTGGTCCAGCGGCTCCTCGGCTGGCGGACGGATGTCGACGATATCGTCCAAGATACGTTTGTCTCGGCGTTCTTGGCGCGGAAGAAATTCCGCGGGGAAAGCCGGCTCGAAACGTGGCTCGTTCGAATCGCCGTCAATCGTTGCCGGGCCTTCCACCGGAAACGGTTGCTACGAGCCAAGCTGTTCGAGATGTGGTGGACTCAAGAATCAAGCGGCGCGGAACCGGGAAAGGAGGGTGGAACCGTTCATCCCAATCAACCTGAAACACGGCCCGACGAAGCAGCCATCGCCAGCGAACGCCATGCGATTGTTCGCCAGGCGGTTGCCAGCCTGGCACTCAAATATCGCGAAGTCGTCGTCCTCTTCTATCTCGAAGAGATGACAGCCCAGGAAACCGCCAACACACTCGGCGTGAAATGCAATACTGTCGAAGTCCGATTGAGCCGGGCCCGGAAGATGTTGAAAAAGGTCCTGAATGATCTCCAAATCTAAAGATGCCATGAACGAAGATCCACTCACAAGTCTGCTTCAAGAGGCGGATGCCGCCTGGATCGATGCCATGGAATTGCCAGACTCGGTTCCTTCCGCGGCGGCCCTAAGAGCCGCCGCCGCGCGACGCTCGTCACGAAGAAGACGAATGGCTGGGATTGGGATTACGACGATGGTGGCTGCTTGGATCGTCTTCGCGTTATCGATCCGTGGTGATCGAGGAGCCCATATCGTACGGCATGAGCCACACGAATCCACTCCGAGAATCGACGTGGAACAGATCCGTTCGGAAGTCGCGGAACTCGAGACCGAAGCCCAACTCCTGCTGCACGTTGTCGAGGGATTGCGCCAGGCGGCAGTCGTGAACCGGGCAAAAAACGAATTGGCCCGACTCCGATCGGAGATCGATCCTTGCCCCCGGCTTCGGTACGAACTGGATTTCCAGTGCGAAGTCGACCGGTCGGCCATTGTCAGCCTGACATTTGCCGCTCGTTTGGCCGAGGACCTGGCGGATCCGCTAGCCGCCGCCAAGGCATACCGCCGCGTCGCCGAGCGATTCCCCAACACACCATGGGCCGTCGCCGCCAATGAGGGGCTGGCCCAAATCGGAAAAGCGATGTGAAAATGCGGGTGAAAGCGAGATTTGGCATTTCTGGATCCGCGACATCATTCCGTACACATCGGATTCGTATGGACACTACAGGAGTTGTTTAAGAAGCTCTGACAAGACGTCGGGGATGTCTGTGACTCGAGCCTGTGGCACGGTCAGGAGTCCGGCCACAACAGTCTGTGGCACGGTCGGGAGACCGGCCACAACAGTCTGTGGCACGGTCAGGAGACCGGCCACAACATGGGGTCGGGAAACCGGCCACAACATGGGATTCGGTCGGGAAACCGGCCACAGCAACTATTTAGAGAGGAGAACATCATGTTTCAGAGAATCCTGACGGGGGTGGTGATATCTGTTTTGTGGATGGGCCTTTTATCTGGCTTGACTCTAGGGCAAGCGTCACAGCCTGCCCAGCAAGTGGATGATACACAACCGGCCGGAATGTTTTCGCCGCAAGGGGACCAAGTGGATACTCCATCCTATTCTCGTAGTTTCGTCGTCCACTATGATCCGCAGTTGCTGCCTTTGGGTGAATTAGCAAATGCCAGTCTATCCGAAGACCTGGTTCAACGCGCACTGGGGACATGCAAGGCCGAAGAACCCGAATTAAAAATCCACATCAATGTGGCAAAGGGCGACATAGGAATCATGATTGGGCAAAGTTCCGCGGGCGAGTTGATTTGCACGTTGAGATTTAATGCAAGTGGCGATGTGAACTTAGAGACACGAAAGCGGATCTGGTCCCAGATTGTCTGGGAGCTTGGGAAGGTTTGGCATAAGGCCCAGGATGACGCCCTTGCGATTCGCGAGGCTCAGCAACGGAAGACGTGCGATCGGTTGGCCCAGGATCTTGCAAAGGTTGAGGCGGAGCTTGATGAGATGATGGAGACTTATATTAATCTCCAGGTTGCCACTGTGATCACGGCCGATGCCCTGCGGAAGGAACTCCAGGAAACAATCGCATCGCGTCGTGCCAACGAACTCGAAATCATCTCACTGGAAGCGCGGCATGAAGCTACGGAAAAGCGAATTGATGAACTCAGGAAACAGCACGCCAGCCAAACTGCCAATGATGCAATCAGCCAGCAACTTCGACAGATCCTCACGATCCGGGAACAGGCACTCGAACGGGCCATGGAACTCCATCGAGCCGCCTCGGTTAGTGCGACCGAAGTCGCGGCCGCCCAAGAGGCCTTGGCCCGCGCGAAAGTCGAACTGATTCAAGCCGAAGAGGAACAGGCTCTGTCAGGTGTCAACCAGATCCAAACACTCAATGAACTCCTTGCCGATACGGGAATCAACCTCGCGGAAAAGCGGGCGGCATTGAAGGCGACGCGCGAACAGATCGATGGTCTGCGAGACGAGCTTGCCTCGCAACTGCGCGCGGAAATGGAACTGGGCCGAATCAAACAGCAGATGAGTTTGCTGCAAAACCGGATCCAGCTCCTTGATAAACGCCAGCTGGAACTGGAAAGAACCGGTGAATCGGTGGTTCCCTTTTCGATCATGCCATGGGGCGAATAAAAATTTCGCCTCGCCCGCCATCGATGAAGTCCCCGTTGAAGATATCGATCTCGGAGGATAGCAGGTCTTCATCAAAAGGAAATTTCCAGGCTCGCAATTGGCGAAGCAGAACTCCGAGGATGACGGGCCGATACCGGCAGGCATGGCGGAAGGATGGCATCAGGACAGGGTGTTCCGGCCCGAGCAGAGCCAGTGTGCCACGGCGCATTCCGGCACCGGACCGGATTCCACAGTTGCCGAAGACGAAAACGGTCCCAGCCAGCATGTTGAAGCCGATCAGGTCATCGCAGGTACCACCAATGGCGATCAGGCCGCGGCGCATCGTGTGGCCGATTTCGTTGCCGGCATTCCCATCGATCAGAATCGTGCCACCGGTCATCCCGATGAGGCTGCCACGATAGGCGGAACCTGCCTGGTGCCCAGCCGATCCGTGGACCCGGATTAGTCCGCCATGCATCTCGCCACCAACCCAATCGCCGGCATCGCCATGCACGATGATCGCGCCGCCGAGCATTTCACTCCCCAGATGCCGGCCGGCCGGGCCATGGATCTGGATTCTTCCCTCCCGCATGTGCGCACCGATCCAATGAACGCCCGACAGGTTTCCATGCATTTCAAACTCCAGGTCGCTCGGATCGCCTTCGATATCGAACATCGCACCTAATGGAATCGTCTGATTGCCGTGATAAATGTCGAGTCGGCGGATTGCATCGAGCGACAATTCCCGGACAGTATCTGGCGTGATGCCCTCGATCTCGACGGGCACCTTCGTTTCGGCTCGGTAAGTGAGTGTCAGAGGCATAGTACTATGGAGAATTGCCTTATTTGCATCCAATCACGACTGGTTCGTGCACGTATTCATCTCCAACCGGGTAGTTCCGAAATTGGATGGAATAGTGTTTCTCGAACCACGTGCGGATATGTTCTTCGTCCATCGGATCATAAGCTGGCGCGACATGGATCGTGCGGCCGGTTGGGGCAGCGCGGAGTTCACCGTTTTCAACGATGACCTCGCCAGCCTTCATGACCAGCCGCGGCAGTTCGAACATGGTTGCCACGTTCTCGTTCGGAGTGTAGATCGTGATATCGGCATCCGCGCCGGGGCCGAGATGCCCCTTATGGGCAAGGCCGAGGATCCGAGCCGGGCCGGCGCGGGTGATGATCGCGATTTCATACATGCTGTACTCGCGGTCCAGGTCGGCCAAAGTGCACCGTTGGCGGACCTTGGCCGGGCAAGTCGCCAGAATGTCTTGGCGATAGGTCCGGTCCATGAGCAATCGCACAACTTGAGGGTAGGTGAGAAAGGAGGCCCCGTTGGGGTGATCGGTGCTCAGGACGACACGCCATGGATCGTCGACGAGCAGAAACCATTCGAGCCCGATCGCCCATTGCAGGGAATGGACGAGAGATTGGTTGCGGTACTTGACCGGCGCGATACCGCAGCCGGCCTCCATCTCGACATCGCCGCTGAACCACTTGCCGCCATAGATGCGGTGCAGGTAATACCCGAGTGGCCCATCGCCGGTCATGCTGGTTGTTTCACCGAAGAGGACCTGGCCAACATCGATCGTGATTTCGGGATGGGCGTTGACATATTCGACAAGTGGAAGGACCTTACTGTTGAAGGTGTCCTCGTCACCTTCCCCCCCGCCATAGCTGTGAAACTGGATATGCGTGATATGCCCGCGGTGGCCATCGAGGGCCTTCATTGTTTCGAGTGTTGTGGTCCAGTTGCCTGGCAGGCCCAGGTTATTGCAATGGATATGGATTGGATGGGGTAGCCGGAGCGCGTCGGCGGCTACCGCCAGCTCGTGAATGATACTCCGAGGCGTGACCTGGAAGAAATCGACGGGTTCATCGAGCGAATGGACGTTCCCGGCAGCATGATGTTTCCAGACTTCGACACCCCCCGGGTTGACCAGTTTAGGAGCCATGGACCTGGCCGACCCGAGAATCCAGGCAAGAAATGCCTTGAGCCGCTTCGGTTCGCGATCGGCAATCGCCTGCATGACATAATGGTTGTTTCCCACGAGGACATAGAAACCCTTATCGATGCAAGGCATATCATCAAATTCCTCGTGGGCATGCCGTGCGGCGAGGGGTGGGACAGCCGCATCGAATGCTGTGGTGTAACCGAGTCCGGCGTACTTGTAGCCGGTGGCAAATGTACTCGGAACCGCGCCGAGGGTTCCGCTGTGCATCATCGCCGTGCGCCGGACGGGCGGTGATCGGCGCTTGTCCTCCGGCCGCATCTTTCGGGCAACATTGACCTTCGGCCCGGCAATGTGGCAGTGCATGTCGATACCTCCCGGCATGACAACCAATCCGGTTGCGTCGAATATCCGGTCGGGCTTCACCTCGGGATCGTCCGGTGGCCGGCAGATCTTGCTGCCAGCAATCCAAATGTCTTGGATCTTGCCATCGATTCCGTTCAATGGATCGTACAGTGTCCCACCGGCAATTTTTGTAAGTGTTGGCATGATGTCGCGTATCTGTCCATTTTTCATCATGGAGAAAACTCAATCGCCTAAAAAATGAACATAAGGAAACAGAGAAAACGAAGAAATAAATTCTCTGTTTCCTCGGTTTTCTTGGTTGCCTCGCGCTCCCTGAATA
>JAFGFZ010000116.1 GCA_016930815.1 Pirellulales bacterium | reverse complement strand
CTAATTCGAGATGATGGTCCAACGGCTGTCGAATATTGCGTGCTGTTGGCACTGATTGTTGCCGTGTGCATTGGTGCCGTCAAATCGATGGCAAACTCCACCGCGGCCAGTTTCGAAAATTCAGCCACGCAACTTACGTCCGTTTTTGGTTCGTAAGTAATACTAAGAACTTGTAGAGAAACAACTTCCGTAATCTATCGCCAAGTATCTCAAAAAATAGCAGTGATGCTGGCGTCGAATTCAGGAATCGATTTCTATAGGAGTTCTAAAGTTATCTTATCTTAAGTCCGATTTCTTATCATGTATTGCGGCTACCCGCAATATCTGGGCTATTGCATCGTTCGTTCTTGTGGTGACTGGTTCGAGTGGCGTTGAGAACGGTGACAACAAGGGCCCCTCAGCCACTGTTGATGTTTGCGGAAAGAAATTTCCGGGCTAGGCCGGTCCACGGGAACCCGGAATCTTCCGAGTCGAAATGTTGCCTACAAGCTCTTTCGCCGCGCATCCGTCACTGAAAACCGTTCGTTAGCTAACGCAATCACTTTGCGGCTCTCCTGCCACGAGAGGACCTCCTGCCCCGGTTCTCTGCAGGAGGGCCGTTTTTCGTTTCCAAACAGGACTTCGAAACGATGGATGGATCATGCATCGGTTGATCTGATGGTAAATACACGACACAATCGGTGTGGCAACCGATTCGTTAGACACTCAAGATACCAACAAGGTCTTGACTGCATGCTTTCCCTTCGCTCAATAACCGGCATTTCTTTTCTGGCAGTGCAGTGCCTGGGATGGATCCAAGCGGTGGACTTGAAGGGAGACGACCTCGAAACAATTCGATCGCGGATCATCGAGCCCTTGCTGGCGGTCCAGGATGAGAATTCGATCAACGATCTGATCCATTCGATGCAATCGGACGGCACCTGGCCGGATATCGATTATCGCGATAAGAGCCGGTCGGCCTGGATGGTGATGACGCATTTAAGACGTGTAGAAACGTTGGCTCGGGCTTTTTATGCTCCCCATAGCGCTTTTCATGGGAACCGCGATATTTTGTCAGCCGCTTTGAAGGGTCTCGATGCCTGGCTGCGAATGGATCCCAAGAATCCCAATTGGTGGTGGAATCAGATCGGCGTTCCCAAAGCTCTCTTACCAATCCTTTTGCTACTCGACAACGAGCTTTCTGAAACAGAGCGAGCTGGCGGCTTGGAGATCCTCCGGCGGGCTAAAATCGGCATGACGGGTCAGAACCTTATTTGGGTAACCGAGATCACGGCGGGCCGTGGCCTGTTCGAGCGGAACGCGGTATTGGCGGCCAAGGCCTATCGGCGCATCGCGGACGAGATTCGTATGGACTTGGGTGAAGGGATCCAACCGGACTTCAGTTTTCATCAACACGGGCCATGCCTCTATAGCCATGGGTATGGGGCAGCCTTCGTTGTCGACTGTTCCCGGATTGCCACGCAGGTGGACGGTACGGCCATGGCCTTTCCGCCCGCAAAAATCGAACTCCTAGCGCAACTGATCCTCGATGGCACCCAGTGGATGGCCCGAGGTGCCGCAACCGACTTTGGCGCCGAGGGGCGTGAGATCTCTCGAAAAGGTCAATCGGCAAGCCACCTGGCCGCAGCGGCCGCGTCGATGCTTCAACTCAAGACCGGCCGCGAAGAGGAGTTCCACGCGTTGGCCGAGCGAGTTGCCGGTCGCCCGGATGCCAGACCATCCATTGGCAACCGCCATTTTTGGCGTGCCGACATGATGACGCATCACCGGCAAGCCTACTACGCGTCCGCCCGCATGCACTCGACGCGTCTGGCAAACACCGATTCGCCGGCCAACGAAGAGGGCCTTTTAAGCCATCATTTGGCTGACGGATGTTTTGTCCTGATGCAGACGGGGCGGGAGTATCAAGACATCTTTGGCGTATGGGACTGGGAAAAAATACCTGGCACGACAGTACGGCTGCAAGGCGTTTTGTCCGGTTCGCCCCGCCGCATGGGAACAACCAGTTTTGTGGGCGGTGTGTCGAATGGCTCAATCGGCCTGGCCGCGTGCGACTTCGAAAGAGATGGCCTCACCGCCAAGAAAGCCTGGTTCTTCTTCGACAAGGAAATTGTCTGTCTGGGAACAGATATCACTTCCGCGCGCAGTGGGGATGTGGTGACAACACTCAACCAGTGTTGCCTCAACGGCGACGTGATCCTGGCGGAATCCGGCAGACCAAAGATCCTCGATCGAGGTAACCATACGTACTCCGGCACCGGCTGGCTCTGGCACGATTCGGTCGCCTATCTCTTCCTCGAACCGGCCGACCTGCGTCTACAAAACATGTCCAAATCAGGAAGCTGGCATGCGAGCAATCACCGTTATGCGCAACAGAACGAGACTCGCGACCTGTTCACCGCCTGGATCGCCCACGGAACCCATCCGCAAGCGGAAAACTACAGCTATCTTGTCGTCCCGGACATCGACCACGAAGACGTGGCCGAATATCTCGTGAATGTCCCAATTCGGTTGCTGGCGAATAATGAGAGGCTCCAGGCGGTCGGACAGAATCAACTCCGTCTCGTTGCCGTGGCATTCTACAGCCCGGGAACGATCGCGATCAGGCCGGGAGTCACCATAGCTACCGATACGGCATGCCTGATGCTCGTTCAAGAAACAGGCGATCTGCTGCAACTCACAGTCGCCAATCCGGAGAACAAGGCCGCGGAAGTTCGGATCACCCTCTCCGAAGGCCAGGTGGACCGGGAAGCAATCATCCAACTGCCCGAAGGATTTGCTGCGGGCCGCAGTGTTACCCAGACGATTCCTCTTCATAAGGAATCCATTTCCAGGGCATGTCCATAAGAGAGCAAGTCCATTCAAACAAGAAGGTGTTCGTAAGAGCCTATGATCCGGATCCTCGCCTTTCTGACAAATGTCTTTCCGGTCTGGGTGGCTATCGCGAGTGGTTTGGCACTCTTCCATCCGAAGTGGTTCACGTGGTTTGACGAGGAAGCGATCGTCGTCGGCCTTGCCGTCATTATGCTCGGCATGGGTATCACACTTCGCTTCGATGACTTCCGCCGGGTGGTTGAGATGCCCCGTCCCATTGCCGTCGGGATTGCTGGCCAATTCTTGATCATGCCCTTTCTTGGCTGGAGTATCGCCCATCTACTTCAACTCGATACCCCCTTCGCGGTCGGCCTGATTCTTGTTTCATGTTGCCCTGGGGGGACGGCATCGAATGTGGTCACGTACATTGCTCGCGCGAATCTGGCCTTGTCGGTCCTGATGACGATGTGTTCCACAATGGCTGCAATTGTCATGACGCCGTTGTTGACCAAATGGCTGGCTGGAACACTGGTGCCAGTCGATGCCTTGGGACTCTTGTGGAGCACGGTCCAAGTGGTGCTGCTGCCGGTGCTGATCGGACTGATTTTGAATCAGCGGATGCCCCGATTGGTGCGGGCCGTGGTCCCAATTGCGCCACTCGTTTCAGTAATCTTCATCGCGCTCATCTGCGCAAGTATCATTGGGCAGAATGCAGAATCAATCTTTAGCCACGGACTGTTCCTGCTTTTGGCAGTGGTCCTTTTACATTCGGCTGCGTTTTGCCTCGGCTATGGATTTGCTTTCCTGTTGGGGTACGGGCCACTGATCTGCCGAACGATTTCCATCGAGGTGGGCATGCAGAATTCAGGGCTGGGTACCGTTCTTGCGAACAAGCATTTCGCGAATCCGGAAACCGGTGTTGCTCTAGCTGCCGTGCCATGCGCGATGTCCGCTGTTTGCCATTCGGTCGTTGGCAGCCTCCTGGCAGCGATCTGGCGGTTGAGACCGCTGGGTGACGAACCCAGGCCTACGGCCCCTTCGGCTCAATCACCAGACAGTCTAGCCCGATCATGAATCCCTCGGATTCCGGATTCTTGGCCTGCACAGAGAACTGGAAGGTGTTGATACCCTTCTTCAGCGGCACATCCGGAAAACGGTACGCCCGCGGTGGCCAGACCTGTCGGGTGAGATCCTCTTTCTTCAGAAAAGTATCGATCGGATCGCCGATCCGTTTCCCATTGACGCGGATTTCGACGATACCGTAATCCGCAGCCCGGCCGAAATAGAACGTAACCGCAGCAGATCCTTCCTCTTCCCCGGGCACTTCCAACGAAAATTCGCCATTCCCGCCGGCGTTGAAGAGGAGCAGATGATCGCCACTGAGATTCAAGAGGCTCTTCTGAATCTTGGGTGGCCCAGCAGGACCACGGAAGGAAACGATACGCAATTCTTCTGCCTCGAGGGAACCTTGCACATTCCAGCGACCCTTGTCTGGATCCCACGGCGCGTTGGAGAGGATTTCTTCGAGCCGGGGCCAGGCCTTGTGGATGGTTTTCTGATACCAGAATCCGGCGCTGGAGTAGTACCCTCGTCCGGTATTGGGTAGCGAGCTTATCCAGGGCCAGTGCTCAATCTGGAACTTAAAACTCTTGCGGAACGGGATCGGGTCCAGGATATGGAACCGATAGACACTTAAGCGGTCTCCCGCGTTCCGGCCCTCGAGAAAAGCGCAACCATGGTAGGGTGAAGAGAAGACACGAAATCCCCAGGCATCGCAAAAATAATCCTCCGTTCCCGTTCCCAGGAAAGAAACGGTTCCATCCACCGTGATGATGTCATCCCCTTCGCCGAACCATCCATCCATCCGGCATCGATGCCCCATCACAATACCCACAAAGTGCCCGTCACCCTCGGCCTCGACAAGGGTCACCGGTTTTCCTCGTTCGGGTGGATCCGCCTCGAGAAATCGGGCATGAAAATAGTTGAGGTCCTCGATCGGTTCGGCATAGGTTCGGTAGTCGATATAGAAATAGAGGGGGACCGTGGCTCGGCTCTGGTTGTTTTCGGAATGCGGCGCGGTCGCGGTGATCCGGGCGGAACGGTTGAACGGCATGTGCCACCAGCAGTTCCGTGCCCGCCCTTCCGAGGAGGCCTGGACAGGAGCCGCGTTGGCGGGTGCATTGATTCCCATGGCAACGCCGAATAGGTCGCCGATGGGGACTTCGACACTGGGGTGCGGACTCCCATCCCAGTAGATTCGAATGATGAGGTCACGACCTTCGCCACGGTGCGTTGTCCAAATATGAGTGATCGCGCCGGGACCTCGGATATCTGCCAGGGTGGTCTCTTCTCCCGTTGTCGGAATCCAGGTATTATCGCGAGGTCCACCCTGGCGCTGGTAGGAACTGGCTCGCGCCGCCGAATAGTCCTGGGACCGCGCCAGTTCCTGCAGCGGATTGAACGTTTCCAATGTCCGCCGGGGTGGTGGAACCGGTTCCGGTTCGGGTGGTTGGACATATTCTGTGGGCCTCTCCAAGGCCAGAGAAGAGCCGGCTGCCACACCGGCCAGTATCAAACACCAGATGAAATGCTTCTTTGTCAAGGCTATCCACCTCCTAGTCTACCATTGCAGCAATGCTATCGAAGATCGTTAAATTTAATGACATCGTGAACGCACGAGTGAATTGGCTGAGTCAATCTGCCGACTCTGAAGGCCTAACGGTGTGACAACCCGCTTTGCGCACGGCGTGCTGCCACCTACATACTTTATTTCCACGGGACATTGCTCGGCAATTGCCTCCCATAGCTTCTCGTATCCCTTCGGCGGATCATCCAGCACGGCTGCAAACAGATCAAAGCTGAGGCTCGGCGATATCTTGAAAATTCCATCGGTTCTGTTAATAGACGGCTGTTTTCTTATAAGGTGAAGGAATACATCCTTGAGCAACATTGCATCGTCGAGTGCTCGGTGTTTTTCTGACTTGATGAACCGCAGATACCGGCCAATCGTCTCAAGTTTATAGTCGGGCAAAGATAATCGATGACGAGCTAGGGTACACGTGTCGATCACCGGGTGGGACGGGCACATTTGCCCTAGCCTGTTGAATGCAAAAGAGAGAAAATCGAGATCAAATCCGGCATTATGGGCCATCATAATGACGGATGTGTCGCCGAGGAAGTCGACAAAGCGAGGCAAAACCTCACTGATAACGGGTTGCCCTGCGACCATCTCATTCGTGATGCCGTGTATCCAGATCACTCGTTTGGGAATGATGCACTTCGGATCGACGAGTTGCTGAAAATGTTCCAGCACTGTTCCATCGCCTAGGAATCGGACAGCACCAATTTCGACAATTTGGGAACCGACTGGATGCAGGCCCGTGGTTTCAAGGTCGAAGGCAATAAACTCTGATTCGTTCAAAGGCATACTTGCATCATTCATTTTCCTCACATTCTCCAAAGTCAGCATAGTTCAATATGCCACAAGATGTAAGGACCTTAGTACAGAGAAACCACGCTTTAATCGATGTGGACTATATGAAAACTCAATGGATCTTGTGCATTCATTATATTAATGAATAGATAAGCGATTGAGAATCCATTAGGTTTCTAAGCGGTTAGACCTGAGCGGTATCGACTTCGTCAACATCACCAACCTGTCTCCGCTTTATGTCATGGACGACCTAACAGACCTGTGGCTGGTTGACACTCGAAACCTGGATGCTCTTCAGGGCGATGTTGGCTTCCTTCTCATCCTTCCAGATCCCACCGCTATGGATCCGATTGGCTACAACCCATGCTCGGGAATCCCTGCCAATGGGCAAGGGCCTGGTCCAGAACCCATTCGGGCCCGTTCCAGCAATGATCGGCAAGCTTGGCATAGGTGCAATACCCCACCCCATACGCTATCTCGCGCTATCTCGCGTTTTCCGAGGGCTGCCAAAACGTAATATTGATACATCCGGGCGTATAGAAGACCACGTGATCGGAAGAGAGAATCCGATCAGAACTGAGGTGAAGAGAGCGCCGGGGCCAGAATCAATCCGCCGTTTTTCAACGGGCTACTGCATAAGTTCCAAGAGTTGTGTATGTCGACATCTTGGGTTCTGGCCAATGGGAGTGTCGATAGGCAGTCTATGCAATATTATGACTGATTTATTGTTGTAAATGCTTTCAGAAAGGTACAATGCGACAATGAGTATGAACGATACTTTCGAATGATAAGTTCGGCGCTATGGATGAAAGGAAAAGTATGATGAACGAAAGCCCAACCAGCCCAACTCAGCCTATATCCGAACCCGAGTTCCGTGCGTTTAGAAAACGGATCCTGACTGGCACCCTGATTCTTTGCATCTTTGGTCTTGGTGCGGGTGTCTTGTTCAAGTTACCGTATGTCTGGATTTTGGCAATCGTGGGAATCATAGTGGCGAGCATAAAGCTTGCCAAAATGGGAAAATAGATACAAGCAACGGATTCAGATTCTCCCTCGACGGTCTGTTCTCGGTGAATTAGCTTGGTTGCCACATGGAGAAATATAATGAAAAAATGGGAGTACAAGATTGTAGACTCAAAGGATGTTACCGGAGGCGGCATCTTCAAAGGCAAAGACCGCTCAGAAATTGACAAGTACCTCAATGACCTAGGCGAAAAAGGATGGGAAATTGTGAATCTCGATTTTCGGGAATTGGAGAATCGCTTCGAGTTCACGGGCATCGCCAAGAGAGAAAAGGGCATGTAACAAGGATGTTCCGGAACGACTCCTACTCGTGATTTAATATAAAAACAAGCGCCGGGGTCGAAGTCGAACCGCCGTCTTCCGCCTGGTATGGCAAATGCACGACCCAATGAGATTATGTGATATGAAACAATGACTTCTGATGATAAGTCGATACCGCCACTTATATCTTGCATTCATGCGATCAAGGCCTTAGAATAATGGCATGGGTCGGGGATTTAACAAGGTTTTTCTCTTCCCAGACTTACCGACGTTGTGACGACCGATATTTTGTTAGTCGGCAAATGGAATGCGCATTATTTGGCCACTCCTGATTATACTCACTCTTTTCGGACTGCATTTTCTAGTGGCTGGTACCGTGTCTCGAGAAGATTATGCCAGAAAATCACACTGGCTTGAATACGGCGATAAAGATTCTTTAGGGGACGTGGCATTTGATTGGGCAAACCAGATTCTTTGGTTCCCCTATATGCAAGTAACAAGATGGCTAGATATTCACGATGATAACTCTCACCGAGCACTTGAATTTGGCAATAGCGCTTTTTGGGCAATTTTTTTGTATGGCATAAGCACCTCAATCGTTTATCAGTCAAAACGATACCTCCAAAAATCGTAGGATTCATAACCATACGGAAATGTTGCAGGGCCGCTAACATGGCCTGGGGGCAGAGTGAATTCCCGCTTAGATGGTATTGGTTTTGTAACATTGGATGCAATTTATCGTAATTCAGGCCGTACTCGCTTCGAGAGAGTGGCGATCCCCAAGCCTCCTGTTGGAGGCTCTAATGTGTCGATCTCACTGGCATGGACATAACTAATCATGCGGACACGAGGTTAAGCCGATCGGATCTGCAATTCTCCACGGCGCGTATCCTGGTGGCAATGACGGCTACATGCGTACTACTTGCCATTGACATGCCGCCCATATTGGGTTTCCCAAGTTGGTACTTCATATTGGCGGTCATCCTTTCGATTCTTTTCAACGACTGGGGCGCACGGTCTGCTCGGGCAGGCATTGCGGCCTTTCATCGAGGTGATACTTCAGAGGCAATCCGGCTCTTGACAAAGGCGATTAATGCCAGACGCGATTACCCAGAACGGTACTACTTCCGAGCACTGGCATATTGCACCCGCGGACAGATTCAGTCGGCGTTGGAGGATTTAACAAGAGTCATAGAAATCGAACCGCTTTCCTGGGCGGCGTATGACGCACGAGGTGCGGTATGCCTACTCGAATATGATTATTCCAACGCATTGCAGGACTTCAGCAGGGCGATCGAATTGGGTTCCGATAATCCTGGTCCAGTTGTAGGGCGCAGTATCGCACAGTTTAAGACGGGCGATCACATATCAGCTTTCGTCGAAATTGAGCGATGCCTTGTCGACTTCCCTGACTGTATCGATGCGCTTTGCACACACGCATGGTTCCTATCGACATGTCCAGTGGATTCTCGTCGCGATGGCCAGCTTGCGCTGAAACTTTCCATGAAGGCACGCAAATTAGATGGGGAAGAGTACTGGTCATGCGAGTCAAGCCTATCCGCTGCCCTTGCGGAAATGGGGGATTTTGAAGAGGCCATCAAGCACGGCGAGAGAGCCCTTACGTTAGCTCCAATACCACGACACCACGACCTTGAAACGCGATTGGCAACGCTCAAAACGCGACAGCCGTTGCGGGATGGCAACAAGAGTAAACACACGATGCAAATACGAGATGGCGGCGGAGCCGAGTCATCGGTTAG
>JAFGFZ010000115.1 GCA_016930815.1 Pirellulales bacterium | reverse complement strand
GTGCTTTCCATCGGTCGTCGAGTTTGATGAAAAAGGTGAATTCGTCCATGTGGGGCTCTATGCACTCCGATCCCTGCCGGTCTATCCAAAAACGGTTGTCATTGCAGCCAAACGGCTCATTGGCAAGGCCTTCCAATCAGCCAAGGCAGCGGGTGACATCGACCGTTTCAGCTATACCATCCTCAAAGATCCCGACGGCGGATGCGCGATTCAGGTCGGACCGAGGGAATACACACCGACCGAAATCACGGCCTTGATTCTGAAGAAGATCAAGAAGGATGCCGAGGCGGATTTCAATCCGATTGGCAACACAATCACTGAGGCAGTCATTACCGTGCCGGCCTATTTCGATCCGATCCAAAAGTCAGAAACAGAGCGTGCCGGTCTGGAGGCCGGCTTTGAACGTGTCAGTCTGATACCAGAACCGACCGCTGCCGCATCCGCCTATCGGATCGAGGTGGAACAGGAAGATCAGTATATCATGGTCATCGACCTCGGTGCCGGTACACTCGACGTCACGGTCGCACTCCTCTTCCTGGATGACAACGGCAAACTGCAAACCGAAGAAAAAGGCCATGGCGGAGATACGGCCCTCGGTGGCCTCGACATGGACGATGCGATTTTGAATTACGTCGTGAAGCATTACAGGCTGCACAAGAACCTGTCTGACACTCGTATGCGATCACGACTCCGGATGGAGTTGGAACGAGCCAAAATCCAATTATCGTCACAGGAAGTGAGCGAGGTGGCATTCCCGACAACTGGCGGGGATATCCGATTCCAGATCACTCGCAAGGAAATCGAGTCCGCGGTCCAGCCGATAATTGACCGCTGTCGTGGCCCCATTCGAGTCGCTCTCAACGAGGCCGGATTGGCACCAGAGGACCTTTCGCACGTCCTGCTCGTCGGCGGCCCCACGATGATGCCTGCCGTGCAGCGGATGGTCATGGAGGAAATGAAGGCCAATGCCAGGGTAGTGCAAGAGCTCCGCGAAATCGACACCAAAGGCTTTCCAGTCCACCCGATGGAGGCTGTAGCGCGGGGCGCTGTCATGGGTGCCGTGAGCCGAATCATGCCGCATGGTTACGGCATCTTATGGGGAGGTGAATACCAGGAACTGTTTCCTCGCCGCGCGCGATATCCTGATAATGGCATCATGGGTTTCCAATTTTCAGGGAAGGAACGCTCCATCCACTTCAGCCTTGTCCGATGCGCCGTCGATCCACAAACGCGGCTTGAAGAATATATGCTCTTGGGAGTCTATTCCTTTGATATTTTCACCCAACCGGGTGGCATCGAGTTTCAGATCGAATGGGAATGTACGGAAAACGGCTCGCTTGATTTCCGCATGGTGCAGTATTCCACGGGAATCGAGCTTCCACTTTATGATGTGACGAAGCTGCAGGGTGAGAAGATCCGGAAACCGGCGAGAAAGATATGGTCCCCTGAACCGTACCCGAAGATGAAGCCATCGATACAACCTGATTTATTCAGACCACCCCAGCAGAGGCAGCCTGAAGTATGGCGGCCTCATGAAATGGAGCAGGCGATTCAACTAGGGCAGAAGTTGTTGACATTGGCCGAAGAACGCTTCGCTGAGCTGCCAAGCGCGCAGCAGGAGAAGATTCGCGACGTAATCGCCCAGCTTTCTAGATGTGTTCTTTCCTCGCAAGAGGATCCTAATCTTCGAACGCCCCGAATTCGAAATCTCAATCGTGCGTTGATAAATTTATTGAAAGTGAACCGGTTAATGACAGGGAAGGAACTGTATTCTCTTACCTCAGAAGATTTTTAAAGTGGTAGAATACTCGGATCATGTCCGGTTCCACGAGGCAATCAAGGAAGGCGACTATCACCGCGCGCTGGGAGTACCCCCCGACGCTCGGCGATTGCAGATCGATTCCGCAGCCGCCCGACTCGAACTCAAGATGCCAGAGGAGGCCGAGAAAATATTCGCCATAGTTCGCCTGCTCACGAGAGCAGACGACAATCCGATCTATGAATCCCTATGTGATTTGAAGAAAAAAGTATTCGGGCAACTAACACAGCAATGTGGTGTGGATTTTTCCGAGTTGTTTCCCGAATGCCGCCGGTTGGCCTGGAATCAATGCTGCAACCTGTTTCATTTCAAGTTGGGCCACTCCTATCCCACCATTGGTTTGCGCGGCACGAAATCACTCATAAGTGAGGGATCGAAGTGGATTGCAGATTTTATTCTTGCCGTTTTCGCACTTTCAGTTGCCGTGACTGACCGTGAGATCCATGATGGGATTGCACAGCGGGATTTATGGGTTGCCAAATGCAAGCAATGTGGATCCAGTAAAGTTATTGCGTGTCGTCGAAAAGCGCATGGGCGTTCTCATTCGTTCGAGAAATATGAAAAATCATGCTCTCCGCAGGGACTTCTTAATAAATATTTCGACGCCTCTCAGTACGAATTCTTATTACCACAATGTGCCTTCTGTGGTGGATCCTTGTCGAATCCTTCTAAGTATTACGATACGTGCACATATGCCGTTCCAAAGGATGCATCGCGGGGGATGATAATTACTGGGGACAAAACCAGTGATAGCGACACGCCACCAGCCATGATTCGACGATTTGCTGCACCGCGGCCACTTTCCGGATTGTATGAATTTCACTCAGCGCAAGCACAAGGCAAAGATGTCACATTGTCCGAGATTCGCTCAATCATCGAGCGACAACAAGCGACTGAAAATTCCGAGACTGAAGGAAAATTATGGGAGGATATTTGTGGATATATAGTGTTCGTCATCGCTGTTTCGGCCGTTCTCGGTGTGATTATATTGATTAAACATGGACATAACGGTAAGAAAACACCCTCTTCGCCTGCGCTTCCCAAATCATGGTATGAGGAAATTAAGGGAAGAATTATGAAACTCGATATGAGGATGCATTGGGTCGAGATCACATCAGGCCAAGATCCATCGGATGCCAAGCTACAAATGTTAGGAAAGGCCGCAATTGCCGATGATTATCTTGAAATGGCTGATCTTTATGAAATTGCTGATACATTTTCATCTCTATTAGGTGGAGATACGCGGCCTTCTGAGTATCGCAAGAAAGCCATTGAGATTCTCGAACCACTTGTTGCCAATCATCCAGAAAGGCCACATTATCGAAGGATGCTTCAACGCGCGCAAAGTGGGCTTAATAGAGATAGTATGAGTCCACAAGAGGCGAAAGAACGTGCGATTGTCTTGCTCAAGCAGCTGATTGCCAGCAATTCAGAAGACTCATTATATCTTCAGCTACTGGAAAGAGCACAACGTGAGAATAATCAAGTTCCCAAGAATGTCGATAATTAGTTGAAACTTTTGTCGTGACACCGTGTAATCTAATTCATTGGAATATCCAATCATGTCGCTAGCATGGTCAGATCATGTTCGGTTTTACGAAGCGATCAAAGTAGGCGACAATTATCGTGCGCTAGCGCGTCGAAACCGGCAGAAGGATATTTAAGTGACCGCAGTGTGCTCCATTCTGGGTACTTTTCCTGGGTACTATTGCTGCCTGAATGTTTGAAATGGTGCTTGTAAAAGTACCCAGAAATATTAACATGTGTAGCGTTTATCGAGAAATATAGTCTTTGACAATTGGTTCCAAAGCAGCTCATAACCTCGAGGTCGCAGGTTCGAATCCTGTCCCCGCTATTTCTCGTAAATCTCGCCGAATCAATAACTTATGATACCTGCCGACGGTCGGCAGTGCGGCCTAAAAATCCCGCGAAATCCGGTAGACTACCGGATTTATTCAGGATGGAGGGCAAGCACATGCCGACTTCTTCGTTTTCTAACCGCAGTCTGCGAGTCCCCAAGTACCGGCGACATCGAGCCAGTGGCCAAGCTGTCGTCACCTTGAATGGCAAAGACCATTATCTCGGCAAATGGAAATCGGCCGCGAGTCGAGCCGCCTATCAACAGTTGACCAGTCAGTGGTTGGCAAATGGTGGGAGAGATCCAGATCTAGAAATCCATGGTATCACACTTGTCGAGGTCATTGCCAAATACGTCCGATACGCCAAAAGTTATTATCGCAAAGATGGGAAAATTACTCGCGAAGCCACTATCATCGCCGATGCGTTGCGAGTCGTGAATGAATTATATGGTCGAACTTTGGCGAACGAATTTGGGCCGTTAGCTCTCAAAGTAGTCCGTGACCATATGATTCACAAAGGGTGGAGTCGGAAGTATATCAACAAACAGATCGATCGAATTCGTAGAATGTTCAAATGGGCCGCAGGCGAAGAAATTGTATCGGCCTCGATCTATGATTCACTCCGATGTGTCCCTGGACTTCGCCGCGGACGCTCCGAGGCCATTGAAACTTGCCCCGTCCAACCAGTTTCTGAATCCGTGGTTCAAGTTACCCTGACACACTTGCCAGAAGTGGTCTCCGACATGGTCCGATTCCAGAGGCTAACCGGATGCCGCCCCTCGGAAGTATGTAATGTACGACCGGTCGATGTAGATACGAAGGGAGATATCTGGCAGTACGGGCCGGCAATCCATAAAACTCAGCATTATGGACGGCAACGTGTCGTTTTCATTGGTCCCAAAGCTCAGGATGTTCTCCGAAAGTACCTATTACGTCCGGCAGAATCCTTCTGTTTCTCGCCAGTCGATTCTGAACGTAAACGTCGGGAAGCTCAACATGAGATCCGTAAGACTCCATCGTCATGCGGAAACTTTCCTGGATCGAATCGGAAACTGAAACCTAAGCGGCCTCCTAGGAACCGTTACGATGACCCAAATGCAAAATCAACAAAAACATGGATCTAAGATTCATTCCTGCTTCCTATCTCGCCGGTCGTTTATTGCAGGCACAGGGGCATGTGCTGCTGCGGTAATAGCAGATACTATTCTGCCTGGCATCACCACGACATTAGGTTCAGAAGTTGGTTCACCTCAGCCTGAAGGCCTGATTTGGCTTTCCGCGACCCGGCTCGCAGAACTTATTCGTACCAAGCAGGTGTCGTCGGTCGAGGTCGTACAGGCCCACATTGACAGAATCAAGACGGTCAATCCGAAGCTCAACGCGGTGGTGCAGTTGGCAGAAGAAAGGGCACTAAAACAGGCACATAAGGCAGACGAGAATCTTGCACGCGGCAAGGTCTTGGGACTACTCCATGGTGTTCCGGTGACAATCAAAGATGAATTCGAAACCAAGGATATTGTCACGACCATTGGGACTCTCGGCCTGAAGGGCCATATCCCTACCAGGGATGCCACTGTGGTCAAACGATATAAGAAAGCTGGTGCGATCATTCTCGGCAAAACCAACGTCCCAGAACTACTTTGGGCAGCTGAGACCGATAATTTCATATACGGCCGCACGAACAATCCGTATGACCTAGAAAAGTCGCCTAACGGCAGTAGCGGCGGTGAGGCCGCTATCATCGCTGCAGGTGGATCGCCATTGGGTATTGGGAGTGATGCTGGGGGTAGCATCCGCTCACCAGCACACTTCTGTGGTATCGCTGGCTTGAAACCGACCTGGGGACGAATTCCTTTGACCGGCTCCCTAATGCCATATTGCCCGATTTTATCACGATTCGATGCCGCCGGCCCCATGGCGAGATTCGTGGAGGACCTATCACTTGCTCTGTCCGTGCTTGCTGGTCCTGATGGCCATGATCCAGATGTTTCTCCGGTCAGTCTCAGGACTCCGCAAACCGTCCAACTGGAGAAATTACGTATTGCCTTCTTTACCAAAGATAAATTGACCGATCCTACTCCAGAGATACAGCAGACCGTAAAGACCGCAGCAGAAAAGCTGGAAAGTACTGGGGCTAACCTTCAGGAGGAATGCCCCCCTGGATTTGAGGAAACGGCGGATCTAGGGTTCCTGCTTCTTGCGGAGGATCTAGAATTGGGGTTGCGTAATGCTTTGAAGGATTACAAGACAACAAAAGTCCATCCCCTCCTTACGAGTGCCTTAGAATACTGGGCAAAGTTGACAAAAAAGCTAGGAGAAGATGAGCCCGAGGTAGCACTCAAACGTCACCAAAACTGGCACCGGTTTCGCTGTGACCTCCTCTCGTTCTTCCATCGTTATGACGTTCTAGTATGCCCGCCCGATGTTGTCCCAGCTTGGAAACACGACACTTCATTCCAGTTCGAAGATGCAGATGGCTGGGAATACTCGGCCGCGTTCAACATGAGTGGATCTCCGGCAGCTGTTGTCCGTTGCGGAACCTCCCCAGAGGGAATGCCTATTGGTGTGCAAGTAGTTGGCCCGCATTGGCGTGAAGACATCGTGCTGGCTGTTGCCGGCTTGCTAGAACGCGAGTTAGGCGGCTGGAAGCCACCGCTGATTTAGCATCTCCGCACTTGCTGAATAGGATTTATCATAATCAGCCAACGCCATGAAGCTTTGGACCAGTTGAATCATTTATCAAAGCAGAAACCACATAGAGGCAATCATCTCAATGGCAGCGTCAAGTAAAGTCAAAGTTGGCATTATCGGATCGCAGTTCGAAGCGGATATCCACGCCGCCTCCTTCCAGATCATGCCGGAGGAGGCGGAGGTCGTGGCTGTTGCCTCGCCTTCGCCAGGGCATCCAGAGGCATTGGCGAAGAAATACGCTATTCCACGGGTATTCCATGACTATCGCGAGATGCTTGCCGAGCAGGATATTGAGATGGTCACGATCGCCGCACCAAACTACCTCCACGCCCAGATGACGATCAACGCCGCCAATGCCGGCAAACACGTGGTCTGTGAAAAACCGTTGTGCATGACGCTGGAAGAGGCCGACGCGATGATCGACACTTGCCACCGGCAGGGTGTGCTGTTGCTGTACGCAGAGGAACTCTTTTTCACACCCAAGTACGTCAAGGCGAAGGAAATGGCCGACGAGGGGGCTTTCGGCAAGGTCTATTTGGTCAAGCAGAGTGAAAAACATTTCGGCCCCCATGCCGAATGGTTCTGGGACGTCGAGCGGTCCGGCGGCGGCGTGTTCATGGATATGGGTTGCCATGGAATTGCATTTTGCTATTGGTTCCTGAACCGGCCGCGGATCCAAAGCGTCCTGTGTCAAATGGGCACTTATGTCCACGGCCAGCGAACCAAGGGCGAGGACGACAGTATCTGCATCTTGGAGTTTGAAGGTGGTGCCAGGGGGTTGGTGGAGAATAGTTGGGCACGACGTGGCGGAATGGATGACCGGATCGAAGTCTACGGGGAAAGCGGTGTGACCTATGCCAACTTGCATATGGGAAATGCCCTGCCGACCTACAGCGAGTCGGGCTACGGCTACGCGGTGGAGAAGGCCCCGGCGACGAAGGGGTGGACCTACCCGGTCTTCGAGGAACTGTGGAACTACGGTTTCCCCCAGGAGATGCATCATTTTGCCCGCTGCATCCGCAGCAAGGAGGAACCGATCGCTACCGGCGAAGACGGCCGGATTGTTTTAGAGGCTCTCTATGCCGGCTACCAATCGGCCCAGACGGGCTGCAGGGTCGAGTTGCCGTTTCGGCCAACTGGCGTGAAGCGGCCCATCGACTTGTGGCAAGGGAACAATGATGCATGATGAATAAGGTCCCAGTTCGGAAGATGCCTCAATCGAGGATTCTTGGCTCGTTCCAAAATGTGACCTTAGTGTCGTCGGCGGGCTCTTTGAGAACCAGGCAAGACGACATCAGCGAATAGAATCGTCGGCCGGAATACCCAGCTTCTCATACCAATTACGTCGTCCCTGTTTATCTTTGCCTAGAGTTGTCTGCGCATACTGG
>JAFGFZ010000114.1 GCA_016930815.1 Pirellulales bacterium | reverse complement strand
TTCGAACCCGACGGCACCCTCGACGAGATCGAGTTCAGCGGTGATACCGGCAACTACATTGTTTATGAAAGCCTGACCAATTCCTCACTGAAGGTGCAGACCTGGGGTAAGGGTTTCACCCACCTCGGCATTACCGGATTCCAGATCCGATTCTCGAATGCGGAGCCACCCGCTGTTTTAGCCGATTATCCACTGGGTTCCGTTTCCTCGGGTGTGACAGATCGCAGCTCCAGTGACACCGAGCCACTGACGTTCGCTGGTGATGTAACCGGCGGCTTCGACCCGGTTGGGGACGCAGGAGGCATCTCGCTCCCGGGTGGCGAGTACACCGCATTTGACTCGGACGAAGCGTTTACAGGCGAAGACTTGCTAGAGTTCACGATTGAACTTGATCAGGCCACGTCGATGTCGATGAGGAAGTTGGAATTCAGTATCGACCTGGAAGGTGATGGCTCGGTTAACAACTACGCCCTGCGTTCGAGTGCGGATGGCTTCGTTGATGATATTGTCGATGCCGACCTTTACAGCATTGCCCGGCCTGGATCGACGACGAAGACAATCGGCCTGACAGGTGTGGCCGGACTCCAGGACCTTCAGGATGACGTGACTTTTCGCCTTGCCTTTTACGGTGGTTGGGCCAGCACTGACAGCGGAGCTCTTCTAACTTCACTCCAAGTAACCGGGACCGTCGAGGGCGATGCTGGAACGCCCGGAGATTTCGATGAGGACGGGGACGTCGACGGCGCCGATTTCCTGATTTGGCAGCGGGGTGATTCGCCGGACGGTGGCAGTGCCGAAGAATACGCGGACTGGCAGGCCAACTTTGGCACGGTCGATGGGGCGGCGCAGGCGATGGCCGTGCCCGAGCCGACAGCGCTGATGCTGTTGGGATTGGGCGGCATCCTGCTGCTCATGTACCGCCGCTCCATGTAGCCAAGTTCGCCAGACCTTGTCGTTACCCATATTTTTTTCCTCTCACCGCGGCTCTGCCCGGTGGGACGTATCCATCCACATGTACGAAAACGGAGAATTGTCGCGAAGTGTCGAAGTCGCTGGATTGGATCATCCAGGCATCCATCATCCTGGAGCTTTCGATCGTATCATAATGGCCTATTTGTTTGGATAAGATGTTCTTTCCTTCCGTCATGCCGCGAAGCCCTACTCAATGCGGATCAGCTCGGGGTAGTCATTCAAGGATTCGATTGCATGGATCGTTTCACGAACGGCCCTGGCCTTTTCTAAACTCAGTTTCCGCGGGAAATTCTCCTCTCCATTTTCGAAGCCGTCGGCGATCTGTTTCAGTTCCGGAATTGCCGACTTCGCGTGGGCACCGTAGCCGAGAAGAATCTTCATCAATTCGGTCGTTCGCTTCTCGCTGCCCCAAGGATTTTGCGTTCGAGTGTACTTCAAACACGCACCGATGCCTTCCTTCACCCGATGCTTGGCTAGGAGCTTGAGGCCCTCAATGCGGATCCCATCCGCGAACATAATACCGCTGGGCGCCGGTTCAATAACAGCTTGATAAATGGCCGGCAACAACGGTTTGATTTCTTCATAAGAAAGATTCTGGTACACCGATCCGATACTACCTCGGGCACGACCGTCCTCGTTGCAAAGTCCGGCCCGAACTGCCGTATAAAGGGCTTCCCGATCGACCCCCATGAGCGAACGCCCCAGCATGCCGCCGCGGCGGTTGAACAGCGCGAAGCATAGGTAGCGTTGTTCCATGCCCCGCGGATCCTTTTCTGAGGGACCGTTGGCGAGCAGCTTGAGCAGATCCGGGACAGCCGACATCGCGGGCTCGCCAATGCCGGCCAATGCCTCGGCGGCTTGCACACGTAACCAAAGATCGTCTTCTTGGAATGTGTTCTTCAGGGCCGGCACTGCCGGGGCGGCGGTATCTTTCAGCAATGCGAGTGCCTGACAGGCACCGTAACGGAATTCAAGCCGCGGGGACTGGAGCATCTTTGTCAGCGTGGAGATCGGAGCCTCCTCGCGACGGGCCAACGCCATGGCAGCCCGTTGGCGGACGACCGGCGACCAACTACCGAGGCGACTCATGAGCGCCTCCTCGTCCAGCTTGTCGTAGAAGCTGTTGCGATCCTTGTTGCTCCAGCCACGGCCGTCAAGGATCAATGCCTGGCTAGCAGCGGCGGTATGTTGGGGAACGACCGACGGACGCTTGCCGGTCAGATAGATCTTCTTCCGCGGCATCGCATAGGCCAGCAGATAGGCCCCGGTGCAGTCCCAGCCTGCGTACTTGTCGTTCCCCAGTTGGGGCGGTCCCTGGTGCAGGAAGGTCCCGTCCCAGCGCCGCGCAAGGTCGAAATACCAGGCGCCGAACTCCCGCATCCACGCCCCGGTGGCCTGGGGGCCGGATAGGGCTACGCCCGGCAGCGACCAAAGGATGTTGAAGAAATTCCCGGTGTGACCGGTGTCACGTTCCGCACCATGCGAGGCCACGCTCATCCGCGAGAAGAACTCGGCTGCCTCCGCCTCGCCGAGCAGATTGAACATGACGGCCGCCATGCCGCACTTGCCGTTGTCCTCGTGGGTTTGAATCCAGGGATGGTGGTCGCCGTAGGGCACCGCCCCTTTGCCGGCATAAAAGCGAATCAGTCGCGCGCTCTTCTCAATTGCTTCGCTCACCTTCGGATCATCCACCCCGGCCTCGCGGGCCAGGATCAGTGAAATGGTCAGCGGCAAGCCCGGGGAGTTCATCATCCCGTAGCCCTGGAGTCGTCCATCCGGACCGGCGAATTTGTGGCCCCAGGAGCCAACAATGCTCTGCCCGTTGGCAGCTTCCAGCGCAAGACGCCGCAGGCCCGGCATGACCGTATCGTCGTGGGTCTCTATCTTGTACTCGGCGAGCAAGATCACAACATAGCCATAGTACCACGTCTGAAAGCTGCCGGCCGAGAAGTCCGCCGCCCAGTGGGCCTCCCGTTTTACCAGCGGAAGGTATTGGGGGTTGCCACTGGCCAGTAGGGCAAGGGCGTTCAGTGAACGTGGGATGGGGTTGGGCCGGTAGGACGGATCGGCGACCCGCAGGGCCAGCGCTTGGCACCCCTGCTCCAGAATGCGTTGCGACTTCCGACAGTTGTAGGGGGCGGTGGCGCTGTAGGTGCCGAGGACGGGCATTTTCACGACGACATTCTCGGTCTTACCATCCCGCCAGCGGATCAGAGATAAGCTTCCACCACCCGACTCGGATTCAGCGGTAGTGAGTGCCTTGCCCAACTCGGTGCGCGGGTCGCAGGAGAACGGCTTGCCACCGACGCCGAGAATCACGTCGTCGACGGCGAGGATCCCGTCCGCAGGTGAGTCCTGCTCCACCTCAGTAATCGCGATCTGCCGCGCGTCCGTGGTTACGAGCTGATCGCTAAATATCCACCCGCGGGCGCCCGTGGCCCCAAGGTTCCAGTCGTGATCGGCACCCTCTGGGATCTTGTCGCCCTGGGTGAAGTCCGGATTGGCACCCATGGAAGAAGCTTCAGCCGCCGGCGCCGGCACGGCTGAAAATAAGAACAGCGACGCAGCGGTGACGACGGACGTCACGAACAACAGCCTTCGGCGAGCCGTAAAAGAAGTTTTGCCCGCCGAAGCGGAAGCCAAGGTTTTCGAGGCTTCACCATGTTGGCCGAAACTGCTGACGAGTTTCGATATCGGTATTTTCTTATCTGTCGTTTGCCTTACAGACATAACAGACCTCGTTCTGTTTGATGTTAGATGCTTCCCTAGCCACCTGCGATGTGTTCACATAAGCTAATGATCTCCCCACCCACCGGCAAGCGCCACACGGTAAGGATGTACGAAAGTCGTCTTCGCGCGAGACTTTTCTCCATGAACTATTTCCGGTCGATAATCTTGTCGTGCTTATTGGCAATTGGTTAGTGCAGAATCATGTAGAGAACGACCACAATGACGAAGAGGATCGCCGACATGACGCGAGGATCGGTCAGCGTGCCTTGCATCCTGCCGCGTACTGCGTCGAGCGGCCGGGTCCAGCAAAGGTTGTCGATCTGCTCCTTGGACGGAGGCGGGGTCATCAGACTGACAACGATGTAAACCATGCTGGACATCAGGAACAAATACCACCCGACCTGCATGAACGGGATGCCAAGGTCCTTGGCAATAATCTGCTCGGAGCCAATCAGTGGAATGTCGATGGCCAAGTAGATAAGGCCGACGACCACGTTGAAGAGCAAGGCGGCCATGGCACCTTGCTTGTTGCCTCGCGGCCAGAATACTCCCCATAAAAATATGGTTGTGATTCCCGGCGCAAACGCCATGGGAATCTTGTTAATAGCCACGAAGATACTCTCGAACTTACCGCCCTGCGTGGACCATAGCATGGCCAGAACCACAACCACGCCTGCAGTGATCCGGCCGATTAATACCAGCCTGGCATCAGACGTTTCGGGTCGCAAACGTTTCACGATGTCTTCGGCCATTAGCGTTGCCGTGCTGTTCAGCGCGGCTTCGATCGTGCTCATCAACGCCGCCAGCAGCCCGGCCGCCATCAGGCCCCGGACACCAACTGGAAGTAGCTCCTTCATCATGACCATCAAAGTTGCGTCGTTGTCGTCGCCGATTTTGTCTTGGAACAGCACGTAAGCAACCACGCCCGGCAGGACCATCACAAAGACCGGAAGAATTTTCAGAAAACCGGCGAAGATCGCACCGTCGCGGCCATCCTTCTCGGTTTTGGCTGCAAGGATCTTCTGCACGATCGTCTGGTCGGTACACCAATACCAAATACCGAGAATCGGATACCCGAAAAGTATTGAGTACCAGGAGAACTCGCGAAGGCCCAGGCTGCCCGGCGCAGTGGTATCCTTGATTGGCTGGACCATGCTGAGCTGGTCCGGGCGACAGGCGGCCTTCAAATCGGCCCAGGACTCGATGCCCACGCTCGGCAGCATCTGGATTCCGGCAAAGGTGACGATCGCTGCGCCGAGAAGCAGCAGCACGGCTTGAATCGCGTCGGTGATCATTACTGCCTTAAGGCCGCCGAGAATCGTGTAGATCGCCGTGATCACCGCGATCCCAATAATGGAAACCAGGTACGGGATCCCAAAGAACTCCTCAAGCACCTTGGCTCCGGCATACAGGCTGATGCCAATATGAACGAGCAGTGCCGACATCACGAAGATGGAGGCCAGAAAGGTCCGGGCGCCGGTACTGTATCGTCTCTGGACGTATTCCGGAAGCGTGCGGATCTTGCTGCGGAAGTAGAACGGTGCAAAGACGATCCCCAGCAGGATAAGGCAGAAAGCCGCCATCCACTCGAAGTTGCCGATCACCAATCCCAAGCGATACCCATCCGAAGCCAGCCCTACCAGGTGAATCGTGGAGATGTTCGCGCAGAAGAGGCCCGCTCCAATCAGCGGCCACCGTAGCGACCTACCGGCGAGAAAAAACTGATCGGAAGACGTGTTCCTCCTGTACCCGGCGAGGATGCCAACTGCCATGATCCCTATCAGATAGACAACGAC
>JAFGFZ010000113.1 GCA_016930815.1 Pirellulales bacterium | reverse complement strand
TGCCGAACGAGATGGGCGAATATGACCTGCCTCCCGACCAGATGGCGGCGATGATCGGCCAGTTCGCGGATAACGGATGGATCAATATCGTCGGCGGTTGTTGTGGCACTGGCCCGGAACATATCCGGGCCATCGCGGAGGTCGTTGCCGGCAAACCGCCACGGAAACCGCCCCAGATTCCACCCCGCCTGCGCCTCGGTGGAACCCAGCCGTTCACACGCCATCCCGACGACAACCTGCTGATGATCGGAGAACGGACGAATGTCGCCGGATCACGCCGTTTCGCCCGGCTCATCCGCGAGGAGAAATACGAAGAGGCCTTGGAAATCGCTCTCGGCCAGATCGAAGGTGGTGCGAATATCATCGATATCAACATGGATGAAGCCCTCCTCGATAGCCAAGCCGCCATGACGACATTCCTGCGCCTCATCGCGGGTGAGTCCGCAATTGCCCAAGTACCGGTCATGTTCGATAGCAGCCATTGGCCAGTGATCGAAGCCGGCTTACAAAATTTTCAAGGGAAAGGAATCGTCAACTCGATCAGCTTGAAAGAAGGCGAAGCGACCTTTCTCTCCCAGGCCCAATCCATTCGCCGCTACGGGGCCGCCGTGGTGGTGATGGCCTTCGATGAACATGGCCAGGCAACGGAAATCGAGGATAAGGTCTGCATCTGCCAGCGAGCCTATCATCTCCTCACCAAACGGATCGGCTTTCCGCCAGAAGATATTATCTTCGATCCGAATGTCCTAACCGTTGCGACAGGTATCGAAGAGCACGCCAACTATGCGGTGAACTTCATCGAGGCGACGCGCCAGATCAAGGATCTCTGCCCCGGCGCTCATGTCTCGGCCGGCGTCAGCAATGTCTCGTTCGCATTCCGTGGCCATGACAGGATCCGGGAAGCCATGCATGCCGTGTTCCTCTACCACGCCGTGCGAGCGGGCCTGGACATGGCGATTGTGAACGCGGGGCAACTGGCAAATTACGAGGGACTTGAACCGGAGCTGCGCCAACGTGTCGAAGATGTTCTCTTGAACCGGCGGCCCGACGCGACGGAACAACTCGTCGAATATGCCGAAGGACTCCAGCACCAAACGAAACCAAATGGCGAAGTCACCGAGGCATGGCGCGCATTTCCAGTCCATGAACGGATCCAACATGCCCTCGTTCGCGGTATCATCAAGCATATCGAACAGGATACCGAAGAAGCACGCCGGGAACTCGGACACAGCCTGGCAGTGATTGAAGGCCCATTGATGGATGGCATGCGCGTTGTCGGGGACCTCTTCGACGCAGGGAAAATGTTTCTTCCCCAGGTGGTCAAGGCGGCCCGTGTCATGAAGCGGGCGGTCGCCTACCTGACTCCGTACATCGAGGCGGAACGGGCCGCCGGCGGTCAATGCGAACCGGCCTATCGGGGCCGTATCCTCCTCGCGACGGTTAAAGGCGATGTTCACGATATCGGCAAGAATATCGTCGGCGTCGTCCTCGGATGCAATCACTACGATGTGGTGGATCTAGGCGTCATGGCCCCATGCGAGATGATTCTGCAAACGGCCATCGAACAATCCGTGGATCTGATCGGCCTCTCCGGCCTGATCACACCAAGCCTCGATGAAATGGCCCATGTCGCCCAAGAGATGCAACGGCGCCATTTGGATCTGCCACTGCTGATCGGTGGAGCAACGACGAGCGCAAAGCACACCGCAGTCAAAATTGCACCGTTGTATGAGCATCCCGTGGTGCATGTCGTCGATGCTTCGCGATCCATTGGTGTGGTCGAGCAGCTGATCGGCACCAAAACACGCGAACTTTTTGAAGCCGGGAACCGCCGCCTGCAGGACCAGCTCCGCCAATCATTCCAACGACAAGGCACCAAGAAACTCGTCCCCTACGCCGAAGCCCTCGCGAATCGGTTGACCTCCGATTGGAACCAGGTTCGCATCGATCAACCCGAATTTACAGGCGTCCGAGTGCTGAGAGACTTCCCCATCAACAAGATCCGGGAATATATCGATTGGTCTCCTTTTTTTCTGGTCTGGGAGATGAGGGGGAAATATCCCAAAATTCTCAATGATCCCAAATTGGGAAACGAGGCCCGGAAACTCTATCACGATGCTCAGCAGATGCTAGACCGGATCGAATCGGAACAATTACTCATTGCCCACGGTGTTCTCGGATTCTGGCCAGCCCAAAGCCTCGGCGATGATATTCTGGTCTACGAGCCTGCCGGCAGTCCGGCTGCTTCAGGACAAGTCACTTCCCACCAGTCGGTGCCCAGTCCACGCGATGGCCCCATCGGTGCCCGCCGCGAGATATGCCGGCTCCATGCATTGCGCCAGCAGTGGCAGCGCCGTGGCCGGGGAGAGTTCTTTTCCCTCGCCGATTTCATCGCGCCAGTTGCAAGCGGCCGGGAAGATTGGATCGGTGCCTTTGCCCTCACCACCGGCATCGGCTGCGATGCGCTGGCGTCCCGATTCGAGGCGGAACAGGACAACTATAGCGCGATCCTGGTTCAAGCACTCGCGGACCGGCTGGCCGAGGCCTTTGCCGAACTGCTGCATGCCCAAGCCCGCAACCATTGGGGCTATGGAAAAGATGAGAACTTGACGAATGACGACCTGATCGCCGAGAAATATCGCGGGATCCGGCCGGCACCCGGCTATCCGGCCCAGCCCGACCATACGGAAAAGGCAACGATTTTCACACTGCTGGATGCGACACGCCATACGGGCATCCAACTCACCGAACATTACGCGATGTATCCAGCCGCTAGCATCTGCGGACTCTATTTCGCCCATCCGGCAGCTCGGTACTTCGCCGTCGACCGAATCGCAGAAGACCAAGTCCACGACTATGCACGCCGGAAAGGAATCACCGTGCCGGAAGCAGAACGCTGGCTTGCACCGAATCTGGCATACGAACCGAATGGTTCATCATAAGATATCTGCCTGGCCAGCGCTGGCAATGCTGGTCCGGAACCGGCTAAGTTGACAACAGGCCGTGTACCCCTAGGATTAGAAGCGGATTCAAACGACTCCCCAGTTATGGCAGGGTCTCCCACCTCGGTTATGGCAGGGTCTCCCGACCCTGCCATGATAATGAACGGATTTTTTGAATGCCCGAATCGATGACGCAACTTGAAATTGCCCGAAGCGGTGAAACGACAAGTGAAATGGAATCCATCGCCCAGCGCGAAGGAATTGCCCTCAAGACAATTCGCGCGGAGGTGGCTGCCGGGAGGATGATTATCCCGGCCAACAAGAACCACTTGGCCCATGGGCTCAAGCCGATCGGGATCGGGATCGCCGTGACATGTAAAGTCAACGCGAATATCGGCAATTCAGAAACCGTGGGCGACAAGGAGAGCGAGTTGGAGAAACTCCACACCGCCATACAATATGGCGCTGATACGGTGATGGACCTGTCGACCGGGAACCGCATTGATGAAATCCGCACCGCTTTAATTGCCGCGTCTCCGGTCCCGATCGGGACCGTGCCGATTTATCAGATGGTCGAAGAGCTGGATGGCCAGATTGAGGAGATGCAACCACAGCAGTTCCTCGACATTGTCGAGCGCCAGGCCAGGCAGGGCGTCGACTACATGACGATCCATTGTGCGATCAGACTCGAACTGTTACCGAAAGCATTGGATCGGCTGATCGGAATCGTCAGTCGCGGCGGATCGCTGATCGCGAAATGGATGATGGCCCATCGGCGGGAGAATCCGCTCTATACGCACTTTGACGACTTATGCGAAATCATGCGGCAATATGACGTCAGCTGGTCGCTCGGCGACGGCCTGCGGCCAGGTTGCCTGGCCGATGCCTGTGATGCGGCCCAGTACGGTGAATTGGACGTCATGGGCGAGTTGACCCGCCGCGGCCGGGCCCGGGGAACGCAGGTGATGGTCGAAGGGCCGGGCCATGTCCCGATGCACAAGATCGAGGAAAATATCCGCCGCCAGCAGGCAGTCTGCGACGGTGCGCCGTTCTACCTGCTCGGGCCCGTTGTCACCGATTTCGCGCCGGGCTACGACCATATCACGAGCGGGATTGGCGCCGCGATGGCCGGCATGTACGGTGCCGCGATGCTATGCTACGTGACCCCCAAGGAACACCTCGGCCTCCCCAAACCGGAGGATGTCAAGCAGGGAATGATCGCCTACAAAATCGCCGCCCATGCCGCCGATATCGCGCGGGAACGGCCCGGCGCTCGCGACCGCGACGACGCCATTTCCAAGGCCCGCCTCTTATTCGATTGGAACCGGCAGTTTGAACTGGCCCTCGACCCCGAAACCGCCCGGGCCTACCACGATGAAACACTGCCGGAAGAATTGTTCAAGAGCCAGAAATACTGCAGTATGTGCGGCCCGAAATACTGCGCGATGCGGATCTCCCAGGATATCCGTGAATTGTGCAAAACAAGCGAATTGGTGGAATTGAAACCGAAACTCTAGCATGGAGGTCGTCCATGCCTGCGACCGATTCCTTCCAATCGATCCAGACGCCATCGTTCACATAGGCTCGGGCGTATTCGAAACTCATCAAGCCGTCGCGGCCGCTATTACTCGAATTGCGGAAGATGAATCCGCCACCCCCCGGCAGGTCCGGATCGTCCCGATAGCCAACCAAGAGAACACTATGCCCGTCGCGGACCTGTTCTGGAGGGACCATGACCATGAGATCATCCCGCCACTTCAGAAATTCCTTCTTGGGCCAGCGGCAGCCAGCACAGACCGGCCATCCGCGGTCCAAAACATCCCGGATCCCCTGGAACTGGTCGTCGGTCAGCCCGGTGTTCGGATTCCATTCCTTGATCCAGTGGAGTTGAAAACCGGCGTCCAGGAACTCCTTGGCTTGCTCCTGGGCGACCGAATTCGGCCGGAGCTTGGGATCGAAATCTTTTTGATAGGGCATGGCCTCTTCCGGGCAGGCGCCATATTTCGTGAATCCTTTCCAGATGTCACTGAAGTAGGCGCCATCATCGACATCGTGAACCATCTGATTCGCGGACCAGTTGAGGTATTCAATACTCAATCGGCACGATTCGCCCTTCTTCTTTGCCATCGCATATTCCAGCCCGCCGGCGATTGTGAAGACCGAACAGGTATTCCGGTCCCCTTGGACGCGCGGCGGTAGTTTCCATGCCTCGAAGAACGGTCGCAAGTCGACGCGGCCGGCTGGTGTTTTTTCATTGGGGGGAGCCGCCGATAGGAATGCCATGTTGGGCGTACCGAGCAGAAGCCCGATTGTTGCGATCATGGAGCCAGTCGTCAAACCGATGCTGATTCGAAACAAATGAAAAATCCAGGCAACTCCAATCCACTTTGCCAAGTTCATCATGGTGTGGCTCCTAGGCAGTTTTACTGAGGGCTGCACAGTCATGGAACCCTGGCATCGAGCAATTCCCGCCCAATGCCGGGCTCCCGTTGGTCGCCCTGGCTCATTTGCGGCGCAGGGCTCGATAAAATCATTGATTCCTTGGATGCGGTACGACATTGCTTCACCGGAAAGCCAGCTCGCGTTCCGAGTAAGGAGCTGCTTTCACGGAGCGGGAGCCGACATGAATCGTCGTGCGGATACTGACCTCATCTTGGGTCCCAGTAATATATCGGACCTCGAACCGATTCGCCACCGCGTAACCGTCCATTTTGTTAAACAACCGGGCTCCCCCGCAAGAACAATGGAACAGGAGAGCGCGGAGAGAACGGAGCCGTTCGTTCTCTGTTCGCTCGGTCGACTCGGTTCGCTCCCATGCATTCTCCATGTTGGCGCCATGGTTGCATCCGATGACGATTTTGGAATACGATGGATGGATTGACTCCGCCGCCTTGTATCCAAGATGTCCAATCTCGCAGTGGAAAGAAGACCCATGTCGAATCGATGCCGCATGAAGTTGTCGAGTATCCTGACGGTTTTTACTATTCTGGCCATCCTTTGCCCAGCCGTTGCCTCGGAGGATACCAGGCCGAACATTGTGATCATTTTTATTGATGATCAAGGGTATGGCGATCTTGGGTGCTATGGTTCCGAGACGATCCGTTCGCCGCGCATTGATCGGCTGGCACAGGAAGGAACTCGATTCACGAGCTTCTATGCCCAGGTCGTCTGCGGTCCATCCCGGTCCGCGCTCCTCACGGGCCGGTATCCCGTTCGCAGCGGCGGATGGTCGATGCCAGCGAGCGAAATCACGCTGGGTGAGTTACTGAAGAAGGCGGGTTATATCACCGGATGTATCGGCAAATGGGATGTCTCCAATCGGGAACCGATTCTCGATCGGATGCCCAACGCGCAGGGTTTTGATTATTACTGGGGGCCTTTGGGAGCCAATGACAACGCGCGTGTGGTTCTCTTTGAAAACAATACAAAAATCGGACCGTCCGAGGATATGGCCAGCCTGACACGCACGTATACCGACAAAGGCATCGAGTTCATTGAAGCCAATCAGGACAAGCGTTTCTTTTTGTATCTGGCTCATACCATGGTCCATTCGGTGATCGATGCCTCACCGGAATTCAAGGGGAAATCCAAGGGCGGCCTTTATGGCGATGCGGTGGAAGAACTGGATCACCATACCGGGCGTTTGTTGGATGCCATGGATCGCCTGGGCCTTGGCGACAGGACCATCGTGATTTTCACGACAGACAATGGAACTTGGAATAACGGCCAGGATTTTCTCAGCAAACGGCACCAGGGTGCCATCGCATGGGGATCCTCCGGACCGCTCCGCGAAGGCAAGGGATCCACGTACGAAGGCGGGATTCGTGTCCCCTGCATCGCCCGATGGCCCGGACGGATACCGGCTGGCCGTGTCAACGATGCCATCTTTTCCACCATCGACTTCCTGCCCACATTCGCAACCCTCGCCGGATATGAAATCCCCACGGACCGGATCATCGACGGGACCGACCAGACCCAGCTGCTCCTCGGACAAAGCGAAACTGGCTCGCGGGATGATTTTTTCTACTTCTGCCAAAACGAACTCCACGGACTCCGGCAAGGGCAGTGGAAACTCATCCTCCCTGAACGCAAGACATTCTATGGCTATGTGGACGATCGAGGCTCCGGTGGATTGGAACTCTATAACCTGGATCTGGATATTGGCGAATCGACGAACGTCGCCGAGAAATATCCCGAAATCGTTGCGCGGATGGTGGATCATGCGAACGCATTTCAGTGGCCGGAACAATTGCACGACCCAGGAATCGGCCTCAAATCCCGCTAGAAATCTTCCGGTGGAAGCGTCACATCCTTGCGATAGTCGATTCCGGGGATCCCGAATCCATGATGCCGCAAGAATTCTTCGCGAAAGCCATCGAGGTCGGCGAGTTGGCGGACGTTTTCGTCATTGACCTCGACCCATCGCTTGGCCACTTCCGCTTGGATATCCGGTCGCATCTCCCAATCGTCCAATCGCAGGCGGCCAAGATCGTCGGTCGGCGCGGGTTCTGGTGAGAAGAGGAAGTCACGATAGAGCCGGAAGATCTGTTGAATACAATTCTCATGCAAGCCCTTGGCCTTCATGACTTGATAGAG
>JAFGFZ010000017.1 GCA_016930815.1 Pirellulales bacterium | reverse complement strand
GTCGCGAAAATGTAGAATCCACCCGCTTCCTCTGGCGCGGCGATAATCGCCGGATCGGCCGATCCCACAAGTACTCCGGAGGGCTCGTCGGCGGCACGGGAGAGGGCAACGACAGGTCCTAATGCAAACCATAGCAACATGACGAATTGATATCGAGGTCCTGTCATGGTGAATGCCTCGTGATGTATCTATCCATTTTGAACAGAAGGAAACAAAGAAAAATGAGAGATGAATTCTCTGTTTGCTCCGTCAACGAAGGAGGCCGAGGAAACAGAGATTGTGCCTCTGAGTTATCTTCGTTTCCTGTTAAAATAATAGACAGATACCCTTCAAACTGTTGGCGGGCGGAATCTGCTGGCTTCTTCAAGGCTTCGAATCGGTCCGCTCATTTACTCCTTCCAGTATTCTTCGACGAAGATACTCCCAGGATTTTTTCGGCTATGTCTCGTGAAGCCTTTCTTGGCTAGAAATTCTATCATTCCCTGCACCATCAACGGATGACCGCAGAGAAATGTGGCCAGATCGGCAGGCTGGACATCCCGGCCCAGGATGCTCTCGACGGTGCCATCCTCGAAGAATTCATAGACCAGACCAACGGCTCCTTCCCAACCCGGATCCCGTTCAATTTCGTTAATGATCGGAAGATAATGAAAATTGGGCCATTTTGCCGCCAAGGCTTCGAGCATATTCCGGTAGCCTAGATCCCATGATGTCCGCGCGCCGTGGATAATGATCGTTTTTCGTTCCAGGAAATCGTATTCGGAACGGAGCATGCTGATGTAGGGCGCCAGGCCGGTGCCGGTCGCGACAAAGAGGAGATCGTTTCCGGACGGCACGTCTTGGAGAGTGAACATGCCCACGATCTTCTTGCCCAGAAAGATCCGATCCCCTTTCTTCAAGGCGAAGATGCGGGGAGTCAATTCGCCGGAATGGACCAGCGCGACATAGAATTCAAGATATTCGCCTTTGAGACTTGACGAGGTTACCGAGTAGGCCCGCTTAATCAGTTTGGATCGGTCTTCAATCTGGTGATTCGATTCGGGGTCCGCATATTCCACTCGGGACGCGGTGCCTGGCAATCCTAAGACAGCATACTGGCCAGGAGTGAATTGTGGAAAATTGTCATCGGGTACGACCCGTAAAACTAAGAGGCCATGATTGATCTCGTCACTTTTCGTTATCGTGGCATTGTATAATGACTTTTCAATCGTGGATTCCGCAGTTTTGGTTGTGGTTTTTTCCGGCTCGATGCTCATCGATTCACTACCCATTTCTAAGAAGCTATCCGAAAATCCCTCACCCCCGCCACCTCTTCCCGCAAGCGGAGCGGGGGGAGCCGGTTTTCGGATAGGCTCTGAGTGGTCCCCATAAGATCCGAAGATCCTTTTTATACCAGTGACCGGATCGGGATCAAGACCCAGCTAGCAGACTCAAGATTTAGACCTCGGGATCATGAATTGGGGCTGGCAGGTTGGAAATCGGGGTGGAGTGGTTTGTCAAATGATGTTGACTGCCCGGTCCATCGATGCTAATGATTGGCCGCTTTTCGGCAACCCGTTCGTGGTAGCCCCATGGAATGCTTGCATGCGAGACAATTTGCCGTGTTGATCCTCCGGCTGCTTCTCTGTTCATTGGCGATTTCGATCGCATTATGGCCAGCCCAGGTTCTATTCGGTCAGCGCGTCCAATTCCCGTCACCTGTGAACACGACTCCGGGAAATAATTCCCTGGGATCAGCCATACCAGGAACTTCAGCCAACGGATCACTTCCCTATGTCGTTTCGCAGCCGCTCCAAGGCGGTCCGACATCGGCACCGATGATGTCCGATCCCTACTCGCTTGGAACACCAAGCACGGCACCCATCAGCCCACCAACGGCAACGATGCCCTACGGGACAACCCAGCCTATTTATCCCACTACGCCAACACCGATCTATCCAACGCAACCACCGACGGTCGGATCGCAGCAACCGGGAGCCCTCTATCCGAGTGATTTCCCTTTCACGTGGCAGCAGGGGACCTATTCCTATCAAGCTCCCGACGGGACAATGACGCAGTTCCAGCGGTTCGTGCAGAATATTGGATTCGAACACACATGGCTTCCGGTCCTTGAAGAGAATGATAAAAAATTAGGGATCCATAAAAGTGAGATTTGGTCGACGTTTGGATTACCACTTTTCTACAATACGCAAACTCCACTCCGAGTCACACCGGGTTTTGCGGTCAGTCTCTTGGAAGGTCCGGTGAGTGAGCCCGTCACGAATCCTCTGGATCCGGCGGTATTCCCGGCCGACTTGCCTCCACGGCTCTTTGATGCCTATCTGGACGGTTCATGGGAACCAAGCGTCAATGAATGGCTCAGTGGCGATTTAGGCGCTCGCATCGGAGTCTATTCAGATTTCAGTCACGTCACCACGGATTCCATCCGGTATATGGGTCGAGGCCTCGGCGTGCTCTCGTTCACGCCAACCATCAAGGTAGCCCTCGGGGTCTGGTATATCGATCGCAACCATATCAAGTTGCTTCCAGCCGGGGGTGTCATATGGACACCGAATCCTGACACGAATTTCCGGATCCTCTTCCCAAATCCAAAGTTGGCACATCGATTCACCACCGTCGGTACAGCGGAATGGTGGTGGTATTTCACTGGGGAATATGGTGGCGGATCGTGGACCATTCGTAGAGATAAAAATGTCAATCCGAGCGTTCTGTACCCCGGCGGCATTGAATCGGATAACATCGATTACAACGACATGAGAATATCATTCGGACTTGAATGGATCGGCCAACGTGGAATCCGCGGTCACATTGAAGCCGGCTATGTCTGGGACCGTGAGATCCTCTATGACGAATCGAAATCACCGAAGAGTTTCAAGCCGGACGATACAATCATGGTTCGTGCGGGAATCGATTACTGACACACAGCGCCATCTCGCGATCCATCCCATGGTACGTTCGCTTATCCGATCCGTCCTGACAATGCCGGTATTGTTGATTGCCGGGACGGCCTGCTGCCAGACGGATCCATTTCTGCCGCATCCTACCGTTCCGGCTTGGGGAGGTATCCCGGTTCATTCACCGGTGACACGGATGCCATCCGTAACAGATCCGTTGGAAGGGATGCAGCCCGTGACGGGGAACCCCCGTCTGGCTTCGGTTTCCGTTCCACAATACCTGTCCGAGCCATTGGTCGATGATGAAAAAACCGGCCGGGATCTTACGGCCAATCCGCCAAAGGGCCGTGATGGCATCTTTCAGAATGCCACATTTTTGGGAACCTGGATTCCTCAAGCAGGCGATGGGGACCTCGGTTTTACAGACTTGGACCTGAGTATTGTCTTCGGATTTCCATTCCCCGCAAAGGAAGCACCGCTGGTCATCACACCCCGTTTTGGTTTCCACTTACTCGATGGTCCGAACACACCTGATCTGCCATCCCGCTTGTACGATGCCGCCATCGAATGGCGGCACATGCGCGAGCTTTCCGACCGCTGGTCCATGGATGTTTCCGTCACGACTGGGTACTATAGCGATTTTGAACAGGACAACGAGGATGCCTTCCGAATCACTGGACGAGGATTGGCGGTCTGGGATTGGTCGGAAACTACCCAAGTTATCATGGGTGTCATTTATCTGGACCGAGGCAGCATTTCGGTCCTTCCCGTTGGAGGGCTCCTCATCCAACCGAACGATTCAGTCCGCCTGGAACTCGTTCTCCCCCGTCCCCGAATCGCATGGCGTCTGGATTCGGTGAGTCAATCCTCGGTGGATGAGCGTTGGATCTATCTGGCCGGGGAATATGGCGGTGGGGAATGGGCCATTGAACGGGCGAATGGTGCCCAGGATGTGGTTGAATCTAGTGATTATCGAGCCCTCCTTGGGATCGAACGAAAAAGGCCCGGCTGGATCTCGGATCGCTTTGAAATTGGATATATTTTTGGTAGGGAAATCGAGTTCGATGGCCCAACTCCGGATTACGAACCGGATGATACGCTCCTGCTCCGCTACGTGCTGACATATTAGGACTGGTGATTCACAACCGGTCGTAATGGGCTATGGGCTACCATGAAATGCCTTTCACCCGCGGTTGCAAAGCGGACGGTGGCACAGCAGTTCTTGCCAGTTCCCGCTAGATCGATGATTTTGCCAGGCCCGTATTCGGGATGGATCACGGTCATGCCGTGCGTGAATGCGTCGGGATTGGCGGGGAATCCTTCGCCACAGGCCGTGGGGAGCTGGCGATTGCCCACGAGTGCCGCGCCGGTGGTAACCACCTTGTTGAGATCCACTGCGGGCTGGTTTTCCTGACGGGAGTTTCTTATTTCCCGTCGAGATGGATCCTGATGCCTGGAATCAATCTGGATCGATGAATCCTGGAGTTCATGGATCCTATTCGCCCTATCAAAGTGCGTGTCGGCACCCTCAACGTAAGAATCCTCTTCCCACTCAACCACCAACGCATCCCGAGGCATTTCCATGAGAAATTGGCTGGGGACGGTGGTCCGGCGATGGCCACGAAAATCGCGGCGTTGGACATAGCTCAGATGCAGTTCTTGTTCGGCTCGCGTGATACCAACGAAAGCAAGCCGCCGTTCCTCTTCGATTTGATCCGGATCTTGTGATGACCGTTCGTGTGGCAAGATACCCTGTTCGAGGGCCGTGATGAAGACGACGGGGAATTCCAAGCCCTTGGCGGCATGCAGTGTCATCAACGAAACCTTCCCGGCATCAGCGTCCCAGTCGTCGATATCGCTGACTAGCCAAAGCCTTTCCAGATAGGCTTCAAGGCCCCCCGCACCCTCCCCCCGCTCATCGAACTGCCTCGAATCGGTGAGCAACTCTTCGATGTTTGCCAGCCGATTGATGTCTTCTTCATTGTCAGATCCTTCCAGCGACTTGCGATAGCCGGTCGCATCGAGCACTTGCCGAATGATCTGTTCCACCGAGGTATGGGCGAATTGGTTCAAGGAATCGATGAGTGCAATGAATTGGCGGAACTTCCCAATTGCCGGTTTTTTCATCGATGCGATTTCATCAATTTCGCGGGCAGCTTCCAGTAGTGTGAGCCCGTACGTGGACGCGTAATCGCTGAGCCGTTGGATGGATTTTTTGCCGATTCCACGCGCCGGCGTATTGACGATCCGTAGAAATGCCACATCGTCTCGTGGATTGTTGATGAGCTGGCAATAACCGAGGATATCCTTGATCTCTTTCCGCTGAAAAAATTCCTGAGCTCGAATCAATTGGAATGGGATCCCCGCGTTATGAAAGGCCCATTCCAGGGCTCGCGACAGGGCGTTGACCCGATAAAAAACAGCAAAATCGTTCGGATGGCGGCCGGCTTCGATCGCCGAGAGAATCTGTTTGGCAATCCCGGCTGCTTCTTCCATTTCGTTGGCATAACGGACCAGCCGGACGGGGGGACCTGCCGCGTTCTTTGTGAAAAGGGCTTTGTGCTTGCGTTGCCGATTGTGGCTTATCAGGTGATCCGCGACATGGAGGATGCGTTGCGTGCTGCGGTAATTCTGTTCGAGCCGGACAACACGGACATTGGGATAGTCGACTTCGAATTCAAGAATATTGTTCAAATTCGCACCCCGCCATCCATAAATCGACTGGTCCGGATCGCCAGTGACCGCCAGGTTTGGATAATCCATCGATAAGGCGCGCAAGATCACATATTGCGCCCTATTGGTATCCTGGTATTCATCCACGAGAACGAACCGATATTGGTCATCCAGTTGGGCGCGGATTTCTGGATTGTGATAAAGGAGGCGCGCCACATGGAGGAGTAAATCATCAAAGTCAACGGCATTGGCGTTCCGGAGCCGTTGCTGGTAGGCAGGGTAGACCTCGGCCAGGATATGGCTGAGTGGACTACCCCGTTGCGGTTGGTATTGTTCGGCCGAGATGAGATTATTCTTAGCGCGACTAATGGCCGCGGCGATCCGGTCCGGGGTGTAGTGGAGTATCTTCGTTCCGCCCTCTTCCATCGTGCGCTGAATTACCTGCAGGCTATCCCGGGCATCATAGATCGTGAAATTGGGCTCCATCCCAAGCAGGTTGCCGTATTCCCGGAGCAGTCGCGCACCGAACCGATGGAACGTGCTGATCCAAACCCGTTTGCCAGGGACCAGTTGTTGGACCCGGGCCGACATTTCATCGGCTGCCTTGTTGGTGAATGTCAAGGCAATCATTTGAGAGGCGGGTGTTCCTTCCGCTAACAGGAGGGCAATACGATGCGTCACGACCCGAGTTTTGCCACTGCCAGGCCCAGCCAGGATCAGGAGTGGCCCTTCGAGATGCTGCACCGCCTCCCGTTGGGCAGATGTCAAATCGGCAAGAAGTGTTTCGTGATTCAATGGAGTCATTTTGGTTCGTGATGCTGCCACATTATAAGCTGTCGGCCAGGATTCATGCTAGCGTTAGGTATCCGATCGCACGTTGTGGCCGGCCTAAGTTGTGGCCGGTCTCCTGACTGAGCCATGGATCGCACGTTGTGTGGACAGTCTCCTGACCTCGCACGTTGTGGCCGGTCTCCTGACCGAGCCACAGGAGTTTTGTTAGCTCTCCAAAGTCGCTGGGAAATGGAGTGATAGCATCCAACGAACACTTTCTATTCGACGGCTGCATGCACCATGAGAAAAGTACTCCGCAGCACCTGAACTGATTTTTTAAAAATTCTCAGCCAGATCGCTGAATTTGTGTATAATCTCCGCACGTTGATTGTCTCAGATTTCTTATGGTCCTTTTAGGGAGGGAACCCGAAATGACTCGCATTCCACTCAACCAGAGTCTCCTTGCATCACAGAATCTGAAGCAACGCCTGAAGATGAGTACCGCTGAAATCGGCTTGGCGGTGAGGACGACCAATTGCCTCGAGGAGATCGGTATCTTCACGGTCGAGGATCTCTTGAACTCAAAACGAGAAGACCTGCTCGGCATCTCGAACTTTGGTGAGAAGACACTTGAAGAGGTTTTTAAAGCGCTCGAAAGAGTTGGTTTCTATCGCGATCAGCGGAAACCGCGGTAGTATCCAATCTGATTAGGGGCTTGTCGCGATTCGCGGTCCAGATTGCTGATTGGCTCGCGCCGCTTTCCGCAGCACCGCGTGCAGTTGGTTGGCTGTGTAGCCATCCCTGAACACGATCGG
>JAFGFZ010000112.1 GCA_016930815.1 Pirellulales bacterium | reverse complement strand
TGAGCTCTGTGGTAGCCAATGAACTGTACGTAATCGTTTTGTTTCGAATAGTTTGTTATGGTCTGAGGAAGTCATACAGTCGAACTAAGCGGCGGGCTGAATTGAAAATTGGTATCACTCCAGTGAACAACGACCATTCCACATCGAATCTTTCCACCGCTCGCCAGAATGAAAATATCAAGCCATCCGTGTCGCTTGCTTTTCTGCAAACAGTCATTGACGCGATTCCGGAATCCATCCTGGTCATCGATCTCGGCTACCGCGTGGTTCTAGCCAACCAGGCCACCCGAGAACATGTCACGGCTGTCAATCCCTTTGTTGAACATTTGCCTTGTTACCAGGTGTCTCATCACCGTGACAGCCCCTGCCAGGGAGACGAATTTCCATGTCCGCTGAAAGAGGTTCTGGCAACAAAGGCACCGGTCACGGTCGTCCATACGCATTTGGACAGCATGGGCAGCGAAGTCTTCGTCGAAATCACGGCTTCTCCAATATTCAATGAAGCACATGAAGTGGTTCAGATTGTCGAATCGTGCCGCGACATCACCGAACGAAAGCGAATTCACCGGCTCCTGGAAATCGGTAATCGGCACATGGCAATGAAACCAATGCTCGACGAATTCGTGAAAGAGATCATGGACTTCGCCAAGTGCTCGGCAGTGGGAATTCGAATTCTGGATCCAGAGGGCCGGATTGACTTCCACGCCCAAATGGGTTTCAACGAGGAAAACCGTGACGTGCAGAATTCGCGCTCGGCCCAACAGAGCCGATGTCGTTGTGTCGAGGTGATCTTGGATCAAACCGATGCGCTGCAGGCGCCTTGTACGGAGGGTGGCTCGTACTTTATAAGCAGCACGACGGAGCTACCCGCATACCGTTCCGGAGATGAGAAACAACCGTATTGTAATATGTGCAGCCTGCTTGGATTCGAGGCAGCTGCATTGGTTCCAATCCGACTTGGGGACCGGACCATTGGCCTGATCCTGGTGGCCGATCGGCGTAAAAATGCCTTCTCCATGAAAATGGTCATGGAGTTGGAAAGGATGGCAATGCAACTTGGCACGGCAATTCAGCGAGTACGCGCCGAAGAATTGCTCCGAGCGGCCCATCATGAGTTGGAGAATAGAGTTCAAGAACGGACCAAGGAACTTGCACGGATCAATAGGGATCTGGAAGCCCAGATCCAGGAGCGGAGACTATTAGAACAGGAAGTCCTCGATGTCAGCACTCGCGAACAGCAGCGGATCGGCCAGGAACTTCACGATGGACTTGGCCAGGAGTTGACCGGCCTAGGATATCTGGCGAAGAGGTTGCACCATCGGCTGCTGGCCCAGGCATCACCGGAAGTCCAGAAGGCGGCTGAACTGGCCCAAGGCATACCAGGTGTTATCAATCAGATCCAAAGGATCGTTCGAAATCTCGTACCCATGGAAATCGACCGCGATGGGCTGCTTTCCGCATTGCAGGCATTAGCAGCCAATCTGGAAGAGCGTTCCGGTATCTCCTGCCTGGTCGAAAGCAACCGGCCGGTCTGGATTCGCGATGTGGATACGGCAATTCACCTGTATCGAATCGCACAGGAAGTCCTTAACAATGCCGTCAAACACGGGAAACCACAACGAATCCTACTTCGTTTGGAAGCGCAGGATGGCCAGACCACGCTCCGCATTCACGACGATGGCCTTGGAATCCACCACAGCGGCAAACGGTCGGCCGGTTCGGGCCTTCGTATCATGCAATACCGGGCCAGTGTCATAGGAGCTGACCTGGATGTCCAATCCGCCCCTGGTGGTGGGACACTCGTTACCTGCACGCTACCATGGGAGGAACCAAATGATTGATCCTGCTCAAGGCCGATCCAGAAGCCACCGTGTTTTCATTGTGGATGACCATCCAATTGTCCGACGAGGTCTGGGCGAATTAATTAGTGATGAACCTGACATGGAAGTCTGTGGTGATGCCGAGGATTCGAAAGAAGCGTTGAAAAAAATCGCCGTATTGAGGCCTGATATCGTGATTGTCGATCTCACCCTCAAAAGCGGCCACGGCCTCGAACTCATCCAACAAATCAGGGCTCAGAACCAAAAAGTAAAAATTCTCGTCTCTTCGATGCACGATGAGCTGCTCTTTGCCGAACGCGTGTTGCGAGCCGGAGCCATGGGTTATATCAGCAAGCAGTCTTCGCCTGATATGATTATCAACGCCATGCGCCAAGTTTTGCGAGGCGAGATCTATCTCAGCTCGCGCATGGCAAATCGACTCTTGAACCGCGTCACCGGCGGCGGAACACTCGAACAGGATCCAATTCAGAACCTCACTGATCGCGAACTTGAGGTCTTTCAAATGATCGGGAGAGGATTGAGCACAAAACAGATCGCCGGCCAACTCGGCCTGAGTTACAAGACAATTGAAACACATCGCGAAAAAATCAAAACCAAGTTGAACTTGAACAATAGCTCCGAGTTGAGTCGCCAGGCAACGCAGTGGATTCTCGAAAAAGGCATGTGAAAAGGGATCACATGTGAAAGGTGGAAACTACTTAATAAACAAGGTTACGCACATGAAAACTGATGATGCTATCTCGTTCTTGGAAAGCCACCAGCCGATGCCGGGTGATCATGAGATCTCGGATGAGGAAGGGGAAACCTTCGCTGAAATCATCAAGCATTTCGAGAAGAATCCAGATCCGAGATGCATTCCGCTATTAATAGGTACGGTGAGCAAGAACACCGGACTCGGGATGTACGATCATATCAAGTTCGTACTGATGGCACACGCCAGAGAAGACGTGATACTCCATCTACGGGAGGGACTCCTCCATGGCAATGATGGAACGAAGTATCGTTGCTGCTGGTGGGCAACCGACATGGATGCATGGGAGCTTGAGGAAGTTATCAAGCCCCTTGCCAGTCACGAAGACGAAGATATTCAGGATGCAGCCAATGCGTTCCTTGAATTGAAGGAAGAACTTGCGCCCTAGTCCCACTTGAGCGGATACGGGGTCATTTGTTTCTTCCCGACGGAGCCTATCACGGAAGAATCATCATTCCCGAAACTGAAAATTGGATCACGGTGGAAATCACGGGCAAAAGCGAACCGACACCGGTATTTGGATCGATTGGCTCTGATCCGTTGCAGAAGAACGGCACGATCGTCAAGTGCCTCTCAAAATCGGGCCCCGAAGTCATTTCGTCAAAAAAATCAACCGAGAAGTTGTACATGGTATTCTCCGGGGTCAACGTGATTCTAAGAAATCTGGATGTCCGAACTTAGTGCTCCGTCAAGCTTAAAATTTGGGGTAACTGTGCTCGTCCGAGGGCGATGTGCCACGGTCTGGCGACCATGGCTACCCCAAGATGGAAAGTTGACAGAGCACTAGGATAATCCGGGGATCAGCGGTATCGACCTGAAATGCGCAGCACAATGCAAAAATATACAAACAAGCTGGCGAATGAAAAGAACCCTTACCTGCTGCAACATGCCCATAATCCCGTGGACTGGTATCCATGGGGCGAAGAGGCTTTTGCAAAAGCACGCGAGGAGAACAAACCTATCTTTCTCTCGATAGGCTACTCGACCTGTCACTGGTGCCATGTGATGGCGCGTGAATCTTTCGAAAGCACCGCGATCGCGGAAGTGCTGAACCGGTATTTTGTCAGTGTCAAAGTGGATCGCGAGGAACGGCCGGATGTGGACAGAGTATACATGACATTTATCCAAGCCACGACCGGGGGAGGCGGCTGGCCGATGAGCGTCTGGCTGACTCCCGATCTCAAGCCGTTCTTTGGAGGCACTTACTATCCGCCTGAGGAGCGTTGGGGGCGGATCGGGTTCAAAAACTTACTTCTCAAGATCGCGGATGCATGGAGAACGGATCACGCTGGCATTATCGCTTCCAGCGCCGACATGCTGGAACGGTTGCGGCAAGCAACAACAACCAAAACGACGGATGCCGTGCAACTGGAACGCACGCTTCCCGACCGCGCCTATCAGCAACTCAAGGAATCCTACGATCCAGTCCAGGGCGGTTTCGGCGATGCGCCAAAGTTCCCCCGCCCGTCCGCTCCGGATTTCCTGTTGCGCTACTACGCTCGCACCGGCACCCGGGACGCCCTGGAAATGGTTCTGTTCACACTACGTAAAATGGCCGATGGCGGGATGCACGATCATCTTGGCGGCGGCTTTCATCGTTATGCGGTGGATGAACGCTGGCATGTGCCGCATTTCGAAAAAATGCTATACGACCAGGCCCAGTTAGCTAACTCATATCTGGATGCCTACCAGCTTACGCACGAAGCTTTCTATGCCGAAGTGGCCCGCGATATTCTTCATTATGTGAGGCGAGATATGACTGGAACGCAGGGGCAGTTCTATTCCGCCGAAGACGCCGACAGCGAAGTGCCCGGCCGCCCGGGCAAGCATGCCGAAGGCGCTTTTTATGTATGGGAACATGACGAGATTGATTCCATACTCGGACACCGGCATGCAGCGATATTCAACTGCCGCTATGGTGTCGAGAAGAACGGCAATGTCCTCAACGATCCGCATGGCGAATTCCATAACAGAAATGTGCTGATCGTCTCCCGCCCGGTCGAAGAATTGGCAAAACAATTCGGCCTGAGCGAAGCCGAGATCGAAAAGACGCTCTCGGCATCCCGCGCGTTGTTGCGAGAAAAACGTGATCTCCGCCCGCGGCCACACTTGGATGACAAAACCATCACCGCCTGGAACGGGCTGATGATCTCCGCCTATGCCCGCGCCTATCAGATTCTCGGAGACGAAGATTGTCTCATGACAGCGACGGCGGCGACAGTATTTGTACGTGAAAATCTGTACACACCGACAAATGGGATATTGCTTCGCCGTTATTTCGATGGGGAGGCCGCGATTGAAGGTTACGCGGACGACTATGCATTGATGATCCATGGTCTACTCGATCTTTACGAAGCATCCTTCGATGGCGCGCATCTGAAATGGGCGATTGGATTGCAGAAAATGCAGGACCGTTTATTCCTGGACACTCGCGAAGGCGGTTATTTCGGTACGAGCGGAAACGATAAAACGATCCTTATGAGAATCCAGGAAGACTACGATGGCGCAGAGCCATCCGCCAATTCCGTAAGCCTGCAGAACCTGCTGCGCCTCGCTCAGATGACTGGCAACCAGGAATTCCGGGCACAAGCGGAACAGATCATCGCGGCATTCAGCCCGAAACTCGAACAGGCTCCACATGCAATGCCTCGCATGATTTCAGCGTTCGATTTCCATTTCGACACGCCAAGGCAAATCATCATCGCGGGCAAGTCCGGCGCCGCGGACACTCGGGAACTGATCCGGACTCTGCATGAGTTGTTCATTCCCTACAAGACCGTCATGCTTGCTGATGAGGCAACCATTCGGCGCAAACTGGAAACGCATTTCAATTTTATCGCATCGATAGAGCCCGTGGACGGAAAAGCAACTGCCTATGTCTGCGAGAACGGGTCTTGCAAGCTTCCGGTCACGGATCCAAGAGATCTGCGCGCCTATCTTTCACATGGCTATTATGGAGCACATGAAATCATGGAGCGGAAAGAAGAATGAATAGATAGGTCGAAAAAGATCAGTCGAACAGATCAAGATCATGGGTGCGAAGGGCCACGGCGTCATTGGCATGAAGATCATTGGCAACGGCGATTTCACCAAGCCCGAGGACCGCGAGAAATCCATCCGATTCGCCATGCAGAGCGGCCTCGTGGACGCGGTGGTGATCGGATTCAAGACGACGGTGGAAATCAACGAGGCCATCCGACGCATCGACGCGTCTCTGGCGAATTCCGAGACAGATACATTTCATTTTTCAGAAATGAATGAACTTCCTCCATATTTTGGTTCAACATTGAATTCTTTTCGAACAACTTTTGTTTCTCAGGGGCCTTACGTAGGCATAGTAGAAAGCAATACGCATGTTATTGTAGTTCCTGAACCATGTTCTATAGGTTTATTGATTGTCGGTCTTTTTGGAATGCCATTTGTCCATCGAATAATGTTGAGTAATTGCCTAATTCTTTAGTGCCTTTGCGTTTCCTCTTATATTAGACTAGACAAAATATATTAAAATGAATATTTACGAAGACTCATATTGTAGCAGTAGTTTTTTTGTTTGTCTTCAATTCATTACTTGTTGCAGATGAATGGGTACAGAATTCTGCATTGTCCCGCTCTGGAGGAAGCCATCGGCCCGAAATGCCTTCATCCGGCAAATCGCCACGGCGGGGCGTGGTTCGAGCACGTTCGAGACCGCCGGATCTCCTTAGGCTCCGGACCGTTGACATTGGCAAAGCATGCCAAAAAGAACAGCGGGCTGATTTGAACTACGATCCGGACTCATTCGTTTGTAGAAAATCCCCGATCATCAAAATAGAAACAGCCCCCGATCTCCGTCGATCGAGGGCTGTTCGATTTCCGAGTCGGGCAGAGAGGATTTGAACCTCCGACCTCTGCGTCCCGAATCCAATTAGATAATCGCCACAAAATCCACTATTCCCCTACGTTTATGGCAATTTTAGAGATTTCGCGTGATATTGCAAGTAGTCGCAAACGGTTTCGAAAACTCCTATATATTGCGCGTATTTTTGATTACAGAAATCGGAAAGTGTGTATTTACACACATCAGAAAATGGCATGATTATGAAGAAAAATGAAAGTTTTAGAGTTTGTATATTAAGCATATTAAAAAAGTCAGTCAAAAAAGCCAACGAGTGAGCTGACTCAATTCCTGCCTCACGTGTGGAAGAAAGAAGACACCTCCGAGCCGATTCCACTCGAGTAAAAAAAGAAAGCGATAAATATTTATCTTGTCAACACACTCCTCCTTATCAGAAGGACACAGTTGATCCGACAAGCGATTGGGGAGCGACGCGGCCCTTGGTTCGAGCTACCCAAAGCAAGCGATCTCGCGATAACTCTTAACTGGCTAGCGATAGTCTGAACAAGATTGACAGGATCGGCGATCCGGCTTAACTTAATTGTCTGTTTGGCTAATTCTACAGGAATTACGGGCCGATACGAGAATACATAACATAGTATCGACATCACATGATTGGTAAAAAATGTTTAATGAAAAGATTATTATACTAGACATAATTGAGAGGAGAGTTTCATGAACTTTTCACGTTGGATGCTTGGAATAGCTTGCGTACTATACGTTTTCAGTTCGGTAACTGCCCATGCGGCGACATCCGATGCCTCGTTTGCCCAGGGGAATGCGTTCCTGTGCGAAGGGAAATTTGAGCAAGCGCTCCAAGCATATGCGGCTGCCGTACGCTCTGATCGGGCGAATTAGAAATACAGTCAGCAATATATGCTCGTCCGTAGAATCATTTTATTGCGTCAGAATCTTGACAAGGAGCAGGATGCCCAGAAGTGGCAACAATCGGCCCAGGCGTTGCATTCCTTCTATATCAGTAAGGCAATCTATTCGGAAGCTCTTGCCATCGCGGAGAAGATCCATGCCAAATCGAATACGGCATTATCGGCTGCTCAGTTAGCCGAGACACAACTCACCATGGGCAAGAACGAGGAAGCCACACGGACGCTTGCAGAGTTGGACCCGGAAAAGGCCATACCCGCGACGAAAGCTTTACACGCGATCGCCCTGGCCCGACAAGGCCAACTCCAGGAAGCTCGTCAAATCGGCGCGGGAATTACGGGAACCATTCCCAATGATCTTGGGACGCTGTATAGTCTAGCGCGGATGCATGCGGCTTTCGGCAACGATGGGAAAGCATTGACCATGCTAGCAGATTGCTTTGCCGCCATCCCGCCAAGCCGGCTCGATAACCTCAAGCAACATGCGAAACAGAGTCCTGATTTCGTTCATCTCGCCGGAACCCCTGGTTTTGCAAAGACACTCAAAACCGAGTCCAAGGTTGCCGAATCGAAATGCAGCGGCGGGAGTAGTTGTGCCGGATGTCCCATGCGTGGCAAGTGCGCAATGAGCCAAGGTGGGTAGAGGGCACCGTGAAAAAGACTCGGCGCGTTATCCAAGCTGTTTTTTTGGCTTTGGTCCTAGGTAGTGTTTTCCTCGTGGGGGCGCATTGCGAGCGATGGTGCCCGTTCGGGGGAATCGAAGCAATTGGGACTTATGCCTCCGAAGGGGACATGCTCTGCTCCCTGGGCACGTCGAACTTTTTCATTCTCGGCGGCATCTTGATGATGACGCTCCTGCTGCGCCGTGTCTTCTGTAGCCACATGTGCCCGCTCGGTACCATCTCCGAATGGATCCACGAACTAGGCC
>JAFGFZ010000016.1 GCA_016930815.1 Pirellulales bacterium | reverse complement strand
TCATTGAACCCTGGGCATCGAGCGATTCCCGCCAAATGCCGGGCTCCCGTTGGTCGCCCTGGCTCATTTGCGGCGCAGGGCTCGATAGTAACACTTCAGATGTCTGAATCGTTGCCGTTTGCATTACTCCGCGTGAGCAAATAGCATTTCCGACAATTCCTTTTGAATCTCCTCCGCGCGATCTCGATCCGGCACTGCCACTGCTATTTCGTATCGCTCCTCTTTCCGTGGGCAGTAAACCGTGAGTTGGCCAGGCTTCTGGCCAATTTCATCTTCTTCTTCGCGCAACACCCGCCGGCGTATTAAGAGTAGTGCAAGTACGTAGCGGATATCTTGCCGAGCCGGATCGTCGGCCCACCGTTCCAACAGATCGAGCATGACATCATTGGGTGCCCAATGGGCCTTCTTGGCGAGCGGTTCGGGTATGCGGGATTTCCACCAGCCAATCGCGTTTTCCGCGGGACCTTCCCACGCTTCCTCGGAATAATCTCTGCGAACCACATCCGCTCCATGCACTTCGAGCACTGAATAAAATGTCTCGCCTGGCGCAAACGGCCGATCATGGACCGCGCAACGACGTGTGCAACGTTGGACTTCAAAATCGAGCATGGCATCTTTGACCAGCAAAATCGGCCAGAGCGTAGCGAAAGATTCGCCGGGACGCTACATCATTCGCAGGATGCTAGCAGAGGCACGGGATGGATCACGACGCGGTAAAGAAGCGGTCGTTGATTCCACCCGGTCCAATTCGGAAATGGACAAAACGGCCACATCGAGGGCATCGACCATCATACCCGGTTTCATCCCGGTTGATATAGATCCTCAGATAGATATCGCAGCATGTGAAATGAACGCCCACGAAACGCCGCCCTTTCAAGTCGGTTCCGCGCGGTGGATCCGGGCTAGCCGGCATCGCCCCGGCCGGATCGCTCGACAAATCGAGGTATTGTCCTTTCATGGTACGAAATTATAGCCTACAGTTCGCGAGAGTAAGATGGCAATAAAAAATGGAACTCCGTTCAGTCGCGGTCTCCTAGCCGCGATTGGCCTGGTCGGGAGACCAGGCCACAACGATCGCTCCTAACCGCGATTTTCCTGGTCGGGGGACCAGGCCACAACAATCGCTCCTAACCGCGATTGGCCTGGTCTCCCGACCGGGCCACAAACATGTAGGAGACCGGGCCATAACGATGTCAAATCCAAGATGGGGCAGCAGGTCAGGGAACCTTGACCAGGAGAGTCATGTCCGCTATTCTTATGCTTGGTATGGGCCATTGGCACGGTTCCCCGTGACGGCTCAGCCAACTGGACGATCGATGATAAGATGATAAGCCCAAACCCGTGGACGCTGCTGTTACTTACCTTACCCCTCGCCTAATGCAGGGGTTCTTTGATCGTTCCTATTCCCAAGACGACTTTCAGGACCCCGAAGCCCCGCTTCGGTTTTTTTTATTAAGAATCCCTTCTTTCCCTTTTTTCGATCTACTTCTTGCCTCTTGCCATTTGGAACAACATGTCCGATCCACGACGCATTACCATCTTCGATACAACGCTCCGCGATGGGGAACAATCGCCTGGAGCGAGTATGAATCTCACTGAGAAGCTTGAAATTGCCGAGGCTCTGGTTGATTTGGGAGTGGATGTGATTGAAGCCGGTTTTCCCATTGCGTCACCGGGCGACTTTGACGCGGTCCGTGGAGTGGCGGATCAGGTCCGTGGCGCGACGGTCTGCGGACTTGCTCGCTGCAGAAACGAGGATATCGATCGGGCCTGGGAAGCTCTCAAGAAGGCGACGCAACCGCGAATCCATGTTTTCCTCGCCACGAGTGCCGTGCATCGCGAGCATAAGCTCAAACTGACCAAAGACGAGATTGTCGCCCGGGCCGTGGCCGCCGTGAAACGGGCAGCCACCTATTGCCCCGATATCGAATTTTCACCTGAAGATGCCGCCAGAACCGAAATCGATTTCCTCTGCGAGGTTGTCGAAGCAACAATCAACGCCGGGGCAACGACGATCAATATCCCAGACACAGTCGGTTATGCCACACCGGCCCAGATGGGAAACGTCATCCGCATCCTCAAGAACCGGGTTCCGAATATCGACCGCGCTGTGATCAGTGTGCATTGCCACAACGATCTAGGGATGGCTGTCGCCAATAGCCTGGCGTCGGTTGAAAACGGTGCCGGACAGATTGAATGCACAATCAATGGAATCGGCGAACGGGCTGGGAATTGTTCATTGGAAGAGATCACCATGGCTCTACGGACCCGGCAGGATTACTATGATGCAACGACCGGGATCAATACCCGGCGGCTGGTTCCCGTCAGTCAGTTGGTTTCAAGTATTACCGGCTTGATCGTCCAGCGGAACAAAGCGATTGTCGGCCGGAATGCATTTGCTCATGAAGCGGGTATCCACCAGGATGGAATGCTCAAGGAACGTACGACCTATGAGATCATGCGGCCTGAAGACGTCGGTTTCACGAAAACCGACTTGGTTTTAGGCAAACATAGCGGCCGTGCCGCGCTCGCCGATCGGGCTCAGGCGCTCGGGTATCGGTTGACCAGCGAACAGTTGCAGACCGTTTTTCTGGAATTTAAAAAACTCGCCGACAAAAAGAAGGATATCTACGATGGTGATATTGCCGCCCTGATCACCCAGCAAATCCGAGGCCTGCCGGATGAAGCATGGTCCCTGGTGCAATGGGATATCTCATCCGGAAGCGACCACCGGCCGCTTGTGCACCTCACGCTCCGCCGCGGCGAGCGGGAGGTCAGTGCGGAAGTCTGCGAAGGGGACGGACCCATCGATGCCGCTTTCATGGCCGTTGCTCGAATCACTCAGATCGAGCTCCGCTGCACCGATTATCAAGTCCGCAGCGCAAC
>JAFGFZ010000111.1 GCA_016930815.1 Pirellulales bacterium | reverse complement strand
TTTCCCGCCTCGTGGAACAGCTTCATTGCCTCGGCCTTCCGGGTGATGCCGTCGGCTTCGGCGTCGAATTTTTTCTGCATGACATTGGCCTCGGCCGTCCCTTCCTTTTCGAGCGCGATTGCCCTAGCTTCCTGGATTTTCGCTTCACCGATTCCCGGCGCGGCGGTCTCGGCGGTGGTCGCTTCGGCGAGCATCTTCTTTGCCTGGGTTTCCCGTTCGGCCGCGTCGCGTGTTGCGTCGGCCTCGATCACCTTCATCTCGGCGTGCCGGATCGCCGCCTGCTTGTCGGCTTCGGCCCCGCGGACTTCCTTGACGAGGGCCATTTCCGCTTCCTCTTCCGCTTTCGTGATCTGGACTCGTTTCGACCGGTCGGCCGTCTTGAAATGTTCGGTATCCAGGATATTCTGTTTTTCCTCGACGACTTTCCGTTCGGCCGCCACCCGGTCGCGGATGACCTCCTGCAACAACTTGTTTTCCGTTTCAACGGTTTTGTCTTTTTCGATCGTCGCGACGCCGACAAGTTTGTTCCGCTCCGTGTGTTCCAACTCGCGATCCCGTTCCACGCGCTCGAACTCGACCTTGTCGGTTCGTTCCTTATTACGTTGGGCAACGATGATTTGCCGATCCTTGTTCTGTTCTCGGACGGCGACTTCCTCATCGGTGGTGATCCGTGCGTTCTCGGCCTTGAGCCGTTGCTCCTGGCGGATCTTCTCGGCCTCGGCCCGTTCGCGGGCGGTGATCGCCGCGATCTCGCGCTGCTGGGTTTCCTCGGCTTCCGCCAACTGCCGATCGAGTTCCAGGATTGCTTCCCGGGCCTCCACATCCTGCTTGCGAATTGTCTTCTGCTTGTCCCGCTCAATACCGTTCGTGATGATCGCTTCGCGCGAAGTGACATCGGTGATCTTTTTAATCCCTTCGGCGTCGAGGATATTGTCCGGGCTGAGGTCCTCCTTGGGTGTCTGTTCCAGATAGTCGATGTGGGCATTTTCAAGCCGGTAGCCATTCAGGTCATCACCAATTTGCCGGATGATCTCGTCACGGAACTTTTCGCGTTCCGTGTAGAGGTCCACGAAATCAAACTGCTTGCCGACTGTCTTCAACGATTCGGAGAATTTCGCATCGAAGAGTTCGATCAATGCGTCCTGTTCCGATGCCCGCTGGCAGCCCAGTTGTTGAGCGACTTTCAGGACATCCTCGACCTGTTGATTGACTCGGACGAAGAAGGCAACCTTGATGTCAGCGCGGATGTTGTCTTTACAGACCAACCCTTCACTTCCATGCCGGTAGATTTCGATCCGTTTGACCGAGATATCCATCAGTTCCATGCGATGGATGATTGGAAAGACGAAGATACCCGCAAACGATACACGGACTCCGCCCGGCCCGCCGGTACGGACAATGGCCGTACCCCGGGCCACTTTTCGATAGAATCGCATGGCACCGATTACGAAGGCGAATAGCACAAAGACAATCACGCCAATGATGAAGTAGGTCGTTTCGCTCAAGATGCTGCCAAGGATGGAGAAGGTGGTTTCGCCCAACATGATCTATTCCTCCGAATCAGGTGTTCATTGCATCGATTGTGTCGAATATACGCTCAGAAATCTTTCCAAATCCGGCCGATACTTATCGCACCACTGGCCGTCCAAGCGCAATCTATCAGCCAACTATAGGTTATGGTTATACCACTTTGTTACGATGTAATAATCTTCTTTTGCATCTTCGTTGACCACGTGTTCGATAATTTCGGCCGGATCCCCTTTTCGAAGCACTTCGCCGGGGCGGGTACGGGCATTGAGGATCAATGAGCTATCGCGTTTCGGCAATTCGCAGCGGCCGTAGTTTTCATCGACTTGGGGTGAAGTCACCCGGCAGACCTTCCCATCGAGCTTGGTTGCTTGGGGCAGGCGCTGACGGAATTTTTTGACTGGAAAGACGATGAATTTCGCCAGTAGCAGGGCAAATATCACGATCGGCACGGACATGCCAACCGCGATCCAACCGCGATACTCGGTCACCCAGCCGGTCGCGTATTGGTCTAGCAGGTGATTCATTTGAATTGAAATCACCCACATAGTGATTGCGACAATCGTCGCGTACAGCATGATGGGGACTTCACCAATATTGAAGAACGCCAACCAGGAGAATCCGCCTTCCATCCCCTCGATGCCGACATCCGCATCTACGTCGACATCGGCGTCGACGTCGAGATCGAACGCGTTGAAATCGAAGATCCCCAGGACAACGATGCACCAATAAACGAGTAAAATAATCAGTAGTATCGTATAGACGATATTGACACTGGAGAACGCAGCTTCGAATAATTCGATCATCAATTCGCCCCTGCAACGATGGATGGTATTATGGTCCGCGGACCAGCCATGATGGTCCGCGAGTTGGATGGGCCATCTTTTTCCCAAGGGGGATTACCGTATACTGGTCACGCAAAGCATCCGGAACGCGGCAACCGCATTCTGGTGCCGGTTCCACAGGCCGTCAAGCAAAAATCGATGAAGGCCATGGTGCTAGACTGTGTCCCGTGGATCTGTGCTGGAATATTACCGAACCACACCAGACAGAGAGGGTGACACATGTCTACCCTCTTTCGTTGGCTTTTCGTATTTTTCAGGAATCTATTCGTTTGGGTAAGCCGGATATTGGACGGATTCCGCATCGACTCGCGACGATCCCACCGGAAACAGGCCACAGTTGGGTCGCAGTCACTCCCCCGTTGGGTCCCCACGTTGGGTCGCGGTCTCCCGACCGCGACACATCTTGGACAGAAGACCAGACGGTACCATGTTCCTAGGGTGCTATCTGCTAAGCCACGCCATGGGTGTTCAGCCCGCGATTCGATTTCCATTTCCATGAATTATAAAGCGCCCAGTGTGAAAATGAGCAAGAAATACCCATTTTGTGGGATTGGGTAAGGTCAGTGAAATCACCAAAGGTTATCGATTGCCGTGATTTTTAGGAATCTACCGGTTATTCCTGTATTTCCGGTCGCCCAGAGACGATAAGCAGTTCAGATGCCGGGCTAGGTACGCCCGTGCCCGCGGCCTTTCCGCCCTCCGCGTATCTGCAGGGGAGACTTGATCCGTGATGAAAACAAACCATCGATACCAATTTCGATTCCTGATGTCATTGATTGCAATCGCTTGGATTGCGCCTTTCATTGCGACGGCCGCGGAAAACTGGCCGGCTGGCCCGCCAATCGCCGATCCGGGCGACCTGGACCAGGCGCCCAGTAGGATGATGGCCGTTCCCAACCAAGCGACGAGCCCGTCCGACCGGGCGGAGGTCCTCATGGAATCTGAGATAGGCGACCTATCGGGATCCATTGGTCTGGAGGAAGTCCTCGAGTCCCCGCTCCTGGAAGACGGCTATCTGCTGCAAGATTATGACAATGTGGCCCCCGTCCAAAGTACCGGGACCTGGTTGCAACGGGGCTATTGGTTTGCTCAGGAAGAAGCCGTTGTCTTCGTCCGGAACTGGCGGAAACACAATCCGGTTTTGGCACGAGAACAGACTCAGCAAACAGTCATTAACTACTCAACCGTTGCCGTCGATGGTCGATCTCTTCAGCTCCGATCAAACCATCCAGCCTTTGCGTCTGCCCGAATGACACTCGGCCGCTTCATGTTCCGCGATCACGAGAACCGGGACCACTTCACCGAGGTGACATTCCTGGGCGCCGGTCAAGAGCAGCAGCGGGGTGTGGTCCACTCACTATTCGGTGACAACCTCGTGAATCCAGTCCTGCTCGGGGCTGGTAACGAAGACTTCAGTGGGTCGGATACACAGTGGTTTGTCTACACGCATAATATGAATAGCCTCGAGTTCAATTACCGAATCAAGGGCCGCATGGATCGGGACCAAATGATTCTGCTCCCGGATGGGACCTGGGTCCGCCGTGCCAAGGAGACCTTGACCCATGAATTTCTTGCCGGGATGCGGTGGATGTCGCTGAACGAATGGCTTGTCTGGGAGGCGGAAGGGGAACGCAGCGGCGACATGCGGATCACCACGCATAACAACCTGCTTGGTTTCCAGATGGGGTATCGAGGGAACCAGGATTTTGCCCGGTTCAGTATCGGTCTGAATGGCAAAGCGGGCGTCTATGTGAACTTCACCGATATGGCCAGGGATTTACGGCTCTTCGACGACGGTGTCGCTGTGCAACCGGCCGATAGTGTCCGTGTCGAGGAGGAAACGCTCGCATTCATTGGGGAAACGAGCGTCGTTGGCCGCTACCACATCCACCAAAACTTCTCGCTCCGGGTAAGCGGGGAACTTTTGTATGTCGATTCATTGGCCATCGCCCCATTCCAGACCACATTCGCAACCGACTATCGGGTCACGGGCCTTTCCGGACATAGCCTCTATCTTGGGGTTGCCTTCGGGATCGAGGGGTACTGGTAACCACCACCTGCTCGTAACAACCTACCAGCCGAGATACAAGCTGACTCCCGGCCGGCTGTAACCAAAACTGAAGCCGGGATAGGCATAATATCCGGGCATCGGGTGGTAGTAGAGCGGCCGCCGATACGTGTAGGGTGGCCGATAGGGTTGAAAAGGCCGCGTGTGCCAAACCCCCGGTGGAGGGCCGAAGTGGGGATGATGATGCATTGGGCCATGGTACATGCCGCCGTGGTGACCATGATGGGGCCCCGGTCGTCCATGATCCCTCGCGAATGCCGAGCTGGCAGCCAAGCTGATTAGGCCCAGCACCGCCATCGTTATCAGTGCCTTCTTGAACATCGTCTTGTCTCCTGGGACGAAAATTCGTCCTTTCAAGGGGGAAAATTAGGGATAAATTCCTGGGATTCCAAGCCGTCGGATTGCCATTCTAAGGCATCAGCACTCAACGTGCCAATATCATGTAATCTGGCCGTAAAGTATTCTTAGGATGAGTCTTATGGCCAACAATAGCGATTGCTAACACGGCAATACCCCCAGCAATATGTGATCAGAATGACCGAATGTGTCGTCATAATGATTGCATTGAGAGCCCGCCGGTCGAACCCAATTCCGATGCGTTTGGCCGCAAGTAAAAAATGCACCATCACCTGGGGCAACGCCCTCGTTGTTATACACAAGTTCGATCCAAAGCCCCAAAGGGGCGTCGCTAGCTCAACCCTAGGGAACGATCGATCATCCCCCTCCAAAAAGCCCCAACGGGGCGGCACTAAATCAGCCCAGGGTGGAGTGGCATGAGCTCTGCGAATGCC
>JAFGFZ010000110.1 GCA_016930815.1 Pirellulales bacterium | reverse complement strand
GGGAGCCCAGCAATTTCCGAGTTGGACCTTGGAAAGCGGGTTCTTGCGTTGTGCAACCTTCAATAAAACGAACGGCCATGTCACCTGAAGAAGCTGCTTTTGAATATGAACTCCCCCGCGATCTGATTGCCCAGGAACCGCTTCCCAATCGCGCGGATGCTCGGCTGATGCTGATCCATCGGCTTCATCGCAAGATAGATCATTTCCATATTCGTGATCTCCCGGAACTCCTCGATGCCGGCGATCGGATCATTTTGAACGACACGCAGGTAATACCGGCACGGCTTGTTGGCCGGCGGGCTTTGACGGGTGGGCGTTGGCAGGGCCTCTATCTTGGCCAGTTGGAAGGTGGACGGTGGCGATTGATTCAAAAGGCACGGGGCAACATCCAACCGGGGGAGGTGATCCATATCGATGATCGCGAAGGGCGCATGGCATTGGCTCTGCGGCTTGTGGGCCGATGTTCGGCTGGACAATGGATTGCGGAGCCGATTTGCGACCTCAATATAGCCCGCGATCCATTTGCAATCCTCGATCGAGTGGGACGCGTCCCATTGCCCCCCTATATTCGCAATGGAAATATGGTTGACGCGGATTGGGAACGTTATCAAACGGTCTTCGCGTGCCAGAAGGGGTCCGTCGCGGCACCGACGGCAGGCCTCCATTTCACCAAGAGTCTCTTGCGCCAAATGGAATCGCGCGGGATCCAAATCACCTCCATCACGTTGCATGTCGGGTTGGATACCTTTCGCCCCATTTCAACAAAGACAATCGAAGAGCATGCCATGCATTCGGAATGGATCGATGTATCCCCCCACGCAGTTGCCCAGATCAATGCAACATCCAATCAGCGCAAGCGAATCATTGCCATCGGCACAACTTGCGTCCGATCGCTCGAAACGGCGGCCCGGTCGGCTTGCCAACCAGACCGCGTGGCCCCGTTCCGCGGTGCGACCGATCTCTTCATCCACCCGCCTTATCCATTTCGCGCCGTCGATGCCATGTTGACCAACTTCCACTTCCCCCGTACCACGCTCCTGGTTCTGGTGAGTACATTTGCCGGCCGGGAATTGATGAAGCAGGCGTATGCTGAGGCGATTGCCGAACGGTATCGCTTCTATAGTTACGGCGATGCGATGCTGATCATTTAGCACGCAGAAATTCAGGCAACGCGATCAGTTTCCATAGAAGGAATCCTGTTCCGATTGGGATCCACTCGAAAGGATCGGAAACCGGCACCGTATTCAAGGAACCGATGATCACGGGATGGAGTGATGGGAAATGTTTTCGCCGCACCATTTTACAGGGCATCCCATCGCGGTATACTCAGGGTCCAATTGTGCTAGCAGGCATCTGGTGACCAACACAAGTCAGCCTGCCATATTCCACTATCCGCTTTGGCCGCGACTCCGCGGAGTTTCGTAGGGAGGAACTTGTATGGCATCGAATTTACCAGACTATGTTGCGTCTGCTCAGCCGGTACCCATGGCCAATCGCGTGCCGTGGTACAAGAGCACGGCTCAGACGTATGCGGGGATCATGTTATGGTTTGTGTTTTGGCACGAGGTTCCCATGGGCAGTGCGTTGGATGCCAAGTTGGCGCCCGGCTTTGCCCAATTCGCTGGCGGAACCCTAGCGCAAGGACTCGTCGTTGCGTTTGTTGGCCTCGTATTGGCTGCCCTGATTTGCCATTTCCTGTTTTATTATGTGCCAGGCCTGTTGGGCATGAAAACCGGATTGCCGCTTTACATTGTGGGTACTTCGACATATGGCGTCATGGGTGGTTTCCTAATGCCCGGCTTCTTAATGGGGGTTTTGCAGTTTGGATGGGTTGCCGTGAATGCGTTCTTTGCCGGAATTTTGTTATGTGCTCCATTTGGCCAGGGGCCAGGAACGCCTGCTCACATGATCGTGGTCGCGGTCTGGGCGATTGCCGCCACGTTCATGGGGCTGAAAGGTATCCAGTATGTGGCACGCGTCGCCACATTTCTGCCAATGATTCCCTTTGCCATTCTAGTCGTCTTGTTCGTGGCCACGGCCGGTGGTATCGGCAACTTCGATCCAGAGGCACTGATTGCCGCTGGCAAGGAGTTCGTTCCCAAGGAGGGTGGCGCTCCGATCGTTGCTGAATCGGCTCTTTCCAGTCTGGGAGTGATTCTGCTACTGGGGACGTATATCGTCGGCTTCTTCGCGACTGCGGGAGCCGCCGGCGCGGATTTCGGCATGAACAATCGCGATGCGAGGGATGTGCAACTGGGTGGATTGTTTGGGATCGCTGGTGCCACCATTGTGGCTGGCGGTCTGGCGCTATTGATCGTGGCAGGGGCCTACGGTGGCGGGGACGTCAGTCATACGGGGATCCTGCAGGCAACCGCGCTGATGGATGGGATTGTTGGTCCCAAGGTCTCGGCAATCTTCATGTACTTGCTGGCGATCGCAGCATTCCCGCCTTGTTGTTTTTCCTCGTTCATTGCCGCGAACAGCTTCAAGACAACATTGCCGAAGGTGAATCCGTTCATCTCCTGCGGGATTGGCACGCTTGTGGCAATCATCCTGGCCGCCAGCGGATATGCTGGAGACGCTGCGGGAGTGTTCACGATCATTGGCGCTTCGTTCGGGCCGGTATGCGGTGCGATGGTAGCGGATTACCTGCTGGCCGGCTGCAGATGGGCTGGCCCACGGGCCGGCTTCAATCCCGCCGGTTGGATTTCCTGGGTTCTGGGATTCGTGGTGGGTGCCGCGAATTTCATCCCGGGCATGGCTGGCAAGGTCCCTTGCCCTCCGGTGACCGCGTTCCTGGTCGGTTTCGTGCTCTATATTATCCTGGCGAAAGCTGGCATGGTAACCCAGACGCTGGAAATGCCTAAAGACACCGCGACCGAGTCGTAATCCAATGCTGCGGGCGAGGTGAGCGATGGTTGTTCGAGCGGAAATCAGTTCCGGCCCTGGGAATCCGATTTCCGATCGCTCGAGGATTGGCCACCCAGATGTTCATGCAACGCGGCCAATTCCCGTTCGTAGCCGCCCGATAGGATTGGAAATCGGCACCATGTTTTCGGATCCAGGTTTTCATCGTCCAGATGAAAGGATGGGGCATAGCGTTCGCGCTTCCATTGATTGTGGCACCAGAGGCGATAAAACCGATCGATCCATTCCCCCAGTTGCCGTTTGTCATACTGCGTGAATTCCGCGGAGACAATGGTGTAAACCTCGATTGGCAAGAGCTTGTCACGGATTGCCGCACGTTCAATGGCATCCAAGACATCGTATGGCATCAAATCATCTTCATCGATTTGGCCACAGACGGACGGCCGAAGTTCCGCGGTGGGCTGTTGCTCGTTGACAACTGCAAGTTCAGGTAGAGGCCCGATTCCAGCAAGACCGGTGGATTCCATCCATCGGAGCCAGTGTCGAAGAAAGGCCTTATCGATGCCGGCAATGGGAGCGAGCCCACCGCATGTGTCTCCATCCATGGTCGCATATCCGACCGCCGCCTCACTCCGGTTACTCGTCGTTAGCAAAAGCGCACCACGCAGATTCGCCAGGAGCCAAACACTCGGCCCGCGGGCCCGAGCTTGAATATTTTGGAGTGCCAAGTCGTCGGTTTTCCAATCCAGGTTGCGTCCAATCGCGGCGGCGACCATCGACTGATACCTCTGGACCAATTCATCCACATCGAATACCAGAAATTCGGCACCAATCAATTCCGCAACCGTGCGGGCGGCATGCAGTGTTGCAGCCGAGCTGTTGCGCGTGGACTGATAAACACAGGTGAGCAGCCGGTGCATCCATCCACCCTTTCCCGCAGGAGTGGAATTGTTCGCCTTGGATGGATTTTGGCCCAATTTCGCAAGAAATCCATGCTCACCCAACTCGGCGACACCCAATCGTACCGCCAGCCAAACGAGCAGTGCCACGGCGGATGAATCGGCACCGCCGCTCAGGGAAACGACAAAACCGTTCGAATGGCTTTTTCGCAGGTAATCGAACAGGGCAAGTGCCACGGCGTGCGCGAACTCCTCCTCTTTGGAAAGGAGCCGGTCCTTGCCGTTGGATGTATCCAGTTTCTTGCCAGAAAGCGCCAGACCCGAGGTTGTCACAACCTCTGGAATCAGGGCGGGAAAATTGATGGGCATCGAAATGGTTTTTCCAGATTCCAGTGGCACCTCATCGAGATGATCCAGGTTCTTTCTTGGCCCGGGCTCCGTGATATCGATATCCACGATTGCTGTGGTCAACTGCCAATCCGCGTACGAGAACCTCTCGCCACAGGCAAGCAGTTTCCCGTGACTGGCAATCATCGAACCGCCGTCGTAGATTGCTCGGCCTGCCTCGTTGCCGAGCAAGTTCGCGTAGACATAACTCACGCCAAATGCTCGTGAGCCTTCGACCACGAATTGTTCCCGCACCTTTTGCTTCCCGAATGCAAAGTGGCTGGCGCTTGGGTTGAGAATCACATGGACGCCACGCTGGGCGAGCAGATGACCAGGACGGTTGGGGACCCAAGCGTCCTCACAAATTTCGAATCCTATCCGCACGCCACTGCAGTCGAAGATCAGGTCACCCAAGGGGAATGGATTGCCGGCCAATACAATCTCGCCAACCGTTCCGGCGGACCAGCGTCGGAACCATCGTGGTTCGTAGTGGATTCCATCACCGGCGAGATGTTGTTTCCCAACGATCCCCAGGAGTTTTCCATTGCAGGCGAAAGCAGCTGCATCGTAGAGTCCATGGTCGTAGGGCACCGGGAGACCGATTGCCACAACGATACCGCGGGTTGCCGGAACAATGTCTCCAAGGATATCGAGTGCCGTTTGAACGACACCCGGCGAATGGAAGAGATCCTCGCAACCATATCCGGTGATGCACAGTTCCGGAAGACACAGGATTCCAACATGCGCGTCGCGGGCGGCGTCGATCGCAGCCAGGATGTGGGCTTTGTTCGTCTCCCACGCGAGGGGTGTCTGATTCAATGCAGCGGCCGCGAGCTTGATCTGGTTCACGTTG
>JAFGFZ010000109.1 GCA_016930815.1 Pirellulales bacterium | reverse complement strand
GCACTGAAATCGTCAAAGAAATCCGTGCGACGATGCCAAACACGATCGTTGGACCTTTCGACCACGATGGAATCCTCTATTTCGCGGCGACCAAGGACGATGGCAATGAATTGTGGCGAAGTGATGGCACGGAGGCCGGTACCTATCAGGTCGCGGATATTGCGCCGGGATCTGTCCATTCATTTCCTCGTGAATTTGTCTCCGTGGACGGCGCCCTTTATTTCGTCGCCAAGAACGACCAGTTTGGCAAAGAATTATGGGTTCTGCCTGCTCCCAACGAATCGGGAGATTTCAATCGCGATGGCAATGTCAATGATGCCGACCTGCACCTCTGGGCCACTCAGTTTGGTGGCGTTGCGGGTGAACAACAATCAGCAGACGCGGACCGTGATAACGATGTCGATGGGAACGATTTCCTCATTTGGCAGCTGAATTATGGGAGCAGTCCTGTATCGGGATCTGCGGCTGGCAGTTCTATCGGATTGACTGCGACCGATATTGGCAGCGGAGCGTTCTGGAGCACAGCCAATGCAGCAACGGATTACTCAAATAGTTCGAAGGATGATACGACCATTCTGGTTCGAAGCAACGTCGGGAATAGCCAAGATACCTTTGACCTGCCAGCAGATCGTGATGGCATATCATTCGACATTGTTGATTATGCCGACTGGCCGTTGTCACTGCCATTGACCAAGACGAATGGCAACACAAGGGTACGGCTTGGCCTCGCGCAATTCCAAGATCCTGGTCACCACCCGAGCGCATCCGGAGTTAGATCATCGAGCCAGCAGGTACCCTGCCGAAAAGGTCGGGAAAATACCAGGCCCACGTTGCCCGGATCGACGCATTGGTGATAGCGCATCCAGATGCGTTCATCCTGTGACAAGCCCAGAATCTCGATTTTTCCGGTCCGATGCGACATGACATAGCGGAACGTCTTTTCGATCCCGTTCAATTGCCGGTTGACCTCGCGGACGATTGAGATACCTCGATCGAGTGGCACCTGGAAATGGGAGCCTTGCCGGACAGGTCTCGCCTGGAACAGATAATACGGCCGGATACCCATTTGATGCAGCTTCTGAAATGTCCGCGCGAGAATATCGGGCTGAACGTTGATCTGATTGAGCAAAACGGTTTGGTTGAACAGTTGCATGCCTATCGATCGCAATCTCTTGACGCACGCCTGGGTTTCAGCAGAGATCTCGCCGACATGATCGATATGCGTGACGACGGCGGCTGTTTTGCCGGCTTTTAAAATCTTCTCGAAAAGGGCAATCAACTTGGTATCGGAGAAACGCTTGGGATAGAAAACGGTCGCTTTTGTGCCAAAGCGGATGGAGCAAACGTGAGGAATATCCAGCAACTGGTCAACGATCGCCCCTAGCGCATCGCTGCTGCAGATCAACGGATCTCCACCCGTCAGAAGGACGTTGGATATTTCGGGATGCTGTCGAATGTAGGCTGCAATCGCGGGATAGTCGATCGCGACTTCATCTGATTTCACCCCGACGAATCGCTTCCGGAAACAGAAACGGCAATAGCAGAAACAACGATCGGTCACCAGGATCAATCCCGTCTGGCGATACTTGTGTTGAAATCCAGTCAGGATTGTATTAACATGTTCGCCGCTTGTATCCCAGTCACCGCGATTGCTGATTTCTTCCGTTGACGGCTTAACAATCCGGCGCAGTTGTTCGTAATACTCACTCTGCCGGATGTGCTCATCATAAAATTTTGTGACGCGGTATGGAGATCGTGGAACGGTTGGAATCGGCCTTTTGGCTGTAATGATTCCATGGTTTTGGCAGCAGAGATTGGAACCGCTGTCAAAGCCAATATTATTTTGACTCGTCTCGGGCGAGACGGTGATTGAATCCAAGACAGGTAACTCTTCTGTTTCCATAGCCCTTTCCTATTGACAAATGTCCGGCCGATGGACTGGGATAGTGATCGGGGACGCTGGTTTTTTTAGGTTCGTTTCTCAAAATCAAGATGGCATAACAAACTACTTCGTATGCCAATTCGATTACAAAGGCTTCATCGTGATAGATTCTTCATGTAGTTGTTGTGGGGCAGGGGAGTGGCTGCTAATCGCGAATAATACTGGCTCTGGAGACTGGGGCCTCGGAGACATTTCGCGCGGCGCTGGCACGCCGAAATAGCGTTGGTGCGCGACGTCGAGGATTCGGCAGACGAGTTGGGAGAAACTGTATCCGTACCGAGTCGCTGCCAGGACGTACGATGCGGTAGCTCCCAGGGAAGCCATCGAATTGATTTCCAGGACCTGCGGATTTCCCGAGTGGTCGATCCGGATATCCACCCGGGCGTAATCCTGGCAATGGCATGCCTGGAATGTTGCCCTTGCGATGTCGTTGAGTTCGGCCACCCTATGTTCTGGCAAGTCAGCGGGGCAGTGCTTTTGCGGTTCATCAGGCCGTTGATGCATTTTGTCTTCCCAAGTGAATGCCATTAGTTCCCGCTGTCCGAAATCGAGTTCCACGATGGGAAGGCATGTGATCGGTTCGTTGCCGAGCAGGCCGATGCAGACTTCCCGGCCTTCGATGAATTCTTCGACCAAAGCCTTTTGATCATATTTTGTCAGGACGGCGAGCACGGCTTCTTCGAGTTGTTTCTGATCGTGCACGATCCGGAGTCCGAAACTGGTCGATTCGTGCCGCGGTTTGACGACGAGTGGGAATCGAAGGCCGCGGGGGGGGCTGTCTGGCCGATCCGAGACGATCCATTGCGGTGTTGGGACGCCCGCTTCCCGAATCAACGACTTCGTCACTACTTTATCCAGGGCCAACGTATGTCCCATGGGGCTGGATCCCGTATAAGGAATTCCAGCCATTTCCAAGATGGAGGGTATATGGGTGTAGCGGCACGCGCCTTGGATGCCGTATGCCAGGTTGAATACCATGCCGGCCGGAGCAGTTCCATCGATGCCTGGAGGGAAGAGACAACGAAGTTGGTCCAAGAGCCGGATGTCCCCTTCCAACAGGGCAACCTCGTGACCACCTTCACGGAGCCCTTCCACAACGCGTTCGACGGCAGCCCGACCATACTTTTCCGGGCATACTTGACCGAATCGATTGAGCACCTGGCTCATCGCGCTGTTCCATACAACGGCAACTTTCATCCCCAGATTCCCCTTTGTATTTTTAAGGATCTTATATGAAATTTAGCATGAAAAATCGGATCAAACGGCCAGCCCCTCGGGGCTGCATGGATCGGCCTGTTTCCCGTCAAATATGTCCTCGTCGTCGTAGCTGGGATTGAGCCATTGAAATAATCGCAGGTCGAAGAATTCTGAAATAGCAATAATGCCGCCCATTTGTACGAGCAGCAATTCCGGATAGTTCAACAATAGGTGCCGGAGCCAAGGCATCTGGGATAGCCACGCCAGTAAAATGGCGATGAGGACAGTCATCGATCCTCGCCACAGGGCTGACTGCATACTTTCCTTATTTAAGGTCCTGGCGAAACCTTCTCCAACCAGGCAGAGGACCACGATGGGGAAATAGGCAACTCGGCGTAATGCATCGGCATCCAACCAGTTGCCCAGCAGGATCACTCCGATCATGATGGCCGATACGAGGCTTAGAATGACGGACACACGGCTGAAATAGGGCAGTCGCATGGCCTTTAAGGTTGGTCGAATGACAACAATCGCGGCAATCACGGGAACCAGAAACAGGATGCCTGCCAGGATGCCCGTGATCTGAAATGCCACACCGAGGAGGATCGACCGAAAGGGCCCCAAGAGGCGGATTCCGAAGGTAAGACGGCACAAAACCACCAGGATGGCCCCAACTGGAATGAAGAGAATGTAATAGAGCCGTCGGTGCATGGGCGCCGGGAGATCCGCGAGCGTTAGCAAGCGGCTAAAGAACTCTGACGTTGGTAAAGCGGGCCACTTCAGTGCCGTCATCACCAGTGGGATAACCACCAATCCCGCCAAAATCCATAGGTGTCCCTTGGATAATTTACCTTTGCGAAATTCGATCATAGATGCAATGAAGCAACGGCAGTGAGTTCTTCCGTGTGTCCCAAGAATTCATCTGCCAAGGAGAAAGCGGTGCCATTCCAAACCACCGCACGAATGCCTGCTCTGGATAGCCATACGCATTGAAATCCAGCCTAGTTCCCCCCGATGTCCCCTGACAATCTAGACGGGCACTTGCGGAGCAGGATGATAGGTTGTGCCAATACAGACGAACTGCCGAATCATCGAAGTCCGTCTATCGAAAGTATAGAGCAAAAAACATACCATAGCGGATTTTAAAGGTTGACCAACCTGATCAACGGATGATCACGCGGAATCGGGAAAAGGCTTCTCCCAATGGTGGCGTGGCCGTAGCCTTCGGTAAACGATAGGCCACCTGGATCGGGCTTCCGATGGGGTTCCTGGACCATTGGCCGCCAAGTGGTCTGGAGCGATGGTTTGAAGAAGTGGAGTTGAGAGGACTTTATGCGGCAGATTGCTCGGAAGGGATCGGTGGATCGGTTAAACCATCCGTTCCAGATGCGGATGCCATCCTGGTATGGACGGATCCTGTCAAAAGTCTTTCCTTCGGTTGTCCAGTAAGAAGCGGCAGAATCGGGCGCTCGATTGAACCTAAGGAGGGTCGCAACGTGATGGTACGGGTAGCAAAATGCCATGCGGGTGCAGAAATCTTGGAGACGCGTGTCAGGAACAGGAGCGATCCACCGCGGGCAAAGGAGGAGATCGCAAAGAGCACGCCATAAGCGGCTGGAGCGGATGGGAAGACAGCAAGGAGTACTCCCCCAAGGATAGATCCGATGGTCAGCGCGGCGGCATTGACGAGATTGAACACGGTGAGTGTTCCAATCCGCTCCGATGCCGGGATCGTCTCGAAAAGCATGAGAAAGGTTGCCAATTCCAGGCCCGCCCAAGCAGCTCCGGCCAGAACTTGAAGGACCAAAAGATACGCGAATCCATCATGAATCAGCCATAAGACAGGGATCATCGCAATCATGATTCCGCTGATCCAGAGAACTCGATTCGTGCCGGACCGACGGCAGAACATCCCAATCCCTGGAAGGCAGACCATTTTCGCGAGGTATGCCGCGCATGTCAGGATCATGAACTCGGCATAGGATAATTTCAGATGCAAGAACATGTACGGCGTGAAGTATGGGCCGGCAATCCAGGCGGCTAGCTGCATGGCTAGCATGAATCGCAATAGACGACTGCCAAGGTTTTTCTGCACAGAGTATTTGAGATCCAGTGATCCGAGTCGGGATTTGGCAAATCCAGGCCCCACCCACTCACGCTGACGCGCTAGAAAACAGGCCGACAATAGCCGGCTCAACATGGCCATGCCAAAAAGAACCGCGAAGATCGTGGTACTGTGGCTATCCTGCGAGGCTGCCTCCAAGAGAAGCCCCCCACCGGTGAATCCGAGAATAAGGCCGATTTGACTCACCCGGGCCCGGCGGGCAAAAAACTTTGCCCGAAGCCGGTTCGGTACAAGGGTTTCCACCCAGGCATTCCAGGCTGGAGCCGTCGCCAGACCAGCCCCCCAATAGACCGAAGCAATCGCGAATATCAGCCAGAGCGAGGCGTAATCGAAAAGGGCAATCACCACGAGGGGAATGAAAGCAGCAGCCTGGATTGTCGCACAGGTCACAACCCAGCGCCGGTAAGATCCGAGCTTTTGGATCAATTGCGGCGATGCCAGCTGGAGAATGGCTCCAGTCAACATCGGAATCGTCGCCACCAGACCGCAGGCGAATTGGTTGGCAGTGAGTGCCAAGACAAATGCTGGGAGATAGGATTCTCCAATCCCCACCATCATGCTCCATGCCGCTCCATCGGCACACATGGCGCGGAGATCCTTGCGCATGCTACTCAACGGTATCTACCCACACTTCGAATCAAAACAGAGCTTTGCATACAATCCTTCCCGCACAGTTGCCATGTGCATCCCAGATCCACAAGTCTTGACCGGATATCGGTGGGCAATTCATGTGCCATTCGCATAGAAATGATAAATCAACCCGAGCGGCGTCATGATCCCTCGAACATCGTGCACGGCCATGCGTCGGTTCGTTGCATGGACCGCCGATCCAGAAATTCCATCCAATGGCCGGTCCTTAGTCGACATTCATCGGGCAGTTTCTGGCCAGTGTGATCAATGATTGACCTGACAAGTTGGAGGATTATCTGGTGCCACTCGGTTATTGAATGGAACCATACCTCCAAATTCCCTGGATTCCCCGTGACTGCAGCACAGTAATATTCGGCATGGTACTTGCGGGAGAGTAAAGAGCCGCTATTCCATTTTTGCCCAGGGATTTTGTTCCATCCTATCCTAGGATTCCCAGTATCCTGGATCGTGCTGGAACCGTTCCCGAAGGGCTGCCAGGCCCAGGGAGGGTCCGGGTGGTTCCTATCCATCTCAAAGGAGACGCGCTTATCAGGATGAAACATCCTGCTCTTTTCTTTTTTCCTTTTCTCCTCGCCGCATTGCATTGCGATGTCCTTTTCTATGAGAGATGAAAATATGGTGGGACCAAAACAGCATCCATGGAAAGGTGATTTGCAGGCCCAGGTACGGGCATTGAAGGGATCGATTGCATTTCTGATTGATGAGTTGGTCGAGATGCTGTTGGAGGGGGATGGCCATTGCTCTGGACCCCTGCGAAGGCAGCTGGCAGCGGAGTTTAGAACACTTCAAGCCTGTTTACGTGAAATACTGGATCAGCCCCTGGAATGTCACTATGGCTCGCAGGGCGTATCGCAAGGGGAACCTGATCATAAAGCCGCTGGAACCTTACACAAGGCAGAGGTTTTCCTTCTCAAACAGATTCAACCTCTGTATGAGGAAGTGGATTGCCAGAGTCTTTCTTTGTCCCGACTTCTCCGGATCAAAACCGAATTTCGAAAGCTCATTCAATCCGGAGGCTATCGCGTTATCCAATGACTGGGGATCGGGTTGACGGCGTCATAAAACGGCTATATTAGTAGCAGATTCACGGCGTTATCCTATTGATCTATCGCGCCACGAATGAACCAGGGCGAGCCGGAGGGAGCCCGGCAGTTTCCGAGTTCCATCTTCACAGATGCGGGTTCGTTCGTTGCACAACCTTCATGAGATCCCTTGGGATGGTGCTTCATGGCGAAAGGATCTTTCTGTGCTGGAAATATCTCGGCCCGCGCAATTGCTGATTGTCGATGATGAACCGGCGATTCTGCAGCTATTTCGGCGGATTTTTGAATTTCCGGAAATCAGGATTCTTACCGCAGAAACGGCGGTGGATGGTTTGGAAGCGGCACGCTTGCATCATCCCGATGTCATTCTGCTGGATGTCCTGCTTCCGGACGGATCGGGACTTGATATGTTCCGTAAAATCCGGGTCATCAATCCACAAGTTCCCATCATCATGATCACATCTTTGGGAGATGCGGACACGGCCATTGAAGCGATGGAGCTCGGAGCCCTGGATTACCTTGTAAAACCTCTGGAAGTGGTTGAGTTGCGGAAAGTGGTCGCGCGGGCACTCGAGATTCGCCGCCTGATGAATGATCCAGTCAAGATGGAAATGGATCCCCCATCGCCCGTCGAGGTCCACGGGGATATTCTCATCGGCCGTTGCCCGGCGATGCAAAAGGTTTACAAGGCAATTGGCCTCGTTGCAAGGCAGCATGTCGCCGTACTGGTTCGAGGTGAAAGCGGCACTGGCAAGGAACTCGTCGCCCGGGCCCTCTATCAGCACAGCCAGCGTTCCCATGCTCCATTTCTCGCCGTGAATTGTGCGGCCATCCCGGAAGGATTGCTGGAAAGCGAGCTCTTTGGGCATGAAAAAGGTTCCTTCACGGGCGCTGATCGAAGGCGAATAGGGAAATTTGAACAGTGTCACCACGGGACCCTGTTTCTGGATGAGATCGGCGACATGACACCGCTTCTGCAGAGTAAACTTCTGCGCGTGCTCCAGGAACAACAATTTGAGAGGATTGGCGGGAACGAGACCATTGCGACGGATGTTCGAGTGATCACGGCAACCAATCGCAATCTGGAACAAATGGTCGCCGCGAACGAATTTCGCAGTGATCTCTATTACCGGCTCAATGGGTACTCAATCCATCTTCCGCCGCTGCGTGAACGGGGGAATGATCTGGACTTACTCGTGGATCGGTTCCGGTTGGTCGCGAACACGGATCTGGGGAAAGACTTTTGCCGGATCGCACCCGAAGCCATGACCTGCTTGCGGGCGTATCCCTGGCCTGGCAATATTCGCGAGTTGCAAAGCGTCGTGCGCCAGGCAGTCTTGCAAGGGACAGGTAATGTTCTGCTTGCCGATTTCCTGCCAGAATTTGTGCGTGACTTTCAGCATAAAATGCATTCCACCCCTCGCTGTGAAAAAGACCGCGTGACATCGCTTGTTGAAAAAATGATCGAACAACGTGCGGATAATATCTACGATCAGGTGATGCAGGATACGGAACGGTTGATAATATCGCGCGTATTGCAGCATACAGATGGTAATCAACTCGAAGCAGCCCGGTTGCTCGGCGTGACGCGGACAACACTCCGTTCAAAATTGCAAAGACTCGGGATCAAAATAGACAAGATTGTCCAGGCGGGGTCGGAGTGAAGGGGAACGCCGCTAGGTATCCCCTAAAAAAATTCGCACGGCTTGAGTTAGGCTGGTAAGGGCGGACTCGAGGCGATGGAATGAATCCATCGCGTAATGCAGTTGTCTTGTCTTCCCGAGTTGCTCCAATTCAGACGCCGCATCACTTGTTTCTTGGCCATCAAGGCTGCTTGCGAGGCCTTTGATGCGGTGTGCGATCAGATGAAGACGTTCCGCTTCTTCTTTCTTGATGGCATCTTGAAGTTGCACTAGCAGGTCAGGGATTTCTTCCAAGAAGAGGCGCATCTGTTCTTGAAGAAGTTCATGGTCGCCATCAAGGCGTTCCAGCGCGCGTGTGAAATCGTGGCTGTTGCCACCCAGGCGGATCGGACCAGCATCCTGCGCGATCGGAGCGGGTGGATTGCCAAACGACTCGACCAACCCGCAGAAGGTTTTGGCGACCAGCGGTTTGGATACGTAGGCATCCATCCCCGCGGCGAGGCACCGTTGTTCGTCGCCCTTCATGGCGTGCGCTGTCATCGCAATGATTGGAAGATGCGTTGCACTTCCCCGTTCCCGATCGCGGACTTGTGCAGTGAACGCCAGACCGTCAAGTTCCGGCATCTGCACGTCCATCACCACCACGTCGAATACCTGCTGGTCCATCCATTTCAAGGCTTCGCGGCCATTGGATGCCAGAGTGACGATGTGGTTGTGTTTTTCCAGAAGTCGCTGCGCGAGCCTGCGATTGGCCTTATTGTCGTCGGCAACGAGAATCCGAAGCTGTTTCATGGGTTCCAGATGGTTGGCCGGCGCGAATGAGTCCTCGTAATCACTTGGTTCAGGCCCGTGCGTATCCGGTGGCGCACTGGCTATCTGATAGGGTAAGGAGAAATGGAAGGTTGAGCCCTTGCCGCGTTCGCTCTGGACCCAGATGTGCCCACCGAGGAGTTCGACAAGCTGCGAGGCAATTGCCAGTCCAAGCCCTGTTCCACCGTACTGGCTCGCAATGGAAGAATCCGCCTGGGAAAAGGCATCGAAAATTCGGGCCAGTGCGTCGGGCGATATCCCAATCCCTGTATCACGGACACGAAAGACCAAGGACGTTTGATCCCCTGATTGCCACTGCGGGCCGATATGCACCTGCACTTCTCCCCGCTCGGTGAATTTGATCGCATTGCTGACCAGGTTGACGAGGATCTGCCGCACTCGGGCCGGATCCCCGACCAAGTGTTCGGGTGTGCCCGGTTGAAGGTGCCAATGGAACTCCAGCCCGCGTGAGTTCGCCTGGAGTACGAATGACTTCATGGTGCTCTGGAGTACCCGCTTCAGATTGAAAGGGACTTTGTCAATGGTAAGCTTTCGAGCCTCGATCTTGGACAAGTCGAGGATATCATTGAGTAGTTGCATCAGTGCGATTGCCGATTCCCGGACAGTTGTAAGATATTCTCGCTGTTCCTCGGTCAGATTGGTTCCCAGAGTCAGATCGGTCATGCCAATGATGGCATTCAGTGGAGTTCGGATTTCATGGCTCATGTTCGCCAGAAAAACGCTCTTGGCATGACTGGCCACCTCCGCGGCGATTTTCGCCTGCTCTAACGATTCTTCGGCCGTTCGCCGGGCCGTAATGTCGGCTCCAATGCAGACCCAACGTGCCGCGCAGCCAGACTTATCGAACACAGGTGTCAGGCTCAGCAATTCCCAATATGTTTTTCCATCTTTTCGGTACCGGAGAATTTCCCGGCTCTGCCCATGATTGAAATTCATGGCCGCTTTGATCTCCTCAATCGCCGCGGTGTCCGTTGCCTCTCCCATGAGAATCGAAATGAATGGCTGTCCTTGGACTTCAACCAGGTTGAAACCAGTCATGCGGGAGAAACTATCATTCACCCACTCAATCCGTCCCTGTTGATCCATGATGATCACGGAATTGTCCGTGGTACTGGCAACCAGTGCCAACAGTTCGTGGATATGCCGCTGGCTTTGGATTTCTCTGAGTTGCTGTTCCAAATTGGCCTTACTCTGTTCTGCCGACGAAAGGCTCTTGGATAGTTCCCGGAGTCGCTGTTGCGTCCCGACCAAAGCGCTCTGAGCCGTTCGAGTGGATAGCATGGTGCCCCAATCGGCAGTCTCTTCGATGCGAAAACGTGGAGCGAACGCGGGAAGATATTTCCGCAGTACAATCCCAGTGCTGGCAGCCGGATTGGTATTGACCGATATGCTATCCACCAGGGTTCGTAGTCGAGGGATATCCAGATCGAGAAGATCAGGATGCGTGCCCTGGGCCCGGGTGACCGCTTCGATGAACGGGGCGCTTGTGTCTGAGCCGACAGAAAACTGGATCATTCCCTGGCCTTTTTCTGAGGAGACAGCCTGCATGGAAATCTTGACGGCTTTTCCAAAGGCAAGACAATCCTTCTGAGTCAGACCGGCCAGGTTTCCCAGCAGCCGGGCGCGCTGGACTGCCCAGACAATGTCACGTTCGTTCGTGACTGCGAATTCTGCAATGGCAGTTTGCATCGATGATTCCATCCTTTAACTTCCCCATGCATCCACTCCCAAGAGGATCAAGGAAAATGCGTTGAAAATCATGTGGAGGACGATGCATGGGACGATCCGATGAGTTTGCTGATAGAGGTAACCGAGCACCAAGGCAAGGAAAAAAAGTGGGATTGGGGCGGCACCTTGCCCGACGTGGGCCAGTGCGAACAGTGCGGAGCTGATTCCAATTGGCCACCACGGACGTGGGTATTCCGCATGGCTTGGAGCCGGCGGATCCGGCTCGGCGAAGGTGCCAGATGCATCGATTCTGGAAATCGCAGGATCAGAAGTGGAATCGCCCGACTGATCCGGTCGATCATTCCAGCCAGCCAGTTCGTCCCAAATTCGTTCCAGCCATCCTTGCGCAAGTTGGCGGAAGAGTAATTCCTCAAAGATGGGAGCTTGAATGATAACCGAGAAGGAGATGGTGATCACCACACTGATCCGCGGCTCGCGTAGAAACTGATCGATCAGATGATGGCTTGTTGGCCAATGGAATCCCCAGACCATGGCAATCTGGATCGCATAGACGGGCCCGATCGCAGCAATCGCCGCGACCAGTCCAAGAAGGATATCATGACGCCATGTTTCCAGATTCGTTCCCCAACCCAGATCTCGAGCCGTTGCGATACGAGTTCCCCAGAGCCATATTTGAGTCGCTATGATCAGAAATAATGCTACGGCGGAAGAGGTCCATGTTTGCCAGAGGAACTCATCCAGCGAGGCCGGTGCCGGCGGCTGCCAACCCTGCCACCAGCAGATCCATGTATCGACTGCCGCCAGGGCAGAAAGCAGGAAGGCAACTGCCAGGCCGAACGGCCCCCAGGGAACCGGACGGCGTGGTTCCCATGGAACCAAGGGCGCGGTCCGTTGCCGATGGCTCCATAACCGGATCCAGACAACGATGCATCCGAAGCCTACGGCAGAGAAGAGAACGATCTGAAGCTGGTCCGCGTTCATGAATTCAATGGCTGAAAGATCGAATGCGCCGGGAGGTCGTTGATCCACCTGGACGATCACGGAACATCCTTGTTCTTATTCTGAATTCTCCGAAACATGCGTTGTGCCGCCAGGATATACATGATTCCCGAATAAAATGTCAGCCCGATGGCAATCCAAATACTTCCATGGACGAGGTAGAACAGCCAAGAAGATCGGGTTGATGTGGGCCCTGCACCGGCCGCAGCGGCGTGGCCGAGCCACCAGAGGCACAGGGCAATGGCCAGGCATTGAGCTGCCATTTTCCATTTCCCGGACCACTTGGCGGAAAAATCACCGCCGGCTTCCTCGAGGAAACTCCGCAACGCCGTAACCAAAAGCTCTCGTACGACGACGATCACCGCCATCCATGCCGCGACGGGTGATTCGGGAACTGCCGCGAGAAAAATAAAAGCTCCGCAAACGACCGTTTTGTCGGCGAATGGATCCAGGATGCGCCCGAGACGCGTCACTTGGCCATACCGGCGAGCCCAGAAGCCATCCACATAATCGGTGGTGGCTGCCAGGATGAAAATCACCATGCTCGTCAGGAAAAAGTCGAACGACAGGAACACAAAGAGCACCAAAGCCAGGATAAGTCGCGCAATCGAGAGCTGATTGGGCACATTGCACCAGGCAGGGAATTTTGTTTGATTTGCGGCTGCCATGAATCTTCAATCTCCAATATTACCTCGGCGGGCCAACGGCCACGCCAATCAGATCATAATCATTCCGGGCCACAATTTCACACGGCACCAGCTGTCCAGGCGCGAGGTCCTTCCCGGTCACATAGACAATCGGATCCACTTCAGGGGCGTCGGCCCAAGTGCGTCCAATCCAAGCATCCTCTGTATCCGGCACGGCTTCATCCAAGAATACATCCATCGTCTTTCCAATCTGCCCGTCAGCGAACTCAAAAGCGATCGATTGCTGGAGTGTCATGAGGCGGGCGCGGCGGTCTATCTTGATTTCTTCGGGTATTTGGCCGGCCATCTTGGCTGCGGGTGTGCTGGATTCGTTGGAGTACGTGAAAACGCCTAGCCGCTCAAATCGCTGGGCTTGAACAAAGGCAGACAACTCTGCAAATTCAACGTCCGTCTCGCCCGGAAATCCCGTCATCAAGGTGGTCCGTAATACGAGTTCGGGAATGCGGTCCCGAAGGCGTGCGAGCAGCCTTTCCGTTTCAAGCCGACTTACTTGACGTTGCATGCGCCGCAGCATCCGATCGTTGATATGCTGTAACGGCAAATCGAGGTAGGGCAGGATCCGTTCGTTGGCGGCGATGGTATCCACCAAATCGTCCGTAATATGCATCGGATATAAATACATCAGACGAATCCAATCGACGCCCCGCCAGGCTACCAGAGCGCGGAGTAGATCCGCTAATTGCGATTTCCCGGTAAGGTCGATTCCATAAGCGGATGTATCCTGTGCGACCAGAATCAGTTCGCGGACACCGTCCGTGGCGAGTTCCTCTGCCTCGATGATCACTGAGCGGATGGGCTTGGATACATAATGACCCCGGATCGCTGGGATCGTGCAGAAAGTGCAATGGCGATCGCAACCCTCCGAGATTTTCAAATACGCAAAATGCCGCGGAGTGATCCGGAAGCGAGATCGATCGTCCATCGGGCCGTCGGGAGCATCCCGGAAGAGTGCCCGTGTCGCGTGCCCGCGGCCGACGAGTTGATCCGCGCACCGAACCACCTCATCCCGGCAAAAAACACCAATGAGGTGATCAATGTCCGGACGCTGTTCCAACAAAGACTCCCGATCCCGCTCTGCCAGACAACCCGAAACAATCACCCCACGCAATCTTCCCCGTTGTTTCAGGGCGATCATCTCATCAATGACCGCCAGGGACTCCGTTCGAGCCGAAGCGATGAATCCGCACGTGTTAATGATCGCAAAATCCGCTTCCTGCGGATCGGATACCAGGTCGTACCCGTCACGCTGCAGCAGACCGAGCATCCGTTCGCTGTCAACCAGGTTCTTCGAACATCCCAAAGCAATGAACACATACCGGCCCTTCGGTTTGCTTGATGGTTCCGCCGTTTGGATCGCAAATTCCTGGGGAGCAATGATATCAGTTTGTGATGCTTTTGGTGTCAAGTTAAGCCTGGTAGGCTGGGCAGTCTAGAAATCCACATGAACGATCTTTACAGGATCAATTTATCCGAAATGCTGGCGGATAAGCAAGCCAATGGCACGTTCCATCTGGGTGATATCCGGTGAAGCGACGTTGACGCTGGATTGAGTTGGCCGCTATCTTTCCGACCGCCTAAGACCAGAAGGGAATCCTGGCGGAATCGGCACGCATTGTACGGACGCAGATATCGCAGACCTATGCTTGGCACGAGACCGTACTCACATCGATTGAGCGCCCGCTGCGATTGGAATGCGCTTTTTCTGAGTTTATTTTGTGCGATTGCCTTTTCGAGTTGCACATCATCGAAATGGGTATCTCTTCGCGAAACGCCCCAGAATCCATTAACCGATTCCCTTGCGCTATTATCGCGCGGCGGTCCCAAACCGACCGAGCGGACGAAGCAGTATCTTCGTCGGTATGATCTGGACGATGAACTCGCTGGCGATCGGGCAGCCTTGGTGGGTCGGATTGCGGACATCAATCGGCGTGAGCCAAACCGCCAGAGCGCCTATTCCGTTGCCGAACTTGCCTATATTGGTGCCAAGCGGATCGAAGCCTTGAATAAGGGGAAGGCCCTCGAACTGTACGGGACGGCCGTCGTGTATGCCTATGAGTACCTTTTCGACGATACCTATCCCGCACCCAGTAATCCTTACGATCCCCAATTCCGCCGCGCGTGTGATCTTTATAACGGAGCCCTTGAAAGCATGCTACGACTTGTCCGCAGCCAGCATGAATTGCGGCCTGGCACAACGGCGGTGATCCAGACTGCGAACCGGGAGTGCGAGCTTTCCATCGAGTTGAAGAGCGATGGATGGAAAAATGAAGACGTCGACCATTTTGAGTTCGTTTCCGACTATGAAATCCAGGGGCTCCGGAATCACGATCACCGATTCGGTTTGGGAGTTCCATTGATCGCAGTCCGGACGCATCGCGTGACGGCGGATCCACATGAACAGTTTTATCCACCCAGCCTCGCGTTCCCAGTGACTGCCTTGCTCCAGGTGACACCGGAGGTATCGATGCCCTGGCCCGCGCCCCCAGCGACGGCAAAGCCTCAAGAGAACCAGATACAGCAGCGCGAAACACTGCATGCGGTCCTCGAATTACATGATCCCTTGACCTGTGACACGCTTGAGATCGCGGGCCGCCGAGTACCACTGGAAACCGACCTGAGCACACCTCTGGCCTATTTCCTCAGTCAACCGGAATTCGATGACGGCCGTTTATCGACACTTGGTTTGCTCATGCCGGAACGGGCAGCCCATCTGAGTGGACTCTACATGCTCGAACCATTCCAGCCAGATAAAATGCCAGTCGTCATGGTCCACGGACTCTGGTCCAGCCCCGTGACGTGGATGGAGATGTTCAACGACCTCCGCAGCGATCGAAGAATCCGCGATCACTATCAGTTTTGGTTTTACCTGTATCCGTCGGGGCAGCCATTCTGGTACAGCGCGGCCCAGATGCGAGAGGATCTGGCTGGATTGCGCATGGCGGTGGATCCGCAGAGACGTTTCCCGGCACTGGATCAGACGGTCCTTGTCGGGCATAGCATGGGCGGACTGGTTTCAAAACTGCAGACAGTGGATAGTCAGAATGACTTTTGGACCGCGGTGAGCGATCGTCCTTTCAGCGAGTTACAGGCTGACGAAGAGGTTCGGCAGTCACTCGGATACACGTTCTTCTTCCATCCGAATCCATCGATTCGCCGTGTTGTCATGATTGGGACACCTCACCGGGGAAGCCATTTTTCCAATGACCTAACGCGGTGGCTCGGTCGGAAAGCAATCAGTCTTCCATCCAAACTCCTGGCTGGCCAGCAACAGATAGTTGCCCAAAATTCGGGTTACTTCCGCAAAGACAATCCGCTGGATATCACGACAAGCATTGACTCGCTCGATCCGTCGTCACCCCTCGTTCCCGTCTTGTTGGATGCCCAACCCGGATCGTGGATTCAATACCATAACATTGTCGGCCGCGTGCCCGATCGGGGGCTCCTGGGAATTCTGACGGAGAAGTTTGGTAGCGAAGGGGATGGTGTCGTGTCACTCGCGAGTGCGAAACTTGATCATGTGGATTCCCAGATCATCATCCCGGCCGATCATACAAGTGTCCATCGCCATCCTCAAAGTATCCTGGAAGTTCACCGTATCCTGCTCACACAGATTGATGAACTCTATCGGTTTCCTGCTTCAAGAACCGAGGGGACGTGGTGATCGCAAGTTCGCCCCGTAAAATGTCATAATGATCGGGGGCTTCGATACCCAGCCGGACCGTTTTCCCCTTGATCCGCAAAACGGTGATGGAAATCCCATCCCCGATCTGGATTCGCTCTTGTCTCTTCCGTGTTAGCACCAGCATGGCATCCTCCATTGATGGGTGAAAATTGGTTCCTACTCCCTATACGCACGGTCTGTACCAATGTTGCGAATTTTTCTGATTATATCTGAAGTATTTATACTGTAAGTAGTTGCGCTTGCATGCTGGCGTCCAATCGTACACCACCGGGACGAACATTTACAAAAGCTAGCAATATCTGCAAAACGGATGCCGGGGGATTGGGCGGGCTGGTTAATGAAAAGAATCGTTCCGTGGCCTGAGGTTTTCAGTCGATCTGTTTCTGCACTCGTATTTGATCCCGCAATTGTGCGGCCAGTTCATATTGCTCCGAGGCAATGGCATCGGCCAACTGCTCGCTCAGAGAGGGCCCGATTTCAAAGTGAGATTGAAGGGCTTGGCGCATGTCACGGAGCCGTTGGACTAGTTCGTCGTCGTCAAATGTATCCTCCGCATCATGTTCGGAGAACGTTTCCAATATCGTTCCGAGACCGTCGTCAATGACTTGAATCGCCTGTTCGGGATTGCTCCGTTCCAATTCCAACAGGGCGGCTGCTTGAGTTCTGTGGAATAGCACGAACGGGCGGTACTGTTCGTGCATCATCGCCCATTCCTCATCGGATGCGTAGGCCGAAATCAGGTCCATCAAAGCCAGTGTATGATTTGCATCGGCGACAGCCTTTTGGAAGTCCCGCACCGCCAACCAGGCAATCCGACGATAGTAAAATTGGACGAATTCACGATCGATTTCGAGGCATTGATCGGGTTTCAGAACAAAATCTTCATGCTCGGTTCTGGTAATTGAGCGGAGGTAGTGGTAATAGGTTGCATAACCTTCTGGCCGCTCTCCATCAGGACGGCCTTCCATTTCCAGCTGCATAATTCCAAGGTCGATACGCAGCTGCAAAACAAGCCGCCGGTTTGAACCATGAACCTTACGGGCCAATACGTCGCCGATACGGTAAGGCCAATCGCGGAGCAAATGATCGATGTGTCTTGGACGTGACATTGTGTCAACAAGTACCATGGATCGAAGGAAATGGATGGGCCCCGGACTCAACGAGTTCGGGCGGGAATCATCCTATCTAATACAATAATATATGCAAAATTGCCCCAATGGGCGAGATAGCCACTGGGCGAGCCACGCGGATGCGATGGGGCTGGCAGTATGTTGCATTGGCGAACGCCAAGGGCGTGATATGCGCATTTCCGAGAAAATAATGCGCAGTATTTCAGTTGTTTCGTCTGGAATGTCCCGTACAATGAAGATAGGAAGAGGTTGGATGTGTAGCTTTGTTTCGGGAGCTCCAGAATGATAGGAGTAATACAGACTCAGCGGTCAAGAACCGGACCGGATGGTCGGGGTTTCACGCTCGTGGAATTGCTGGTTGTCATAGCGATCATCGGTATCCTTGTGGCACTCCTCTTGCCCGCCGTCCAGTCGGCCCGGGAAGCGGCCCGCCGGATGAGCTGCCAGAATAATCTGAAGAACCTTGCGCTGGCATCGTTGAACTACGAGAACGCCCTGGGAACGTTCCCCGCGGGGGCGCTCAACCATCGTGATCGGTCAACCAATGGCGTCGGTTGGCAGGTCCTCGTGCTACCCTATGTCGAAGAGACCGCCCTCAGTGAAAACATTCGCGATATTCTGCGTGCCAATCCAGCCGCGGATGCGTATGGCCTAAGCCAAGCAATCCAGATGCAACTGGATATCTTCACATGTCCCTCCGACAATGAGGTGTTTTCAAAGATCTTTTCGAGTGAGGGGCCCTACGCAGCTATTAAGAGCTGCAGCTACTATGGCATTGCCGGATCGGGAATCGACGATCAATTTCTTGGATCCAGTGGCGACTATTGCGGGCAGGTCAATTACGATGGCGTTCTCTACCAGGCCAGTGCCACTCCAATGCGTCAGATTATCGACGGGACGTCCAAAACGTATCTGATCGGCGAACGATGGTATCAACTCCGGGCCTGGACAGCGGGTGTCTATTGGACGGCTGGTCGAGAACGTCCCGAGGGGCCGGCGGCGGGATCGTGTGTTTCGGCCTGCAAGAACCTCAGCCCAAACTATCCCATCAATTCCAATCTGAACGTGGTTGGCTTTTATCGTGGCCACACGATTGAAGACCGGCCATCGATGCCGGATGGGGCGGATAAAAGCCTCCCGTTTAACGATTTACCCTTTGGCAGTTTTCATCCATCAGGTGCCAACTTTGCCTTTGCGGATGGCCATGTGGAATTAGTGAGTGATGACTTGGCCCTGAACGTTTATCTTGCCAACGCGTCACGCAATGGAGGTGAAACTTCTCAATAATGGATGATATGTTGGATACGCGGGTACATTTCTGCTCTTTCAGGCATGGCCTTTCGGGGATTGCCAGTCGTTTTTTTGTCGCGATTGGATTGATCTATGCATTCGGTTGTGGGCAGAGCGGAACGCCGGAATATAGCGTCCGTGGCACGGTTACCTACCAGGGCAAGGCCCTAAAGCGCGGTTCCATTAACTTCTTTCCTGAAAAAGGGGGGCCGATTGGCGGCCCAATTCGAGAAGATGGGACGTTCGAATACCAGCTCCCGGAGGGGAAATATCGCGTCGCGATCCGAGCCAACACGGAAGTTGCGGAAGATTGGAAGGAGGGGTCCGGTCCGCCCGCTAACTTCAAGTCGCTCCTGCCACCGGCCTATTCCCGGCCCGACACGTCTGGACTGACGGTGACCGTTCAGGCTCAAAACGAGCCCAAAGTCTGTGATTTCCATCTGAAATAGCCGGGCTAACCTTCACCGCCTTCGTCGCAATGGAATGCATCTTGAAGGAGGGTGATTTCATCGTGATCGTGCTGATCGAGCCGGCCCAAGAGCTGGTTGATCTCGTCGCATGCTTCTCGAAAGAGGTGCGGACTGCTGTAGTCGGAAATCGACTCAACCTTGGCGACCAGTTCGGGAATCGCATGCCGTAGTTTGTCATGTTCGCAGCGGATCTTTTCGGCCCGATGGTGGAGGTTCGGTTTGCATTCAGCGACCGAGGTCATGAATCCACCCTCTTCTTCAAGGTCCATCAACCGTTCGAGATGGCGCTGAAATGACTGGAATGTGAAACGGACGGTGGAAATCTTCCGCGGCAGTCCCACGTCGGAGACGTGCCAGTTGAGAGCCACGCGGAGTGCATTTTTGACATGTCCCAGAATCCGATGTTCCACACGGCATGCCTCGGCAATCGTTTGATAATCAAGTGTCGTGTTCATACATTGTCCTCCTTTGATGAGCCCGTAGTCCACGGACCCGGCTGCTCACAGGATGCCGCACGCAGGATCTGACGACCCAGGCAAGCTGGAATCCCAATTTTTGGAGCGGGAGCGAAAACGCGAACATCCTTGACGGTCTCGCGACTCCATCCTTCGATACCCTACGATGGAAACAGAAGGTACCGGACCAAGGGATAAGATGAACCAGATGATTCTTTCACGATAACCGATTTGGCGGTTGAATGCATCCTGAAAAATGAGTTTTGGAAGAAAAAATCGTGGGTCGGATCGCTAGTAAGTGACGCAAGTTATTGTGTCATAAGGGAATATGAATTTTGGCGTGGAACGATTGGCCGGCCCACCGATTGCATGAATTTCGCCGCGAGCGGTCGCGAGTGTGTCCCATGTTCTGGCCCGGCTATTCAGCGGACATGGCTGGGAACATTTCATTGATGATCGTGATCGCTGCAGGGCCAACGAGGACGACGAAGATCGCCGGAAAAATGAAGATAACCAGCGGAAAGATCAGTTTAACGGCCGTTTTTGCGGCCTTTTCTTCTGCCAGCTGGCGGCGGCGAGTCCGCATGGAATCGCTCTGGACGCGGAGCGCTTGCGCGATGCTGGAGCCGAATTTATCCGCCTGGATCAGGATCGCGGCGAGCGATTTCAGGTCGTCGACACCAGTCCGCCGTCCGAGTTCGTGCAGGACATCATTGCGCGAACCGCCCATCTGGAGCTGCAAGTTGCACAGGGCGAATTCTTCGGCAATCACCGGATACGACTTTGCAAGCTCCTCGGTCACCTTCCGCATGGCCTGATCGAGACCCAGACCCGCCTCGACGCAAACCACCATCAGGTCGAGGGCATCCGGAAGCCCGAAGAAGATATTATTTTGGCGTCCTTTTTTGATGATCCAGAGGATAATATTCGGCAGATAGAACATCAGTCCACCGATGCCAATGGTGTACATGATGGACGATTGCGTGATCCCTTGCGTCAAGATCATTCCCCCCCCGCCCGCAACCAGGCCGATCATTAAGAAAATGAACTTGAAGCTGAGGAAGAGACTGGGCGCGGCATCACTTCGGAAACCGGCATAGGCGAGTTTCAGTTTGAGTTTATCGGCCTCTTTTTCGGATTTGGGTTGGAGCGGTTTGGCGAGTGCGGGCGATGCCTTTTCGAGCATCTTGGTCATTGCATCCGTACGTTTGATCATTCCGCCTTCGTCATGATCACCGCGCCGTGAATAGGGATCTCGGATTTCATCCAGGCGCTGCACCGCCCTGGGCTTGCCGCTGGCAAACTTTTCCAACATCCACCACACCAGGATTGCGACGAAGCCGAAGCTGGCAACCTTGATGAGCAGGGACGACCCAATGATCGATAATAGCGCCACGGCGACCTCACACGCGAATATTGACAATTTTTCGAATCACCAATGCCCCGAGGAGCTGCATGATTGCCCCACCGATGAGCATTTTCTTACCCATATCATCCGTGAACAGGAGCATCACGTAGTCGGGATTCATCTTGTAAACCGCGACAAAAAGGGCGGGTGGCAAGGCGAGAAGGACGATCCCGGATAGGCGCCCTTCGCCGGTCAGTGCCTGCACCTGGCCCCAAATCTTGAAACGTTCCCGGATCAGGGATCCGATTTTATCGAGAATTTCCGCCAAATCGCCTCCCGTTTGGCGTTGGAGAATCACGGCCGTGGCGAAAAACCGCAGGTCCAGATTGGGTACCCGCTCGGTCAAGTTTTCCAGAGCTTCTTCCAAAGGGATGCCGAGATTTTGTTCTTCGAAAACCCGGCCGAATTCCTTCGAGATCGGTTCCGACATCTCGTGAGCAACCAGATTCATCCCCGCGGCGAGGCTATGTCCAGCACGCAGGGCACGGGCGACCAGCTCCAAGGCATCGCAGAGTTGGGATGAGAACTTCTTCAGGCGGCGTCTGCGGCGCATGATCAACCACAACACGGGAATGAATCCCATCATGAGGACCACGATCGGGATGATGACGGAATTGAGGCCCGCAACAAAACCTACTGCCGCGCCTGCCGTACCGCATCCGATGCAGATGATGATAAATCTTGGCACGGTCATATTGATATCCGCTTGCTCAAAGAGCCGCGAAAAATTGAAGCATCGGTCACATAACTTCTCGATGAAACCAGTGCTCCCTTCAAGCGATGTGGTCAGAATACTGGTTTCAGGATTGCCGTCTCGAGACTGCCCGGTGCTCTTCCCAGTCAGGATACTCAGCCTTCGATCGATTTCATTGTCCGCATTTCCGCGCATCATGAAGGCCACACCGCCAACCAGCGCGGCGACACCAATGAATGCGGCGATTGAAATAACTAATGGCGACATGGGCTTCTCGTCCTGGCTGGGTAGCTCGCTATGATCTGGTGGATTGCGATTCGTTTCGAAACACGGTCCCTTCTCCTTCTCCTTAATCTCGCATCATGATCCGCTCACGGAACGCGCTGCTGGGGAGCCTGACTCCGCTGGATTCGAGCCGGTCCATGAAGGAGGGCCGAATGCCGGTGGCATAGAAGTGCCCAATCGCGCGACCATTCTCGTTCACTCCCTCTTGAACGAATCGATAGATATCCTGCATGACGATCGTATCCTGTTCCATTCCGATAATCTCGGTGATATGCGTCACTTTTCGAGTCCCGCCTTGCAAACGGTTCACCTGGACAATGATATCCACGGCGCTGGCGATTTGTTTGCGCATGGCAGCGACTGGCATCTCGAAGCCAGCCATCATGATCATGGTTTCAAGTCGCGCAATGGCATCGCGCGGGCTATTCGCATGGCATGTCGACAAGGATCCTTCATGCCCCGTATTCATCGCCTGGAGCATGTCGAGGGTCTCACCACCACGGCATTCCCCAACAATGATCCGGTCGGGTCGCATGCGGAGGCAGTTCCGGACCAGATCCGTCGCGCTGATGCGCCCCTTCCCCTCAATATTGGGCGGGCGTGTTTCCAGGCGAACCACATGGTCTTGCTGCAGTTGGAGCTCCGCTGCGTCCTCGATGGTTACAATCCGGTCTTCGTTTGAAATAAAGCTCGAAAGAGTATTCAGCAGGGTTGTTTTACCGGAACCAGTCCCGCCGGAGATAATGATATTCAAGCGCGCTTTCATCGCGCCTTCCAGGAGCATGACCATTTCCGGTGTCAGGCTTCTGTAGTTCAACAAGTCCTCAAGCTTCAATGGATTGGAACCAAATCGCCGGATTGTCACGCTGGCTCCATCCAGGGCCAGTGGTGGGATGATTGCATTGACGCGCGATCCGTCCTGGAGGCGGGCATCGCACATCGGGCATATTTCGTCGACACGCCGGCCCACTTTGGATACAATCCGGTCGATAATCTGCATCAAATGCTTCTCATCTCGAAAAACGACGGACGTTTTTTCCAAGCGTCCATTGCGTTCCGTGTAGACGGTCTTCGGGCCGTTGATCATGATTTCGCTGATCGACGGATCCTTCAGTAGCATCTCGAGCGG
>JAFGFZ010000528.1 GCA_016930815.1 Pirellulales bacterium | reverse complement strand
ATCCGCTTCGCCAGCGCGGTCATTTCAGTATCCGGCTGGATCGAATCGAACAAGCGATTGTACTCTTCGGCGGGTACGTTCACGATGCGGGTCCCCAAATCGGCCTCCTCGATTTCTTCCACTTTCTGCACACGGCCGGAGATACGCAGCAGCCGGCTGCAGCGCATCATCTTGGATGCCCTGACAGCACGCAAGCCGCGTTCGATCTCGGCCCAGTTCTCGATCGAATGGATGAAGAACATGCCCTCGGTTTTGCGCAGGGCTTCGGACGGAAGCTGGTGGTTCGAACCGAGTGGCTGGTAAACAATGGCCGTTGGCGCGGATTGTGTAGCGATTTCATGGGAGAGTGCAGCGAAAGAATTCCAGAAGTTCACAACTAGCACGGTGTCGACTTGGGCGGCTTTCGTCGCTCCGATGAACTGCTCCATCTTCGCTCTTTGATAGATCGCCTGGGGATGGAAATGGACCTCGATTCCCAATCTCTGGGCAATCTCGTTGATCTTCTGGGTAAACTTCGCCTGCTGCTGTTCTGGTTGATATTGATTGCCGGGCCATGTAAACCATTTGTGGACGTGCCAGTCGTCCTCGTTCTGCCCAGCATTGACAACATCGGCGGGCGGATAGAGAAAGACGACGGCCACCTTGGGAGCCTGTTTTTCACGTGACGGAAGTACCGAGTTGACCGTTTCTTCCGACCTGACGCGATCCGCCAGTAGCGTGACGGTTCCCAACACCCCGCTAGAAATCAAAAACCTCCTCCGATCCAATCCGCCATGGCAGGATTCACACATATCTAATATCTCCTGTTTCTGATAAAGTTCAGGTCCCAATCCGCTGTGGTCTGCTTTCCGGAATTGTCCATCGACAAGAATAGTACAATTGATACCGGATTTGCAGCGACACGATCATAACACATCGAGTCGCCTCCCAGCCATTATTTTATCACCGTTTTGCGGCGAGGATGGCCGCGCCGAGGGCCGTGGTGGTCTGGGGATTCGGGACGACAGCGATGGATTGGCCAATTGGCAGTTCGAGGGCTTCAGGACGGCTCAAATAATAACTGCTTCTTATCCCCTTACATCTTTCGTCCCGTAGGGACGCTTGATCATAGCCCACCAGTTTTCTGGTGGGAGATAGGTTTTATAATAGGACATTAGTCCCGGAGGGACGACTGATCCTTATTTTTAGCGAATCAAACACAAATTCATTCGTCCCTACGGGACTCCGTTTTCGTTTTAACCAAGTACCCAGCGATGAATCGCTGGGCTATTTTCGGATGTCCCTCCGGGACGCAATTCTACGGTAGGCTCTTCAACCATGGCAAACTTGTGTACTACAACTCCGTGAGGCGGGGAGATGATGTCGATAGTTCAAATACGACAACACGTTAAAAACTGCACGACCTCTGAGAGAAGGCGGCGACCGTTAGGGGACAGGCACATTTTTCGGCCTTCATGCACGAACGGGCGGAAAGGCCAAAATGGGCCGAAAAATGAGCCAGTCCCCAGCGGATTCGAATCGTTCCGAGAGAATCGGTCGTGCACGCATGGAATCCTGTTCGATGGGTAATTCAATTCAGAATATTCTGCGCAAAATTCCATCAGTAGAGATCCTTATCCAAGATCTGGAAAAGGAACAGAACGTGGCGGATGTCCCGCGGCGGATCCTGGTCGATTCGCTTCGCAAGGCCACATCTTGGATCCGCAAGGCGATCACTGCGGGGGAGAATGGCGAACTTGACGATAGCACACTTCGCCGCCGGATCCTGGATCGCGCGCATGTTGAGATCCAATCGGTCATGCAACGCCATTATCGCAAGGTGATCAATGCAACGGGGATCGTCCTGCACATGGCTCTGGGACGAGCCGTGCTGCCGACTCAGGCCATCCGCCACATCGAAGAGGAGCTGTCGGGCTACTCTTTGCTCCAGGCCTCCGTCGAACCCGAACAGCAGACGCAGCGTGACTCAAGGATCGAGTGGCAATTAAAGCAACTCACCGGTGCCGAGGCAGCGACGGTGGTCAATAACAACGCGGCAGCGACATCGATCGTGCTTAACACAGTCGCCAAGGGTAAGGAGGTAATTGTTTCGCGCGGGCAGCTGGTCGAAATCGGTGGCTCTTTTCGACTCCCCGATGTCATGGCAGCCAGCGGCGTCCAATTAGTTGAGGTCGGTACCACCAACAAAACGCATCCGAGAGACTATGAAGCGGCCATTACTGAAAACTCTGCGGCCATCATGCGGATTCATCCGAGTAACTATAAGATTTCGGGTTTTACCTCGGAAGTCGCCTTGGAGACTCTTGTCGAGATCGCCCATGCACACAACTTGATCATGATCGATGATGTCGAGGCTGGATCTCTGATCGATTTCTCGCGTTTCGGTTTCGAGCATGAACCAACTCTCCCCGAATCGGTTCAGGCAGGCGCGGATCTGATCACGTCAAGTGCCGATCAGATGATCGGAGCCTGCCAAGGCGGCATCATATTGGGCCGGGCGGAACTGATTGGGCGAATCCGGAAAAATCCACTGGCACGCATCCTGCGCGTGGGAAAGTTGACCTTGGCGTCTCTGGAAGCAACTTTGACGCTATTTCTCGATCCGTCCGTTGCATTACGCGAGGTGCCAACCTTGCAAATGCTGAACCGGGGACTGCCTGAAATCGTTCAACAAGCAAAACGCATTGCGCATCGTGTGCAAGAACGGGTCCAGAACGTGGATGTGAATCTTGCGGATGGATTCTCCCAGATGGGGATTGGTTTTCTCCCGACACAAAACCTACCAACTCGTCTGGTGTCGATCCGGCCTGCTGCCTTATCCGCGGACGAATTTGCCACCTGCTTGCGCGGCTGGTCACCGCCTGTCTTCGCGCGGATACAAAAGGATCGGGTGCTTTTCGATCCTCGAACACTCCTGGAAGGAGAGGGGTCTGTTCTGGTCGATGCGCTGGTTGGAATACTTCGGCCTGAAAGATAACCATCGATGCCTTTGGAACAGAAACAGATCAAACGCGGTAACACGCTGGCCATACCCGGCTTCGTGGCTGTCCATTTTTGAACAGAAGGCAACGGAGGCAGCGGAGAATGAACGCTCTGTTTGCTCGGTCTGGTTTGTTGACTCGCACT
>JAFGFZ010000015.1 GCA_016930815.1 Pirellulales bacterium | reverse complement strand
ACTTGTGTGTAACAACGAGGGCGTTGCCCTAGGCTACGGTGAATTTCGCCGTCGGCGAAAAGCATTTAAAGTTCCTATTCACGTCTGTGCTGTCGCTTCTTTGGTCCTCCACGACTTTCATATCAACTCACGGTCGAGATACTTCCTATATCCTCGATGAAGATGGTTTCTCCAGAAGAGATCGCAAATCTGCTCCCAGACGGTCCCATGGAGGGCCGAAAAAGAGACTCAATCCCTTTATTCGTTGGAGCTATCAAATGCGATTCATTGATTAACCCTATCCTCTTTTCTGGCCTATATTTGAATGCTGTACTCAACTTCTTGCCCATGCCACCCAATGGGAGTGGAGGACGGCCCTCGCTTGGCGTCTGGTTAGTCTCCCGCGTTTAGTGGACCCATGCGATTTGCCTCACGGTTGGGATGCGCGATGTTCGGTCTTGTTCTGTTTGTCTCGATACTGCATTTGATCCTCGGCTATATGCTGGCGGTCTATTTGGGATATGCTCCATGGAAAATGCATGAAGCGGCAAGATCGGTCGTATCCTTCGCACCCTTACCCGAACAGGAGATTGTCAGCGCCGAAGACCTGGAGAAATCGGCCATAACGGATACGCCATCGCCGAGTATCCCCACGATCGATTCAGCAGGATCGGAAGAATTGGAAGAACCGGAACCCTCGCCCGTTGAATCCTTGGCTGCCAGCCCATCCCCGGTGGAACCAACGCCTCAAGAAGTACCCACCTCGGAATCCGTCGGATTGGATCTGCCATTCCAGGTTGAAGCTAAAGAATCGATACCGGTGAATGTACCAACCATCACCGAAGAAATCGTCCGGTGGCTTGCGATAGTAGCCGATTTTCGGCGGGATGCCGCCATCGGCGCGAATCGGCTCTGGACAATGGAAACGAGCAGCTTAAACGAATTGGACTATATCTCGGAATTAGCCAGTCATTGTGCTGATATCCTGCAAAAGATCGATTTGGAGGTACCTGTGATGGATTCGGTCGGCGTTTCATCACAACGGACCGCACAGGGGATCGCTGCAAGGAATCAGTTCAAGAAAAATATCACAAATCTGACGAACCGAATGACCCATGTTGATCCGAGTGATGCGGAATCATATCGGAAGAGTATCCAATCCTGTCTTCTTGATGCCCGAGACGCCATTTATGAGTTCGAGGAGTCCTTATCCAATTTGCAATTGGGTATATGGCAGGACGCCGGAGGACTTGCAGGCATGGATCCGAATCTCCTGATCCACAGACATACGGGGTTACCCAGTAGCCTTGGAATTATCCAAGCACTCCGCGATAGCCGGCGATCGGATAGCCCGGAAGAAAAGAACACGGTAGTGGCCATGTTGGACTTGGATTATTGCCGTCATTGGAACAACGAATTAGGGCCGTCTCTCTGTGATGATCTGCTTGAAAACGTTGCTAAGATCGCCAAACAGATGATGCCGGGATCATGTAGTGTGGGATGTCATTCTGGGCAGAGGTTTCTCATTTTGATTCCTAATAAAATGCCCAACGCGGCAACAAAGGATATTGAAAATGTTCGGGAGACGATCGCCGCAGCAAGGTTCCTTGCACGCGGGGACGACCATCAGATCACAATAACATGTGCCGTTGTCGATACGTCACCTGGCGAATTACCAGAGACTTTATTGGATCGCCTATTGGAAACGCTTCGAGAAGCAAAGCGGTTCGGCCGCAATCGCACATTCCTGCATGAGGGTACCTATCCGGCTCCGGTCGTGCCACCAACACTTCATGTCGCGAAACAAGTCATTCATTTAAATTGATTCAGAAGTTTCAATTAATCTCTACGTACTATGGAACGCCACCTTTCCAATCCATCGATCAAGACGGATCGGTCATCCGAGCTGGGCAATACGAATCGCGCTATGCTCAACACGGCCTTTCAACATCGCCTGCTAGCCAGCCTGGTACGAATGGAAGCGGATGGTGACAAGTTATCGGTCGCTGGGATGCTGCGTGATGCGTCCATGCTCTTCGCCGAGACCCTTCTAGCCGACCGGTACCTAGCGATATCCCTGAATTCAGATGACGGCACCCTGGAATACGAGTTTGGTCCGCCCAAATCAGTTCCCAGTGCCGAAGTCATCGTGCGAAAGATATCCATGGCTGAAGTCCCAAGCGGATTACGCCACGCCATCACATCAAGCGAAAGTGCCGTTGTCGCAGACTGGCAAGAAGGTCTCCCCAATTCCGGCAAGCCGCTAGGCGACATTGGGATTCCTTGCGCCTTGTTCTGCCCTGTTATCTACGATTCTTCGATCCTGGGTTTGTTGGGAGTCTGTAGTGACAACACACGTAATTTCGGCGTGGCAGAAATACTATTTGGGGAGTCCTTGGCCCAGGTCGTTTCCGCATCCTACACAAGTCATTGCGTACTGAGCGCGTTGGAGGAATCAGATTTAAACCGCTCCAATCAATTGGAATGTCTTCGAAAAGAGACGATTGAAATCAAGCAGCAATTAGCGAATTTTCACAAGAAGCTCGACTGCGCGCCAGCCAAGCCGCTTCAGGGCATGCAATCCACATCCCCGTCCCAGGCCAATGTTTTCAGAAGCGACGAACGCCGCGCCAGCCCTCGGCGTTCCTATCCCTTCCACCAACTAATAGCACCTATCATCGGCGGCAGATTGCCCGATCGCGGGGCATTCCATGAGGTGACTTGCCGGGATATTGGAGCCCAAGGATTATCTTTCCTGGTGAAAGAACCACCACGATACCGGCAGTGTGTCATCGCGCTTGGATCCCCTCCATCATTCAGGTTCCTCGCGGCCAATGTCGTTCATGTAACGCCAATAGAACAGAACGGGCAACCCCTCTACATCGTCGGTTGCCGATATCTATCGGAAGTTGAACTCTGATGGATCATGGGGGATCATTCACTCCAGATCACGGAACATCCATCGGCTTTACGGATGCCAAGGAGATACTTTCGCCGAGCGAAAGCGGACATTCATTGTTTTCAAGAATCTAAGAACGGGCCAGCCGGAAAATACATTCAATCTCAACCGCCATGTTCGCAGGAAGTGAATTCACACCGATGGCACTCCGTGCTGCGACGCCACGATCCGGGCCGAATACTTCACGCATCAATTCACTAAATCCATTGATGACCGCTGGAACTGTGTGGAAATCCGGAGTGCACTGAACCATGCCAACGGTCTTGATGAGGCGTTCGATCCGATTGAGGCTTCCGAGATATCCCCGGAGCGTCGCCAAGACAGCCAAAGCCGTCTGGCGGGCCGCCACGTAGCCGTCTTCTTCTTGCAGGTCGTCGCCGAGGCGGCCAGTCAGGAGCGATCCATCCGGTTGGAGAGGACCATGACCGGAAAGGTAGGCTCGTGAGCCGTCGACAAGGATCGGGCAGTAAAGGCCCATCGGTTTGCCGGGAGGAGGAAGTACGACTGCCAATCTGGTTAGGGACTCTTCAGGAGTCATCATGTCTACTCCAAAAAAACGGTTGGTTCGGATATTGAGTATCTCCAAGCTTGGATGGCTTATTGGTAGACGTCGTCCGGATTGAATACTTTTTCAGAAATAACTATCAAACCATCGGGGGTGAACTTCCGGAAGAAACACGACCGGTACCCCTTATGGCAGGCGGCACCCTGCTGCTCCACATGTAGGAGGATCGTATCCAGGTCACAGTCAATGAAGATTCCCCGAACTCGCTGGACATGACCGCTCTTCTCTCCCTTCCTCCATAACTTTCCACGACTCCGGCTGAAAAAAACAGCCTTGCCAGTGGCTCTGGTTTCCGCAAAGGCCTCGGCATTCATGTAGGCCAGCATCAAAACCTCATGGCTATGTATATCCTGCACAATCACCGGAATCAGGCCACCGGCCTTTTCAAAATCGGGCATACAATCAGGGGCATTCGACATGGGGATAGGGTCTCCTAGAGGACATCCGTGAGGCGAAGGGCAGGAACTGGATCTTCCACGCGGGTATCCGAAAAGTCCATTCTCGCGGAAATACTGCCCCGCCGTCAAAGGGCGAATCCCGGGCCTGGAAAATCTGCCCTTGCCAATCCTTCTCCTGCTGCGTAGCATAGAAGTGACCGATGCCCGCCAGTACGGCAGCTCTTCTTGGGCCGTGAGCTTAGGGGCGGCGGGT
>JAFGFZ010000527.1 GCA_016930815.1 Pirellulales bacterium | reverse complement strand
TTCGTCCCTACGGGACTCCGTTTTCGTTGGAACCAAGTACCCAGCGATGAATCGCTGGGCTATTTTCGGATGTCCCTCCGGGACACAATCCTACGGTAGGCTATTCAACAATGGCAAACTTGTGTATAACAACTCCGTGAGGTGGGGAGGTGATATCGATAATACAAATACTAGTAACATGTTATAACCTGCCTAATCAAGACGAGTGGGCAGTTACGGATTCATGGAGCCCTTATGGAGGGCATCAACGACAATCATGTAATGATGAAAGGCAAAATATGTTCAAGTTCAAATGGCTCATGGTGTGTCTCACGTTGACCTGGTGTATTGCGGGCTGTTCACCCAAGGAGGATTCCTCGCTCCAAGACGTTGGGAAAGATGCCGCGCGATCCATCGAAGATACAACGAAAGATATGGTCGATGCCACGCGTGATGCTGTCGGATCGGCCACCGATGCGGCAACGCGAGCGGCCGAGGCTGCCGTTGGGAGTGTCAAGGATCAGCTTGCCGATGTTACCAAGAAAGCTTCGGAGGCGCTGAGTGGCATTGAGGGTGGCCCGGAGATTTTGAAGCAAGTGACCCAACTGTTCGAATCGGCTGGAGAAACTCTCCACGGGATCGCGGATATTGATTCAGCAAAAGCTGCACTCCCAAAGATATCCGAGTTGACTAGTTCGTTAGATGGCCTCACGACTTCCCTCGGCAACATGCCGGCTGAAGCGAAAACGGCCATTGGGGGCGTGATCGAAAAGGGAGTTGGCACGCTAAAAGCTTTGGCAGAGAAGATTCTTGCCATTCCGGGTGTCCAGGATGTCATTAAGCCGCAACTCGACGAATTCATGACGAAACTGGCCGCCATCATGGGGAAAAGCGAGTAATCCGCGAAGAGTTGACCGGCCGCTTTCGCCAGAAATTGGCGAGGATCGATCCGGAGACATTCATCCACGGGCTGAAGATGGCCGCGGCCAGTCCCACGGTGCCCAGCTTATGCATCTGGCCGGCCAGGCCGGATGCCATGCCGCCGTTTTGCATACCCACTTCGAACGCGATCGTTCGAGCCGTTTCGCGGTCCAAACCCACTGCTCGCGTCATCCAGTAACCGAGACTGTACCCTAGCAGGTTATGGATCACGGCGGCGAGGAAGAGCAGGCCTCCAATCTTTAAGAGATCATCCCGCCCGGCAGCCGAGGTCACTGCGGTGAAATAGATGATCCCCGCCATCGACAGGATCGGAATCATCCGATCCAGCCAGTGAAGTCGCATGGTTAACCAGTGATAGACGATCCCGACAACCACGGCACCCAACAGGAATCCGGCGGTACTGATCGCCATGTGCCAATCCTCAAAGCAGGATTGAATCACCCACCGCCAACCGCCAAATGAAAGGAACAGCAGCCAGATCGCGCCGAGGGCGGCAATCCCATCCACGATCCATCGCCCGCGCCGCGATGCGTGTTTGAGATAGTCGTGGATCAACGCCGCTCCGATTGGCACGATCACGATTTTGATGATTTCCATCATCATGTCAAAAAAATGGACTTCGACCAGTGCATGAGCCAGGAATTTCATCCAAAGAGGAGTCATCAGTGGTGCCAGTAGCGTGGCGACTGCCGTAAGGGTGATGGATAGAGCCAGGTTTCCACCCGCCAGATGGACCATGACATTGGATGCCAAACCGCTCGAACACGAGCCGATCAGGACAATTCCGGCAGCGATTTCGGGCGAGAAATGAAACAGCTTCGTCAATGCGAATCCGACGCAAGGCATGATCGTGAACTGGCAACCGATCCCAACGAGCACGCTCCAGGGTGCTTTGATCACACCCGCGAAATCCTGCAGGCTCATCTGAGTCCCCATCCCGAACATGACGGCCTGGACGACAAGGAGAATGATCCATGGATTTCTCAAATCGACTGGGCCGATTTCGAGTAGACGGTCCGGATAGATCATGGCCACCACAACTGCGGCCAGGATCCATGCGGTGAATCGATAACTCTTCAGCTGCGATACAGCGCCCAGACCAGTGGCCAATGCGACAACAAAGATTGCCGCCGCCGGTTGCCACAGGGATGGCTTGCCGCAAGCCAGGCCGGTGCAGCACAAGACCAAGCCAACGGCCGCGGTAACCAGCAAAAGGATCTGCAATCTATGCATCACTTTTCGATCAGAGAATGGTTTTCAGGTAGTCGATAGCCAAGGGTGGGCTGGCCAGGATTGGAACCTGGCGATCAGAGTCATCCAGGCGTTCTACCACACGTGCCATGGAAGCTTGCGCTAGTGCGATGACATCCGTCTGGCCGGCCAGTTCTTTGAGAGCCGCTTGAACCATCGCGTCATGTTTCTCGGTATCCCCCGTGATCCAGGCCTGGAACGCGCCTTCACAAAGTCGCTCCGTGATTTCAACGGACACCCCCGCGGCCGCAGCGCGGCGCCGGATCAGGTCCGCTGTCGGTGCCAGGGTGGTCGGAAGTGTTGCAATCACTCCGATATGCCCGCCCATTTTAACCGCATGGTCCGCCATTGGCTGATCCACCCGCAAGACGGGCACACCAATCAACGGAATCGCGGCCTCGACCGCCGGCCCGATCGACGAACAGGTGACCAGGATATAATCCGCACCGGCTGATTCCGCCGAGGCGATATGTTCCACAACCCGGCGCGACGTGGCCGGAGTCAATGCGTTCCGTTCGATGACGTCCTTAATCAGACTGTCATCGGTGATGTGAAACAGATCGATTTCCGGGAGAATTTTTTGGCAGAGCTGTTCAAACATAGGAACAAGTGCCGCTGAGGTGTGAACCATCCCGAGTTTTTTATATGCCATGATCCAAGCCTCCCATCGAACCGGTCGCCAATATTTCAAAAAAATCGACCTGGCCGACCTGCCCCCCCTTAAAATTCAGTTCAAGGCCATCGACTGGCGATCCCGGCGCGGTGGCAACGCAGAGTGGGGCTCCAAGCGAGATCGGGGCGACCATTCTTAAAGATTCGATGCCAAGCACTCTCGCGGCATAACTTGCCGTATCGCCGCCTGCCACGCAAATGCGGCGGATTTCCATCGCCTCCAGGACACCGCGTATCACATGCCCCAGCGCCGTGCCGAGGAGGCGTGCCATCGATGCTTTATTTCCAACCGGCTCGGAACCGCTGGCCGCCAAGGCATGGGCTGTCTTGGGTATCCGAGGATCATGCGCGCCTTTGCTTGTATGCACAATCACGTGATCCCCATTCGACAAAGAACGTGTTGCCATAGACGTTGCCTGGCCAATTGCCGAATCGAATCGGAGATCATCGACCAAAGCCACTGTATCCATAGCCACCTCGCTAAATCCATGTGCCAGCCCCCATTGAATCTGCTTTTCTGTTACGGGTGAACAACTTCCCGATACCACCAGAATCGGTCTGGCTGGCCCGGGATCGGGCCAATGGGTAATCGGATTCAAGAAACTCTGTTTTACCCAATGGGCACCTAGGGCCATTTCCATTCCAGACGAGCCGATAGAAAACAATGGCCGATCGGCGCTTGCGTACCAATCGATGAGTGAACCGATGCACTCGAGATGGTCCTCTAGCAAAATATCAAACAGAATCACATCAGGGTGATCGGCCAGGATCTGTTCCAACTCCGCGCGGCGTTCGTCGGGTGGCAGCGATAATTGGAGGAGATCGAATAGTGCCATCCGTTTTGTTGTCTGTTTTGCCAAATGCCGGATGAGATCGGATTCATCCATCGGCGTGATGGGATGGGACGCCATCGAGGGATGGCGGTCGAGGCGGTACACTGGCCCTTTGGAACCGGTTCCCATACGCGCAAAGAGATTCCCAAAAACGGAGTACCTGCCCAACGCCGGTGTTCCAGCGAGGAGGGGTATGAACCGACCCTGGAATAGTTCGCGGCCTAGATCGATCACACGGCCGATACTTCCGATAACCGGCGAAGAATCGAAGGTGGAGCATACTTTGTAATGCACATGAGGCGCGCCGAACGAATGCAGGGCAGCCAGCGCGGGGCGGAGTTGCTCCTCCATATGATCGGGCGTCATGGTCCGGGTCATACCGGCCACGCCAATGGCACGGAGTCCAGGATAGTTGGAGAGTCGCTGGGGTGTTGGAGGTTCGATGAACAGAGCCGTTTCAGCACCCGCTCGGGATAGGCAATCGAGCGCATCGGTGGACCCGGTGAAATCATCGCCGTAGTAGGTTAATAGCAGGTCATTCATGCCTTGACTTTCCCTGAGGATCCAAACTTTTCGATCGATCGGCGTAGTTCAGGGGATTCCCTGGCAGCCTCCTCGATTGTCTTGCCGGCAACTGCCGCTTCCCATGCTCGGTGCAATGCCCTGACACCACCCTCGGGCCCATCGGGGTGCGCCATGATTCCGCCGCCAGCCAGATAGAGCAGATCAATGGTTTGAGTTTGCCGATATGTTTCATAGGCTTGCCCCCCCCATTGCCCTGAAGAAAGGACCGGCAAAATCGAGTAACCACCCAGCATCGGTTTGAGGCATGCTTGAATGGACCGGACAACGGAATCGTCGGGTTCCCAGAATTTGTTCTGAATACCATTGACATGGATCTGATCGACTCCGGCCAGGCGCCATATCTTTTGATAGGCTGGGAATTCTATCCCCAGCACCGGATGGCGGTTGAGCATCCCCCAGCCGTTTCGATGTCCGTGAACGGCCAATGCGCCTTGGTCGCACAATTTTTTCACGCCAGTCAGGCCGACACTGTTGAGGCTGACCATCACGCACGACCCCCCTGCAACGACAACCTGTTCGTAATGCCGTAGCATCGTGTCGATCTCACCGCTGACGTTGTATGCGTAGAGGATTCTCTTTCCTGTCCGTTCGGCATAATCGTGGATCACCGGCTGGATTGCCTGGAGTCGTGCCTCGAACGGCGCGTGGGGCGGATCTGCCATCAGTTCGTCATCTTTGATGAAGTCGATACCGGCATCCGCCAGGACCCCAACGAGTTCCGCCGTCTGCCGCGGCGTCAAACCGACACTTGGTTTGATGATTGTGCCTATCAGCGGCCGATTTTCCACTCCGGCCAGCTTTCGTGTTCCCGGAATCCCCCAACGGGGGCCAGCGAAATGCTCAATGAATGAATCGGGAAAGCTGAGATCCAGCAGTTTCAGTCCGGAGAGTTGGGTCAGCTCGTAGAGATTTCCCTGAACGGTCGAAACAATCGTCGGCAAATTGGTACCGACATTTTCGATGGACCAGGAAACAATCACTTCGGCCCGCTGGTAGGCGTTCCCCCTGACACGGCATCCCGGCAGGCTAGGCTGCCTGACAGTTTCGAGCGGCGTGATTTGTTCGATTCGGGCCGCGAATCGCTGTTTCAACTTCTCCGATTCTCCAGGAACTGAGACAAAGGTTCCCGACGACTGCTCTCCGGCAAGTGTTGCCGCCGCCCGTTCCACGGAGATCGGTGTTTCAATGAGATAAGTTGCGGTAATACGTTCCATGGTTGTGAATTTGAAGGCTATAAAACACGTTCCAAAGCTTTCTTCCAGCCTAAGCAATATCGGTTTACATCCGCGGCATCCATTTGTGGATGATAGGTTTCCGTTGCTCGAGGCAGGTTCGTCAAGTCCGCTAGCGAATGGTGGATACCCAGGCCGAGCATTCCAGCCATGGCGGCCCCCAGGGCCGATGATTCTGGCACATCCGCGACGACCAGATCCAGTCCCGTGATATCCGCCGTGAATTGCATTAAGAAGCCGTTTTGTGTCGGTCCACCATCGCAGAAAAGGACTTTAAAACGGGCAATGTCATCGGCCTGGATCATCTCCAAGACATCCCGGATTTGATAGCTGATCGATTCCAAGGCAGCGCGGACGATATGTTCCTTGCGGGTGTAGGCGGTCATTCCCATGATGGCCGCCCTGGCCTCCGGGCTCCAATAGGGTGCACTCAATCCAGAGAACGCAGGCACGAAGTAAACACCCCCATTGTCTTGGGCTGTTGCGGCAATGGATCCCGTCGACGCGGCGTCGTCAATCAAGCCCAGCCGATCTTTCAACCAGGCAATCGTCGCGGAAGAATAGTTGATAAGCCCCTCCAGCGCATAAGTGGGTTGATTTTTCCAGACCCAGGCCAACGCCGCCACGGCACCGTGTGACGAGGATGGGAGCCGGTTCCCGGCATTCAGTAACACGGAGGTACCGCTACCGAATGTGGCCTTGGCCATGCCCGGCTCATAGCAACGCTGGGCGAAGAGGGACGCCTGCGAATCGCCGATCACGCCTGAAATGGGCAATTTTTCGGGGAGTCTCCCGGCGGCGTCCGAGTGGCCGAAGACGGCAAAACTTTCATGGATTTCCGGCAGCGCTTCCGGCGGGACATCGAACAACTCACAAAGATCCGCATCCCAGCGACACTGATCGATATTGTACAGAAGTGTCCGGCTCGCATTGGTATGGTCCGTGGCGAATACCGCGCCTCCTGTCAGGCGATACAATAGGTAAGTGTCAATGGTCCCAATCAGTGCATCGCCAGAGCGGAGTTTCTGCAAGATATCGGGCTTCTCCCGGGCGAGCCATTTCAGCTTCGAGCCGGAGAAGTAGGCGTCCAGCTTGAGGCCCGTTTTGCGCCGCACCATCTCTTCGTGGCCGGCATCGCGGAGTTCCGCGCAGATCGGATCACTCCGCCGGCACTGCCAGACAATGGCATTCGTAAGTGGCTTGCCCGTGATTCGTTCGAAAACGAGAATGGTCTCCCGCTGGTTGGTGATGCTGATCCCGGCCGCATTGGCGAGCAGCATCGGCTGCCGGTCCGACAGATCCTCCAAGAGACAAAGAACATTTTGCCAGATTTCTTCGGCATCGTGTTCCACCCATCCTGGTTGCGGGTAAATCTGCCTGTGTTCGCGAGTTGTCTTGTCAAGGATACAACCCGCTTCATCAAACAGAATGGCCTTTGTCGCGGACGTACTCTGATCAATGGCCACAAGAGAACTCATCGAGTTGCGTTCCTTTCCTATTCGAAGCGCTGTCGAACCTAGAAGCCCGGCTTTTTTGAAAAGTCGGGCTTCTTTACTGGCTGAACTTCTCCGCTACTACATTCCTTTTTGCATGGACGCTGTTGTGGCCGGTCTCCTGACCGAGCCACAGGCAGATGTTAGATCTTCCCAGCATTCTATTCGAGCCTCTAAAGCACTTCATGTCCGATTTGGATCAGTCCTTCCATGGAGATGTGGTAATGCCGGAAGATATCCGCCTGGCTTCCGGTGACGGTATCTTCATCTGGAATAGCGACGATACGAAATCGGGGCGATATTCCCGCCTGCAACAGGGCAGCGCCGCACGCTTCGCCGAGCCCGCCGTGGGCGGAATGCTCTTCGACGGTGATCACGGCCCGGCATTCCCGCCCGGCGCGAAACAGAGCATGCGTATCGAGCGGCTTCACGGTATGCATGCTGACCACGCGGCAGTTCAAGCCTTCATTTTCGAGTTGTGCCGCTGCGAGCAGGCAGTGAATCACCGTTTCGCCCGTCCCGATGAAGGCCAAATCATGACCCGGCCGAATCTCAATGGCCGTTCCGATTTCGAATGGAGTTTCCGAATCATGAAAATCAACCATGGGGCTCTTGCCGAACCGGAGATAGATCGGCCGATCGGCCGCGGCCGCGGCCTGCACCGCCGCCCGGGTTTCAAAATTGTCCGCTGGTACGATAATCAAGATGTTCGGGATTGCTCGCAGAACGGCGAGATCATGTAAAGCATGATGTGTTGACCCCAATGCCCCATAGCTGACTCCCGCGCTGATCCCAACCAACTTGACCGGTACGTCCGAATAGCAGACATCGTTTTTGATCTGTTCGAGCGCCCGCGCGGTGAGAAAACTGGCCGGTGAAATGGCGTATGTTTTCTTGCCGTTTCTTGCGAGACCAGCCGCGACACCCACTAGATTCTGTTCGGCGATTCCCACTTCCACGAGATGGTCCGGGAAAGCTTGACTGAACGGCCCGAGTTTTCCGGACCCGCGAGAATCGCTCGTTACGGCCAGGATCTGCCGGTCGGTTTGAGCCAGAGCCAGCAAGGTATCCGCGAAGACCTCCAAGTTCGAACGCCCCATCGCAAGTCCAAGCCCCTTGGCAGTTGCTTGGGCCGCGGTGGAAAACATCGAAGGTGCCGGCGCACTCATTCGGAGGCCTCCGCGAGGGCTGCTTCCGCGGCATCCAACTCCGCAAGGGCTTGATCCAGTTCCTCCGCGCTCGGAACTCCATGATGCCATCGGACCACGTTTTCGATAAAACGAACCCCCTTCCCTTTCACCGTGTTCGCGATGATCAGTGTCGGTTTTCCCCGCTCGGGATCCTGACTGAGCACATCGGTGAGCTGGCCCACGTCGTGGCCATCCGCGGTCCGGACGGTCCAACCAAAACTTCGAAACTTCGCATCGACGGGTTCCGTATTGCATACTTCTCGAGTCCGGCCCGTAATCTGCAGACGGTTATGGTCCAAAATCGCGGTCAGATTATCCAGCCTGTGATGCGAAGCCGCCATGGCGGCTTCCCAGTTCGATCCTTCGGCCAGTTCCCCGTCGCCGAGGAGGGTGTAGACATGGTACGTGGCCGAATCCATCTTCCCGGCGATCGCCATCCCAACACAGATTGAAAGACCGTGCCCGAGCGCGCCGGTGTTCATTTCGATACCCGGTATCTTACGCGTGGGATGGCCCACGAAGGGCGATTGGTAACGGCAAAGGGTTTCGAGTTGTGATTTTGGAAAGAAACCCCGATCGGCCAGAACCACGTATAAGGCCTCCACTGAATGCCCTTTGCTCTGCACATAACGATCGCGACACGGATCGGTCCATGATTCCGGAAAAACGCGCAGGATGCGATTGTAAAGGACGTTGAGAATATCGATGCAGGAGAGACTACCGCCGGTGTGGCCGGCACCAGCCAACACGATATATTGCAGCAAATCGCGGCGGTAGCGGATCGATTTGAGTTTCAGCTCGTGATCGGTCATGAGTGCACATAGGTCTCCCAGCCCAGATAGTTCCCAAAAGCTTCTGAAAGCACTCCTGCCGTTCGTGAACGGGTCATGGCCACGTGATGTTCGAATCCTTGCAGGCAGATATGCCGCATGAGTTTCTGAAGATTGGGCACCTGGGCCACGGCGCGGGCACCGAAAGTATCCAATGCGTCGTCCGTCAGTTGACCTTCACCCACATAGGTCCGGATACAACCTGCGTCATCAGATGTTGTGATGCGGCCATAGGTCAATGAATTCGCTCGTGCACGGCCTTCCAGAGCGCCGTACGTGTTTTCGACGCCCATCGTACTCCCCAAAATCGGCGCCGAGGTAATTTGAATATCTGGCAGAAAACTCTTTGCCCAGTTGCCGCAATGGAAGAGGACGCACTTGTTCTCGTCGTTTCCGAAATTGTTATTCCAATCGGCCAGCGCGGCTGGAGATCCCGCGGCCAATTGCATGGCAACCATGGTCAGTGCCCCGGTGACATCCACTTCACAGGCACTAGGCACTCCTTGTTCACTCATCATGCTCATCAGCGTGCAGACATTGCATCCAATATTTTGCTGGATGGAATTCCAGCACTGGATCGCCGTCGCATCCAGGGCATGGACTTCGATCCAGTCGTCCAATACAACGCCCAGCTTGGCCATCCGGATCAGTTTTTCGACCGGCACGCCAGGGGCGGGAGCGTACTCTTGGATCGATTCGAGTTTATCCTGGACGCGGCGGTTGGTGTTATCGAGTTTGGCCATCTGGGGCAGAAACTCGGAAAGGTCGGCCGTCGTGACGTGGATCCCATGTCGTTGGAGGATCTTCTCGCTATAGCGGACCGTATTGAAGGCGGCCGGCCGCGCGCCAACCGCGCCTAACCGCACATCCCGCAGGCCGTTCACAACCCGGCAAACGCCGAGGAACTGGTCGAAATCGCTTCCGAAACGCGGGTCACTTGGATCGCAGACATGCTGGGAAGTCAGCGTGAATCGGATCCCTGCCTGGACAAGGTTGTTGCAGACGGAGATTTTGCCGCAGAAGGCATCGCGGCGCCGGGCGGGATCGAGTTGTCCAAGATCGTCCGGGTACGCTTGGATCAAGATGGGAACGTCCAGTTTCGAAAGAATGAGTGTCTCGGTGACTCCTTTTTCGTCGCCGAAATTCGGAAGCATCACAAGAACACCATCGATTGCATCGCGATGGCGGTGGAACAAATCGGCACATTTCCGGGCATCGGCAAGACTTTCCACACCGCCGAGTTTTGTTTCTTCGGGCGTTGGCATGATGGGCTGAACACCCCGCTGCTCCAGCAACTGGCGGATATCACGCCGCGCTTCGGGAATGAGTTGGTCCGGAAAGAAAT
>JAFGFZ010000526.1 GCA_016930815.1 Pirellulales bacterium | reverse complement strand
GGCATCGGATCCCCTTGGACGGCTGCAAACCAGGGTGCGTAGCGGGGCGGTACACTACCGCCCAAGCCACCTGCTTCAAGTACTTCCAGGAGATTGTGGCCACGGGCAATCAGCTTTTGGCGAATTGCCAGGGACGTCAGAATGGATCGCTGCCCCGCCGGCAGGTTGTCGAGTTGGCCCCCGTCGTAGAACAGCATGATCCGCCATGTCGGGTCTACTGGGGGCTGAGGAGGGTTTGGCTGATTCGGGCCTAAAATTTTGAATTTGGCCTCGGTGTCATATTCGCCATCGCCCAGATACGACTGGATCGTGATCTCCTTGCCGTTCCCGTCCGTAAACGTGACCGGTTCGATGTGGAGCCACTGGATCCGATAGCCGATGACATATTCGCCTGGTGGTCCGCATACGATGATCAGTGCCGGCGAGCATTCGTAGGCGTTCAAGTTTTCTGGAATCACCCAGCCTGGACCACGTAGGCGTGCCCCGTCCGGAATGTCAGTTTTCACAGTGACGGGGATCGGCACGTATTCTTTGCTCTCGGCGGGCACATTGATCTGGGCGTGGCAGAGCGAGCCGATGAATCCCGATAAAAGAATCGCAATCAGGATGGTGATCTGTCGCATGGTCACTCTCCTCGGAATTGGGCGATCAGGTCTAGAATGAGTTGGATCAATGCGAGCAGTGCTGGCAGATTGATCCCCGCCTTGTCGATGGCTTCGATCTCCGCCTCAGAAAGTCCGCCGGCATCCATCAGCATGGACCGCGGCATGGTGGATGCAACAAACGTGTCGGTCCGGTTCGCCAGGTTGTCGAGCAGCCTGGCGAAGATTTCGAGGATCGCTTCGTTGCCAAGCAGCGTGCTAATCGCGGCGGCCAGCTTGTCATCCAGCTCGTTCGGTGTGATCTCGACCAAGATTTGGGCGACCTCCAATGCCGCCTTGATACGCTCCTTGTCGTCGGCGGTGCCAGGTGTCTGCTCGATCGCACGCAGCTTGGCGATCGCCTCAAAAAGAGGCTGCAGTTTGCTCCAGTCGAGGATACCAAACAAGTTGACGATGAGGCGGACAAGATCTGCGAGCTTTTGGAATCGTTCGAAGCGGGCGGCGATGGTTTCCGGTGTTTCTGGCGGCATGGTGGACTCCTTCGGGATTGGGCTCCTTAACAAAAAAACCGGGCACCTGCCACGGAATCGTTTCCGAGGTCGGTGCCCGGCGTTGTACGCAACAGGCGGGGGCGGTCCGCCAATTTAATTGTGATGGGATTTTAACAAGTCAAAGCGAGCATGTCAAGTAGGTATTCATAAACATATTTATACTATGGGAACGTATGTATATATATTAGATAATAATGCATGTTGAGTAGGTTACTGATTGCTAAGTCCCACAATCCGTGAGATGCCGATTCTCGGATTATTTGAGACTGGGATTTTATGAGAGGACTACCCAAAGATGGCTTTGATGAGAGGAAGAGAAGAGGGGACATTCTTGTCCCGTGGTGTCATCGGGATGAGACAGACGGCAATTGCGGCTCGAGAATGTGTACGGCCGTGCAGAACCTCGATCTGCCGATTCGCTTCGGCCAGAAATTCCGCTTTCTTTGCGCGGTAGCTCGCTTCGACGAGAATCTCGAGAACGCGAATCGACCGGTCCGCCAGACGCGTCCCGAAAATAAAACGCTGGTTCTTCGGAAAGCTATCCACGCGCTCCAACAGCCATTTCGTCCAGTCGTACCATTTCACGAGTACGACTGGCGCGTTGATCTGCTCCTCGCGATGAATCCGCAACGTCCCAAATCCGTTTTTAAATATCGCGCGCCGCCTGCGGCGGCGGAAGATAAAGGGTAAAAGGGAAAAAGGATAAAGGGTTCTATCTTCAACCCCTTCTCAAAATTATAACAGGTATGACCATGCATGCCAACAATATAAAACTGTCGGGCTCAGGGATACTTGCGACGCGGAACCCAAAACTGTCGTACTCGTCCGTCGGGTCGGCGCCGTCGCGGGCCGAGGCATGCAGGGAGATGGGGTAGTTGCCGAACGTGCCGCCACGCAAGACACGAAACACGAAGTTATCTTCAATGACCGTTTCATTCCACTCCCAGACGTTGCCGCCCTGGTCGAACGTGCCGTACCCGCTCTCGGAGTTCTCAAATTCGCCAACTTCGGTCGTCCAGTATGGGCTGCCGATTGTGTAGTCGCTAAAGTAGAAATTGGCGTTGTTACCTGGGTCGGGATTTACAAGAGCGTTGCTTGGCTGGCTGTCGCTTTGGGTTGGATAATCCCAATAGTTGCCCGTCACGCCATCATTTTTATGGTAGGCCGCCTTGTACCATTCGTCCTCGCTCGGAATGAAGTAGGTGGCGTTGGGATTGCGTACTTCACTCACGCCATCACTGATCGTGTAGACGCCATCCTCGGTCGTGCTGGCGTCCTGTGCACCTGTCGGCTGGCCGTTCTCGAGCCAATTGACAAACCGCATCGCGTCGAAGAACGAAACATAATTTACCGGCCGGTATGCTCGGTCGGCGGCGACCGAGTAGTGGTAGCTACCATCATCGCCAGTTCGCTCGATCTTACAACCATAGTCATCTGACCACATGTTGATGCTGTATAGCCCATTCGGATCGGATGCAGCCACGGCGTTGAGGAACTCTACATATTGTGAGGTGGTAACCTCGTATTTGCTGATGCGGTAGGTGTAATCGACCGCGCCACAAATGCGATCAGGTCCATATCCGCCAGCACCCTCTCCGGATAGTTCACCCGCATTGCCCGGATTGCCGACGGTGACCCAGTCGATAGTCACGCCATGGGCCGCGGCGGCGCAGCAGAACGCTAACAAAAAAACTATCAAAGAGGTGGTGGTCTTCATTAGATCGTCCTTTCAATGTGGTAGTCGAAGCCGTATCATGGAGCGATATGGGATAGGAACAATTTGAGAATTATTATGACGGAAAGCGCCCCCCCCTGCAACTAGCGCGTCAAGGAATTTCTTAGAATTCTTGCACGTATGGCAATAAGGAGAATGGGACTTTGAGGCTCACATCTGCATATATACCAAGGAGTTGCAGATGGCCACCTCCGTCCGAAGTGAAGCAGTATTTTTATCCCGCCACAATCACGTTGCCACACCATTATCACCTTCCCCGCACTTTTCCCGCCTCACCCTCGCCCGCCTCACCCGCAGAATCCGCTCCGCCAACTTCTCCCCATCTTCCCTCGAATCCCTGATCTCAGTAAGCACCACCACCGCCACCTCCCCACCGTGGATGTCGGCGACGAGCATGTTGTCCGTGATCCATTGACCGGCGGTGGCACGGATTACCTGCATCCGTTAACCTCCTGCCTGGATATGATGAATTCGTAGAGCCGGTCCAGTTCGGCATGTAGCCAATGGATTTCCTCATCCAAGATCTCATTGATTTCCAACAACCTATCGATCGCATTTGGCACATCCATGATGTCTTTGACAGTCAGCCTTTGTGCCGCCGCCTGTAAACATGTCTCCAGTTTGTCCTGCTCGATCAACATCGCCTCGATGCCCTGCAAAGCCACATTGAGCCAGCGGCCCGTCGACGTGTTCTTCAGAGCGGTCGGATTATGGGCTCGACACACACGACACCAGCCAAGCGGATTTTCAAGGAGAGGAGCAATGTCAGCCAACGAACCACCTCCATACGGTAAAAAATCCGATTGCAGCCATCCCATAGAACAGCAGAACAACCATCCAGAACGTCGTGCATAAAAGGCTTATGAGCCATTCCTTCCAGGTCACATTTCACCTCCTCTTGGAATTCGAAACGTCCTCGCAGGCCCCACAGTAATCCGACAGTGCGGCCTCTCATCACCGGCCGCATACCATTTCGCCGCATAGAGCTTGGCGACCTGGCAGTCGTTGGCCCAGAAGATCCCGTCCATCGCGTCCATGATCGCCTTGGCGTAGTTGTCCACGTCGCCGAGCTTGTGGTGTAACATCGACGGATTCGGTTTAGTCTTTCGCGTCATCGAGGCAGGCCTTGGCAGGACGATTTCTGTTTCAAGTGCGATTGGCCCATCCATGCGTGGCCGGCCGTTGCTGGCCTTGATCGCCGCTTCCCGCACCGCCAGCTTGAACACATGGATCGGATGGGACTTGGGTGCCTCGAATGCCATGGCCTTGCCGGCGACCACTCCGATCTGGTGGCGTGGCTGCGGCTTGGGAATGGCGTCCACGTAAAAAGTGGTCCAGTCATCGGCACTCAGTTCGTCTCGGTCGCACATGGTTTTGCCTCCATTCGTGTTCGATAACTTTCCCATCCGCAAAATAATTCCAGTGTTCCATGCAGCAGGCGGTCGAGCACCGCTGAGGTAAAGAGCTTTCTGGCCTCGTCGTAGTTTTGCACGTTGGTTGTGATCCAGGTCGATAAACCGGATGAGTAACGCTTCTCGATGACATTACGAAGTACCGACAGTTCGTAAGCCGTCAATTCGTCCCTGGGCGGAACCGGATCGGAGAGGGCCAGAATCTGTGGTGTGTAGAGCTGCTTGAAAAAATCGCCTGTACCATCTCGAGCGATCGCAGCTTTCACTTGCTGGAACAATTCCAGGCCGTCATGCCAACGGACCGTGAAGCCATGCGTCAGAATGGCCTCCCGCAGACAGGCCATCAGCAAATGGTCCTTGCCAGTGCCGGGCGGACCGAGCAGGACCAGACCGGAGCCGCTTGCAATCCGTTCTGGCATGTTCGTGGTGAACGATCTCAATTCGTCGCGGACCGAAGTCTTCCGCTTCGAATCCCGCCCACAGATATCGAAATTCTCTAGCGAACACATTGCGTAACGCTGGCCCCGCCGCTTGATCAACTCGAGGAAGGTGCACCAGCGTTTTCTGGGATCCTCGATCCGGTTTGCATACGGCGAGAACGCACCGGCTGCCATCCGTGATTCGAAGCGGGCCAATGCCGTCTTCAGATCAGCCTGGCGGTCTGAGTGTCCCATATCCCGCCGGTGGATTGCCATCGATGCGTTGGTTTCTTGAGTCGAGCACATGTTTGCCTCGCTTATCTTTCCAAGTTTCCGGGTCGTCGTCGTAATGGCCGTCCCGGAGCCAAGCACACGGCTCCCATGCGTACTCGGATTGGCCGCGGCCCGATTGCTGGTAGAGTTTCCAGCGATCCAGAAGATAGCCATGCGGATCAGCATGGCCATTCATGGACGCGATTGCTTGTTCGTAATGCCTTCTGGCCCTGGCCTTCCCGGCCTTGATCCTGGCGAACGACCAGAACAGCTCGAATCGATCGTCCATGATTTGAGAGTCTTCAGTCTTAAATCTTCTGTCTTTAAACTTCATACTATAGACTTCAGACTTCAGACTTCCTTTGCTAACTTTTTGCC
>JAFGFZ010000014.1 GCA_016930815.1 Pirellulales bacterium | reverse complement strand
GACCGTGCCCGTCGATTCGTGGTTCACGATGCCCAGCTGGAATCCAGACGGAACCGAGCCGCCATGCTGGCTGAAGGAGGGGGCATCGACGGCCGGATACAGGCCGGCCGTACGGAACCGTTGCATCGCCAACTGGTGGCACGGCTCGAAATAGCCGATCACTTCGTCCCGCGACGCACGCCAGTGATCCACGGTCATGGTCGGGATAGTCACCGAAGGCTCTCCAGAATCGATCGTGACCACCTCTCCCTCGCGTGCATCGCCCCAGCGTGCGGACTCCCCAATGATGGCGGCTTCCACTTCATCGGCACGGGCCATCCAGCGTGTTTGATTCGCCTCGGTTGTTAATGCCCCATTGCCGTACATATGCAATTGGACCCGATCGGCAAAGTGGAGTAGTAATTCGGGACTATACCGCAAGTTGTCGTATAGCTCGGCGGGCGAATAATCATCATCAACAGACGTCCGGTCTCTAAAACGGCCATCGAGCACGATCTCTTGATCCCAGACGAAGAACATGAATCCATTGCCCGGGTCGACGCGATTCCTGGCGGCATACCAGTTGTGGTGCGGCCAATCTTCGGCACCGGCGTAGAAGTGCAGGATCATGAAATCGATGAGATTATTCATATCCAGGTAGTTCGGTAGCACCGGATTGGGAGTGCCATCTGGGTTCTTGCCTTGGAGCTGCCAGTAGACCGCATCCGGATCCGCAGCGCTGGGCAATTGATCGGCTAGGGCAAACATGGCGTTCCAAGCCGTCTTGTCACCGCGGAAGAGCTCGTTGAAGTCCTTGATGATATCCCAGTCTTCGCGCGCGCCGCCGAAATAGGCTTCCATGAATGCATCGTCGGGCCGTTCGGCCGGATTGTACAAACCCCAGTAGAGCCCGTTGATATAGAGATGGACATACGTGCTATGCGATGAAAAATGCCCCATGGCCAATTGCGTGTCCCGCATCCAGACATCACGGGTGTAGGTCGAATCGAGTGGGGAATAACGGCCTGTGATCGTACGGGTGGCAAACGAATCCGTGAAACAGGCCCGCAAGACGATCGTGTTGATCTCGTCAAGCTCGGAGTCTTTGAACAGCTGGTAGGGGAGTTCCGTCGGGCCGTTATAGTCGTCGTTGAAAATCAGGCGAAACGAATGTTTCTTCAGGCGGACATTATCGCGGCTTGCATGGCCGTGCATTTGGATGCCTGCGTTGTACTGGAAAGCTTCGCCCGTGTTCGGATCAAAGTATTCAATTGATCCGGGCCGAATCCAGGACGTTCCGTAATTGGTTGCATTGGGGTATATGCCGTTAGATGCATTCCACAGATCATCATGGTCCATCACGATTGACATGGTGGGGATCGATCGCAGGGCCTCCCGAATGCCAATGTCCGTGTTTGCCGGATTCGTGTCATCCCAATGATTCACAACTTCGGGATCCATCTCGTAATCGGCCGAAGCACCGGCCTGCCAGACCGTGGGGTAATCCGGCGCGGATGGATCGTCCAGCGGGTCTTGACGGAGCACATCTTCCAGGAAGATATAGGTTTGCGTATCGATATTCGTTGGTAGATAGTCCTCCTGGAATGCTCCGGCACGGAGCATCGTCGTTGTCGTGATGGGAACGGGGCCAGAATAAAGCGTCGCCGTTGGATTGGTCGGGGATGGCTCGCTGCCATCCGTGGTATAGTAAATATCGGCGATCGGATCGGTACTTGTGATCGTGACATCGAATGGATCACTGAAGAACCCGCGATCCGTGTCGAATTGGGTGTCGCCCAGAAAGCCGAGATAACCTTGTGCGTTGGGTTCGCCCGGAGTGGGTTCGATCATGTAGCGCGTTTCATCCTCCAGCGCATTCGTCGCGATCAACTCGACATCGATAAGAAAATCACTGTCACTGCCAGAAAGGTTCAGGCCATGAACGGCAAGGACGTTGTCACCGGGAGTCAATCGATGCACGAATGAACGGACGTCTATCTCCTCAAACTGGAGCGCCAGTAAATTTGAACGCTCGGCCAATGCCGTGTCATTCCACACCGGATTCGTGGGGGCATTGCAAAACGCGATCTGCGTGCCATTCAAGTACGCGGCAAATCCATCATCGTAGCGGATCCGCAGTGTCATCTCGTCGAAGTCGGTTCCGGTCAAACTGAAATGGAAACGGAGATAGGCGGATGACGCGCCTTGGTTCCGCATCGGGCCGGTTAAATCCGTCTGCACGATATTTCCAAAACCGGCATAGGCCTCGGGCGAGAGGATTCCGGACGCAAGTGCCGCGATATCGGAATTATTGAGTGAACCGCTCCAGACAGCGAAATCGTCAATCTGGCCGCGCCAACTCTCCGTCCCCTGCTTGCCAATGAATATTCGATCGTTGAGTAAGATTGTCCCATCGTAACTGACCAGCGGCCCGGGGGTGCCGTTGATAAAGAGCTGGTAGGTGGAACCATTGCCGCGATACGCGAAATGGGTCCACGTGTTCAAGCTGATGGATGGGCCAGTTTGAGGCAGGTTCCGCTGGCTGCCGTCCAGCTCGATCAAACGTCCCCATGGGTAGCCCGATGTCGAATTGACCCAGCCGCCAATCACTTTCAGACTGCCCGGTGATGTCCCGCCATCTTGAACTTGGAAAAGTCCTTCATTATTGTCACTGTAGGATGTCTGGCGGGCCCAGAATGCGATTGTGAATTCGGAGTTCAAACCTGGCAGATTGGCCAATACATAATCGCTATTGGAATCGAAGTTGAGGACCTGTCCACGTGTTGGATCGTTGATCCAGGCCGCGTCATAGACGGTGCCATCGTTGCCATTCCCCGACAAGTCGGCTGCAACCAGGCCACTTGTTTCATCAAACGGAAGATAGAGTTCCAGGTCCGATGCGTTGGAACCGAAACCCAATGCGGATGAACCCGTCGTCCATGTATTGTCATCGTATTCAGCCGCTTTCCATACGCTGTCGAATGTCCCGTCGAGCGGGACGGCATAAGATGCCATCGCATTCGGGCCGATGAGCATGGTGGCATCAGATTCTTGGACAATCCCGTACGAAATATCGGCCAACTGGGCTGGGTACATCGGAGCATAGGCATGTTCGATTGTCATGCCGTCTGGCTGTACCAAGGCCAGATATTCACCGTCGGAAGTCAGTTTGAAATTGGTATGCAGGTTGCCGGCCGCGTCGATGGTGTCGCCGGTAGCTTGCCCGGAAGCGAAGACAACAAGGTATTCACCCGGTGTTAAGTCAAGCACATCTTGCGGGACCACCGGCGCGCTTGGAAATGTCCACTGATTCAGATCGCCATCATTATCGGTCAGATGCCAACCAGCTAGATCGATTGTCTGATCGGTTGGATTATGGATTTCGATCCAATCGGAATAGAATCCATCCCCGTCGAGCAATGTGGTATCGTTGGACGCCATGAATTCCGTGATCACCAGACCGGTGGCAAGAACCCATCTCGGTTCGAGCGGCTCAAGACGGAGGAAACGCCGTCGGGCATGCCAGGTTAATAGCCGTGAAGTTACTGCCATCATTCGATATTCGATTTTCGGATTTGGTCTTTTGTTTTTGGTTTTTGGTCTTCAGTCTTTTTCGCCATGGCCCTGCCGTTCCAGGAAATGGCGTTGGATATCACTTCATACGAACTCGCGGGAGACCAGGCTTTTGGCGTTGTTCCGGTGACACGTCGGAACGCGCGGCGAAGAGCCCTGGAATCAGGAAATCCGCTGGCGGTAGCAATATCGTCCAGCGGCATATTCTTAGGGCCGCTTAGCAATTCCATGGCCCGCCGTATACGCTGACGGATGATCGTATCGTGGAGTGTATAACCTGTACATTGTTTAAAATGGGTCTCCAACGAACGGCGTGAAATGTTCACGAGTTGGAGCAAACATTCGACTCCGAACGTCTCGTCGACGTGATCGCGGATGAAGCGGGTGCAGACGGCTACATTCGGATCATCGTAGGCCACCACATCGGTGGATCGGCGGCGGATGACACCATCCGGGGGGATGAGAATGTCCTCGGAGGGTGGAGATTTACCGGCCATAAGATTATCCAGGAGCTTTGCCGTCTCATATCCGACGCGCCGCCCGCTCCGCGAGACGCTACTCAGCGGGGGATGGCAGAATTCGCAAATGGTTTCATCGTTGTCAACGCCGATCAGGGCGACGTTATTCGGTACATCCAGCCCGAGATGATCACATTGATCAATCAGAACGCGGGCACGGTAATCGTGGACCGCCATGATACCAACGGGCGGCTTGAGTCTGCGGAGCCAGGCGTCAATGTCCCGCGTTGCCCGGCTCCATAACTGATTTGCGTCCGCGCGCCGCTTGGATTCCAGAACTTCGCAACTGCAACTGGCTTCGGCAATCCGCTCAACAAATCCACAGCGTCGCAGGTAGGCATACCAGACATCCTTCGTACCTAGATAGGCAAATCGCCGAAGGCCGCATTCGAGGAGATGCTCGGCCGCCAAGCGGCCGATCTCTTTGTGATCCACCATGACCCGCGGCAAACGCGAGTGTTGCAGAGTCCCCGCTAGATTAACGATCGGAATACCCAGTTTCAGGGCGGCACGCTCTTGGTCCTGCGTGGCTACGACCGCAATCACGCCATCCCCCCGCCAATCCTTCAGGCTGGCCAGGGTCATTGCCAGCGTTTCGGGAAAGCTCGAGCCAATGGTCGGGCTGGCGATGAATGTCCAGCCACCCTGTTCACGGGCATAGTCGGAGACCCCTTGCGTGAAAAGGGCCAGATGGGGTACCGCGAGTGGATACGCTAGAGCAATCCGCCTTCTGACACTCTTTTTTTTCATCGATTCGCCATCCGCCGATTAAAACCCCTCGACTCTCCAGGAAAACGACTTGCGCAAAATGGCCGCACTATTACGCAATTATGCGCTGTACATCACGTCGGTTGCAAGTATATTAAATAAAAAAATGAACATAATTGCCGGCTCTCTTTTCAATCGCGGTGTGGTTCCCATGACGTCCATCCACGCGAGCGGAAAAAAGCCTGCATATTTTGTGATTCGATCTTGATTCGTTGATTGATCCGATCGATGTCGCATTCATAGTATCTATGATGCATCCTCCATCATCGGTACCCAGATTGTCGGTTATCGTGCCAATGAAACCGAGACCATTGTCGGTACGGATGTTGAACAAAACGCAACTGACCCGGCGATCACGTTCCAATTCACCAGTGATGGCGTTTCCGCGTACGATGTTTTTGTCCGTGAAAACAACGATGGTAACCGGTCGCGCCTCAACGCGGTCACGTTATCTCTGATCCCCGAACCCACCTCCTTGGGTTTGCTGGGTCTGGTTCTTTTCGGTCTGGTTCTGATGCGCCGTAAACTCTGGCTGTAAATTTGCTGCCTCTTTCTTGAGGTGCCTCTTGGTCGAGGTGGGCTGGTACGGATTGCCTGCTCGCGCAAAATGGTCCATTATTTGCGCAATAATGCATTGCATGGAACCATATCCGCAAGCATAATAAGTGGCATCTCGAAGAAGAGACTCCCTCATCTAGAACATGCTTGCAACCGCGCAAGCATGTACGTAGTTCCTTCTGGATTGCGGGTTTGCCCCGTGATGGGTCAAGAGGATACGAATGAGCATTGCATCGAGGCGTAAGATTGGATTCTCGAAGTGCCGATCGAAGGCAACGCGACAGGCTTTCACTCTGGTGGAACTCTTGGTTGTCATCGCCATCATTGGCATCTTAGTAGCTCTTCTGCTGCCGGCAATCCAAGCCGCACGGGAAGCGGCCCGGCGAATGTCGTGCGGTAACAACCTGAAACAGCTTGGCCTTGCGTTTCAGAATTACCATTCCTCCCACCGCTCGCTGCCGTTCGGTTCCGCCTGGGGTGCCGAAGACGAAATCGCGGGGACATGGTTCACGATGCTGATGCCTTTCCTCGAAGAGCAGACAAAACATGATCGGCTCAATCCCAATGTCCTTCTAAGCCATCCGGATAATGAGATCGTCGTCACGTCACCTATCAGCATGGTGATTTGCCCGAGCGACGATTTGGGGGCTGATCCGATCTTGGATAACCGGCGACAATTATCCAACAACGGGAACCCGATCCGCGCGTTGGGATTATGGTATCCGGCCTGCATGGGTCCAACTCCACCCGACTTCTGTTCTTTCAGTCCGGATACAACTCCCAAACCTGACAATTTGCCTTGCCAGGGATGCGGTTTTGGCACTGAGCTTTCAGGATACTGTTCCGGGTATCGTGGAGATTTTTGCACGGGCATGATTTGCCGTTCGATTAAAGCGGTCTCTTTTCGCCAGGTAACGGATGGCTTATCCAACACGATCCTGGCTGGCGAAACACTACCGGGCCATTGTGTCTGGAACTGTGCTTTCTGCCCGAATTTCGGTGTTGCTTCGACGCATATCCCGATCAATGTCATGGAAACGGATGACGGTGTTCCGCAAAACTACTGGCGAACCAGCGGATACAAGAGTTATCACCCAGGTGGGGCGCATGTCCTGCTCGGTGATGGCAGCACCCATTTCGTGAATGAGACAATCGACTATTTTTTATACAACGGTCTTGGAACAATCGCGGGTGGCGAACCAGTTTCCTTGGGGGATTCCGGATGACCGGCATCGCAGGATTATTTCCGATTGCCAGGGTGTTTATTTCCGTCCGAACCTTAACTTCGACGGCTGGCCTCTTTGGCGTCGTGTTGGTGGTGATCCTTATCGGTTGCGGCCCGTCCGGTCCGACATGCATACCCGTGCACGGCACGGTCACATTTGATGGGGGGCCGTGCCCGGCGGGCGGGACCATTACGTTTTCACCCATTGAGACTCCCGAGGGCATCCCGCGACGCCCTGGAAGTGGAAAATTTGGAGTGGATGGAAAGTTTGAAGTCACCTCCTATGCGCCGGGCGATGGCCTGCTGCCGGGCCGCTATCGCGTGCGGATCGAATGTCTCAGCGGCGTGCCGCCGCAACGGCTCGGCGGATTCGAGGAAGTCAGTTACATTGCACCCGGCTACGTTCCGAACGAGCTGGTTGTATCCGCCGAT
>JAFGFZ010000525.1 GCA_016930815.1 Pirellulales bacterium | reverse complement strand
GGCGATCTTCTGGCCCGTTTTGCCAATGATGTGGTTCTGACATTCAATGGCCCGGATGGATTTGCCGCTGATGTCGGATCGGAACTACTCTTGGATATCTCGCAATCAGTCTTGCAGCGTGATATCGTATTCGAGCGGTTAACCCAGGCCGAGCGGGATGTCGTCTATGCGGCGAGGGACTTCGCACGGTTTCGGAAGCAGTTTTTCCGGGATCTGGCGGTTCAATATTATTCTCTTATCCTGACCTATCGTGGGATCGAAATTGATGCCCAAGACTACTTCAGCAACTTGCGAGCCTATGAACAGGGATATGCGGAATACCGTGCGGGGCAACGCTCTCGCATCGAAGTGGACCAGATTGAACAGAACGTCCTAGCGGGCCGGAGTAGTCTCATCGCAAGTTGCAACTCCCTTGAAAGCGGCCTCGATCAATTGAAGTTGCGGATCGGATTGCCACCCGAACTGCCAATCAATCTCGATTTAAGCGAGTTGGAGATATTGACTCTCCGGGACGAGTCGACCGTTTCGGGCGAACTGGTACGTCGTGCGCGGCGTAATCTTGTCTCCGAGCGGAACATGGATTCCCCGGACCGGAGTGTTCTCCTCAATTTTGCGATTGACTTATCCCGCCGGATGTTGGATTTGTCCGAACTCCGAAAACGGTTGGGAGTTACGGACCAGGATGTTCAGGCAATCCGAATCCTGCTGACTCGCCTATTGGCCGATGAAGCGGGCATTCTAGTTGAATTCAATCTGAACGTGCTGACGCAAGAGAAGCAGGCCACTCATCCCGCCCCACCAGTTCGCATCTTTCAACGCACCATGGATTCGGTCGATTCTCTTCTGAAGATGATTGATCGCGATCTCGAACTGGCAACCCGGCTTTCCGCCAATCCGGAGGCCATCCAATCCTTCCAGAAGCAAGTCCAAGTCCTTCGGGACCGCCACGGACTGGTCCGTGATGATCTGGAAGAAGCAGTGGCAAATCGTCAGCTCGATCGTGTTCAGCCGCTTATTCAGGAGGCCGAAGATGTGCTGAACCATGCCATTCCCTTGTCGCATGAAGTACGAACATTGATTGGCAAGGTATCGCTCACAAAGGAACAGGCTCTCAATAAAACACTCGAACAAGCCGAATGGCTACTGGGTGCAAGTGATCGGATGCTCGCCGATGAAATGGTCGGATTACTAACAATCGATATCGACATGGACGATGCCATGCTGACCGCCTTGGTGCAGCGATTCGATTTGATGAACGAACGGGGAGCTCTCGCCGACACATGGAGGCATATCAAACTGGCGGGAGACGATCTACGATCGGTGATGAATTTAAATGCAAGTCAAGTCATTCGCACTCGAAGCGATGTGAATCGGCCCTTCGATTTCACATTTGATGACAGCCAGACACAACTCTCATTGAGCCTGGATACACCATTCAACCGGAAATCCCAGAGGAACTCATTCCGCCAATCATTGATCAATTACGAGGCCGCTTTACGCAACCTGACGGAGCTTGAAGACAATATCAAACTCGAAATCCGTGATGACCTCCGGCAGCTCCAGCTCGATCGCGAACAGTACCAAATCGCTGTGGCCAGCGCGGCTCTGGCATATGAGCGCGTTGTGAGTACTCGTTGGCAGCTTCAGCTGGGAATTCAAAATGTATCTGCACGCGATTTCCTCGAATCACAGCAGGATTACACGGCTTCGTTGATCGCCGTGGCAAGGCAGCATATCGGCTATCTCTCCGACCGTATCCAGTTGTTCCTCGACCTGGAGTTGCTCGAAATCGATACCAATGGCTTCTGGCCAGAACTCTACAATGAGGAATATCAACCTATGGCCGACTTCTTGTGGCCAGGTAACGCCTGGCCCGCCTATGGCACCTTGCCGGGCAACGTGAGATACTCCTGCAAAATGCAGCGCATGCTCTGCGTCCCCTCCGGGCAGCCGTCCAAGAACGGTACCCCGGAACATGTGGCTGGGGGGAGCTCATCTGAGAATGGAGTATCGGCGACAAAGGGCCCATTTTTGGAGGAGATTCCGGCGCCAACGCCTCAGGAAAAGCCATGAAGAGCTACGGTTAACGTGCCACATAGATCGCAGTTCGCTCTAAGAATAGTATCTCACAGAGCCACGGAGCCACGAAGATGCAGGAAGATGCAGGATGGTATCACTCGAATTATTCATGGGCGACTCTGAGCCAATCTCTGTGTCTTTGTGGCTCCGCGAGAGTTGTTAACTTGTGCGCTGCGGATGTGCCTGTGGTATGATTGTTGGACTGTTTTTAGAGTCTTCGTCTGTAATATGCGCGCGTGGTGCGCGCATATTACAGGATGCTATCATGAGGTGGCATTGCGGGTCTCGGAGAGACCCGCCTACACTTCGTTGCGGCCTTCGGCCGCGTTAGGACCGTAACGCAGCCAGAAAACGTCCGAACAGATAGTGGCTATCATGCGGGCCAGCGGATGCTTCGGGATGGTATTGCACGCTGAAAGCATTGAGCGTGCGGTGCCGGACTCCTTCGATCGTGCCATCATTGAGGCTGCGGTGGGTGATCTCCAATTCGGCTGGCAATGAATCCTCGTCGACGGCGAAACCGTGATTTTGGGACGTGATTTCGATTTCTCCCGTCTCAAGATGCATGACAGGCTGATTGGCTCCGCGATGGCCGAATTTCAACTTAAAGGTTTTCGCGCCACAGGCCAGGCTCAATAGCTGATGTCCCAAGCAGATTCCGAAGATTGGTACCTTTCCCAGGAGATCGCGGATCGTGGTAATGGCGTAGTCGAGCGGTTCGGGATCGCCTGGCCCGTTCGAGAGGAACAGACCGTCCGGTTGTTGGGCGAGGATATCATCAGCGGTGGCCGTTCCGGGCAAGATCGTGACACGGCACCCCATATCGTACAAGTGTCTCGGGATGTTCCATTTCATGCCAAAATCAAGGGCAACCACATGGAGTGGATTCCGCGGCGATGGTCCGGCCTGGTTGCGGTTGGTTCGCGGCGTCCAAATGCCCAGTGGTTCGCACCATTGGCATGGCATTTCGGGGAGCACCTCCCGGACCAGGTCGCGGCCAATCAGTCCTGGGCTATCTTTGGCCTTTTGAATCAAACTGGCATCATCCAAATCGATGGTGGATAGCACCCCTTTCATCGCGCCGTGCATTCGAATGTGGCGGACGAGGGCTCGCGTATCCAAGCCTTCGGCGGCGACGAGGTTCCAGGCACGCAAGTATTCGGAGAGCCCTCTTTCCGACCGGAAATTACTCGGCCGGCGACTGTTTTCGCGTACGATGAAACCGGCTAAATGCGGCCGATGGCTCTCAATATCCTCTTGGTTCACCCCATAATTTCCAATCTGTGGGTAAGTCATGGTGACGATCTGCCCCCGATAGCTGGGATCGGTGAGAATTTCCTGGTAGCCAGTCATCGAGGTATTGAAACAGACCTCGCCATCTGCCTCTCCCTCGGCGCCAATGGAGACTCCGGTGTATACGGTTCCATCTTCCAGCGCGAGTTTGGCTGGTTGATTGGAAGTCGCGCAGATGTTGGATCGCCAATCGCGTACTTGCCCCAGACAACCGGGAGTTCCCGATTTCCACACTGGACCGCGGATGGCACATGGATCAATGGATGTCATAGGATTCATGGTCGGTATCAAGTTTCCCCCCCATGCCATCCGATATGATGCTTTGGCTGTGGGTCTCCGGTCAATCCGTATCAAAACGATACTGATTGAAGGGTCAGCCAACTATGGAGGATTCCCGCCCTGATGGGCGGGAATCCTCTTTGTATTGCGCGGCCGGGGTGGCCTTCAGAAGTTTCCAACCACGTTCCATGGGATCAGGGTTGTCATGTGCCTTGGCTCCGCCAACCCGGATCTCCGGAATCTTGCCGATCCTCTGTGGGGCGAATGAACGCCTTTGAATTGGAGTCCAATTGTGGCTGATCCATCTTTTGAGATTCCGGTCGAACGAGAACAGAATGCTCAACGTCGCCCTGGACCGGTAGTTCCTCCTCGGCGCGAGCTGGGACGACATTCGATTGTTTCCCGCTGGATTCGACTCGCGTGGAATCACCAAGATAGGGGTTTGTTGTTGTCTGGTGGTTCTTTGGCTCATTGGCTACGCGCGAATTGTCCATTTCTTCTCGCGAGACTTTAATGAGCATCGGCACGATATCCGACCCGTCCGAGTCCTCATCGGAAGCCAATAAGACGTACCGCGCGATGTTCCGATTGTAGCGATCGATGGAAGAGAGAAATTGACCGCATTCTTCGCGAAATCGGGTTGCATCGGCCACTTGATTTTTGGGACCGGATGCAAAAGCGTTCAACATTTCGGCATGGGCATGGATCAGCTCAACTTCGTTCGGTAGCAAATGGTGTAACCGACGTGCTTGTCGATTCGGTTGATTCGCGAAGATTTCTCGATATCGGGTATGGTAGGCACCCACATGGGGGTGGCTGGCTGGGAGGGGCAGGGTATCGCCGGTCCAGCGAATGAGGGCAGCCAGATCGGCTTGGGCTTCAATCGCGGTGATTCTAGTTCGAGCCGCGTCGAGTCTTAATGTGGCAAGTTTTTGAATCGATTCGCCAGGTGCGGATTGTCTTGTCTGGGCCGTATCCGCCCGGATGACTCGATACACGTTCGCCGCCACGTAGTATTCGGCCATGGCTTTTGATAGCCGCCAGTAGGCGTCAATCACCTCCAGCTGTTGCCGATCCCCACGGATTCCCTTCAGGCTTGCGGATAACGTCACCGGAGTTCCCGGTAAGGCCCCCTCTGGAGGCGCCGTCAGAAGTTCCTCAACCCACTCCTTGGCCGACATGGGCTGCTGTTCACGTTCATTGATTGATCCATCCAATGGATTCGAAACACCAGGAACTTGAGCTAGCAAAACGAAATGGATCAGTAGGCTGTTCCAGTGCATTGAGAGATCCCTAACAATTGAGTCAGTCCAATTCCTCCAACCAGAATCGAATATCGTGTTCCGCTTCGGTTGCTAAATCTCCACGAACCAAGGTTCTTTGAAATTCAGCGAGTCCTTCTTCACCGGTATCGGCATCCTCCGCGCTGGCATATCGGAGCGTTGGATCCGCAGCGGTCAAACGCCGGCATATCGTTAGCAGAAGTTGGCTATCCGCCACTTCCTTAGGAAGGATAGCCCCCAGCCTGTGGCTGAGAACCCTTTTGGCTTCGACCAATTTATGATAATCATGAATGCCGGCAAATAGCGGGCGACCTGAAAGCATTTCAATCAGCACATATCCTAAACTGGCCAGGTCCGACTGGGGAGTCAATTCATCCCGGTCGATTGTTTCCGGCGCGGCATAAGCTGGTGTGCATGTAAGCCGTTTCGGCCGATTATTGAGCTCAATGGCGGAACCGATGTCGATAATCTTCGCGTTACCAGTCCGTTTGATCATGATATTGGATGGCTTGACATCCCCATGAACAATCTCCTCGCGGTGCAAAGCGGCCAATCCACCGAGGCACTCACGAATGATGGCAACGGCAATTCCGGGCTTTAAACGCGGCCGAACCGGACCTGTCGTAACAATCACATCATTGATTTCCATCCATCGTTTTTTGCTGACTTTTCTCTCGACGCGGTCCAGCATGCTTTGCGTCAGCAAGCGCGCTAAATCGTAACCGTCTATCCATTCCATCTCCATGATACGGATACGATACCGCTCAATGAAATTTTGGACATCGAGCAAGTTGTCATGTGCAATCCGGGCCACTTGGCAGGCAACGCGGCCGACCCGAACCATTGTTTCGAGATACGATCGCTCCGATTCAAAATGTTCCGGAGAAAAAACTTTCATTGCCACCGGTAAGGTGAACTCATCGGTTCCGCGCCGTTCACTCAGATAGACGACTCCTTGCCCTCCTGTTCCGAGAAGCTGTTTCAAGTGAAGATGTTCGGTCCAAGCCAACCTTTGCTGGCTGAGAAGCTCGTGATACTGATTCAGCAACTCATTCGGGCATGGACTCGAAACGGCCCCATCAAAAGTGATTGTCCGCGTTTCCGGCCATAGTGTTGTCGACATACTTTCGATCTCTTCGTGGTATCTCTACCGGTTGCCGTGCAGTCACCGGATATCCAATATCAGCGATGATTCCCCTGACACCGGATTCCTGATGGTTGGTCTGGCTTTGAAAAATCACGGTGGGCTATCACCCATTCCAATATGCCTCTTGGAGCACACTCATAGTACGCTGAGTACAACCTCCGCGTCCAGATGAGCATTTGGAGGATCTTTGGAGTGGTGGACGCCACCGGCTAAGGGCGTCTGAGCCCGCGATTCGATCCCTGGGCACGCATTCCGGATTCCTTGATAGCAAACGACTTATGATCTGTCGCTGCGGTCAACAGATGCCATTTGGCCTGGATTCCATGTTGAATCATGGATGATCTTGCCGCGCCCTATTCGATGTTGCGATATTCGGATCAACGATAGGCCGAAGGCCTTTATCATCGTAGCCTGGGGTAGCACCCTAGTTGTTTTACACAAGTCAATCGAAACCTCAGCCCCAACGGGGCAGTCCTATTCCAGCCCAGGGTGGAGAGACGGGAGGGTACCGACCGTCTCGTAACCCTGGGATAGGTAACGCAACATATTCCATAAAACCCCAAAGGGGTGGCCCTAAAGAAATGTCCGTTTAGGGC